>JBMYTL010000001.1:0-117205 GCA_049604295.1 Gammaproteobacteria bacterium
TCCGCGTCCTGGCCAAGTGCCTGCGTCTGTCCGGTGGTGACCACCTGCACACCGGTACCGTGGTCGGCAAGCTGGAAGGCGACCGTCAGTCCACCCTGGGCTTCGTCGATCAGCTGCGTGAATCCTTCGTCCCTGAAGACCGCTCCCGCGGCGTGTTCTTCGATCAGGACTGGGGCTCCATGCCCGGCGTGTTCGCCGTCGCTTCCGGTGGTATCCACGTGTGGCACATGCCCGCCCTGGTCACCATCTTCGGCGATGACTCCATGCTGCAGTTCGGTGGTGGTACCCAGGGTCACCCCTGGGGCAACGCCGCTGGCGCCGCCGCCAACCGTGTCGCCCTGGAAGCCTCCGTCAAGGCCCGTAACGAAGGTCGCGAGATCGAGAAGGAAGCCCGCGACATCCTCACCGAGGCCGCGCGCACCAGTCCCGAACTGGCCATCGCCATGGAGACCTGGAAAGAGATCAAGTTCGAGTTCGACACCGTCGACAAGCTGGACGTCAACTGATCGGCCTGACCGGCCCGCATCAGTACTGATCGAACTGAAGAACCCAACATCCACGAGGATAGAACCATGTCCAACGCCGCAAACATGGGCGACTACCAGACCGCCAACACCCTGGAGACCTTCGGCTTTCTGCCCAAGCTGACCCAGGAAGAGGTCTACGACCAGATCGCCTATCTCATCGCTCAGGGCTGGACCCCGGCCATCGAGCACACCCATCCGTCCCAGGCCTCCGAGCACTACTGGACCATGTGGAAGCTCCCCTTCTTCGGCGAGCAGAACCTGGACAACGTCGTGAACGAGCTTGAGTCCTGCCGTCGGGCCTACCCCGACCACCACGTCCGCATTCTCGGCTATGACAACTACAGCCAGAGCCAGGGCGTGTCCTTCGTCGTCTTCGAAGGTCGCGGTTAAGGCCCCGGGCCCGATCCGCATTGCGGGCCCGCACCTCAGGGTGCGGGCCTGCCCAAACATTCAGAAGGGTGGCCCGTGATTCGGGGCGCCCCCAGTCGAAACGAAGTTCAAAGCGGGAACATCATGAGCAACACCGGAACAGCCAAGCCGAGCAGCCGTGAACTGGCGCTTGAGCGCCGCCGCGCCCTCTCCACGGGAGGCAAGGCCGCCCTGGGCGCGAAAGCGACATCCGGTTCGCGTCGAATCCGTCCGGCCAAGCCGGAGTCCGACGCCACCGTCGTGGCCCGTCCCGCGCGTTCCTCCAGTCGTCCCGCGCCCGTGGCCGAGAGCGCTCCGGCGCCCGCCGCCGGCAATCGCCCGCGCCGCCGCGCTGCCGTGGATACCGCGAGCACGGCCAAGAAGGCCTCCCTTGAACGTCGCCTGAAGCTGTCACGCCACGGCAAATCCGCTGATCGCAGTAACGATCGCACCCGCAACGCCGAGGAGCTGCGCAAGGCCGCCGAGGCCAAGGCCAGCGCGCCCGCCGCCAACGAGGCTGCCGAGGCCGACAAAAAGGATTGCGGCTGCGGTTGTGGCGGTCGAGACGCCGCCAAGGCCGAGACCCGTGCCGCCAAGGCCGTTGGCCGCAAGCGTACGAGCCGTGCCAAAAAGGCCACCGTGGCCAGCACCAGTTCCACCCGCGCCCTGGCTCTTGCCCGGCGCAAGGCCCAGTCCACCCGTGGCAAGGCCGGTACCAACGGCTCCGGCGTTACCGCCGCCCAGACCGCCCGCGCGACCAATCCCGACCTGTCCAGCCGTGAGCTCGCCATCGCCCTGCGCGAGCAGCGCAGCAAGCGTGGCCGGGGCGGTGAGAAGGCTGCACGCCCCACCGGGCGTGTGCGTCCCAACCCGGCTGCCGAGCAGAACGCCGCCGCCAAGGACCAGCCCTGGAAAGTGGGTGCCAGCGAGACCGTGCAGGGTCAGACCGTGACCGGCACCATGACCGGCCGCAGCAACGATGTGACCGGCGACGAGGCCAGCACCTGCCGCTCCATCACCGGCACCGAGTACATGGGCGCCGATGTGTTCCGCGAGTTCTGCCAGACCGATCCGAACCCCAGTCGGCCCGCCAAGGTCGCGCGCACCAGCACCAGTCGGGGCAATGGTGTGACCGGTAACGAGGTCGGACGTAGCACCAAGGTCACCGGCGATGAGCCGGGAACCTGCAAGACCGTGACCGGCACCGAATACATGTCCGCCGGACAGTCCGAGGCCTTCTGCGGCACCCAGCCCCCGAAGTCCCCCGCCAAGGTGGCGATGTCCAAGTCCGAGAAGGGCAAAGGCATCACCGGCGCGAAGGTCGAGGGTTCCGCCAAAGTGACCGGCAACGAGACCGGCTCAGGCCGTGCGTTGACCGGCGATCAGTACGTCCAGCCCGCCGACAAGGAGCGCCCCGTGCCCTCCAAGGTCGGTGCCATGGACACCCTGCGCGGCGGTCGTGTGACCGGCAGCCGCGTCGGTAGCCGCGAGCACATGACGGGCGATGAGGCGGGCAGCTGCCGCAACATCACCGGTGACGAATACCTGGGCCGTGAACAGTTCGAAGGTTTCTGCGAATCCACGCCCAAACCCGAAGGCGCCAAGGTGGGCGTGTCCACCACGCTCAAGGGTGAAGGCGTGACCGGCACCATGACCGGCCCGTCCCGCAAGATGACCGGTGACGAGCCTGGCGTGTGCAAGGCGGTGACCGGCACACCCTACGCGGGTCTCGACCAGTACCAGGGGTTCTGCGAACCCGCCCAGCAGAGCGAAGCCGCTGCGCGCATGACCCCCATGGCACGCCGTAACGGCAAGGCCATGACCGGCCAGCAGCCGGGTATCGGCGGTGTCATGACCGGCGCCGACAAAGGGGCCTGCAACGACACCACAGGCACCCCCTACGTGGGTGCGGACCAGGCCGCCCAGGCCTGCCCCGCCCAGGCCGCGGAGCCCGGTTCGCCGGATTTTCCCCAGATGCTGAACGCCGCGGGCGCGACCCCCTGGGGTGACTTCAGCGTCGAGGCTCCGAACCACGCCTCCGATACCCTGGGCGGCACCTCCCGGGTGACCGGTGCCGAGGCCGGACACAGTTCCATCACCGGCCCGTTTGGTATGGCCAACGGCAAGGTGACCGGTACCGAGGAGGCGCGCTTCGGCGCCCCTGCCCCCATGGCCGCGCCCGAGACCGCCCCGGAAATTTCCGGTCGCGTGAAATCGCGCATCTCCGGCGAGGGTATGGATGCCGGTGCCCGTATCACCGGTGATGACTGGGACCGTGGCGATCGCGTGACCGGTACCGAGGGCATGTCCGCCAAAGGCCGCAATCCGAGCCGTCGCGGAAGCACCGGCAGCGTGATGCCCGCCGCCGGAATGCGTCGCTCCGAGGATGTTCCCGAGCCGGTGAGCCCGGTGACCGGCAGCTCCGGCAACACCGCGTCCGGCTCCCTGATCACCTACTCCGGGGGTGCCCGCGGCTGAGCCCGGGCCCGGTAGCAGGTAGTCACGACCATGTCCCCCATGCCACGCAGCGGCCGCCACGGCGCAACCCGTTCGGGTTCGCCGCGGCAGGGTCTCGGCGCGGGCCGGCCTCCGGCTCCGATGGCGCGCCCCGGTGCGCGCGGTGCCGAAGCCCGGCCTGACGCGCCCCGGCCTGATGCGCCGCGGGCGGCGGTCAGCGGCACCCGCATGCCGGGTGATCGCGCCCACGGCATGACGCCGCGCGCGGCATCCGGGGACGAAAACGCCCGTCTGCACGACTACGAGAAGGGTGTGAAGGCCCGCTTCGACGGCATCGTCCCGGTGCTCAAGGAGATCTCGGCCCTGCAACACGAGCGCGACTTTGAAAGCCGTGCCCAGTCCATCGCACGCGAACGCCTCGGTTTTGAGTTGCCCGATGACATCCTCGCGGATGCCTGGGTGGATCAGCTGGACATGCGTCGCCTGTTTGCCTGGAGCGTGTTCGCCACCTACCGCAACTACTGCGACGAGTTCCACAGCCACCAGCCCCTGGCGACCGGCGACGAGGCCCGTTTTGAGCAGTTCCTGCAGGAATGCGGCTTCCACACCCTGGACATGTCGCCGTGTGCCGATGGCCGCCTGGCCCACGTCATCCGTTACGTGTTGCGCCTGCCCCAGTCGGTGGTGCGTCGTCGCTCCCACGCAGGGGCCATGTTCGATGTTGAGAACAGCCTCGCGAAGTGGATCGAAGTGGAGATGCGCCGTCACCGCGAGGGCGTGCCGAACACCGCTGACGCACCGACCCGCTATCTCAAGTCCGTGGTCTACCACTACAGCTCGGTGGACCCGGAGCACCAGGGATGCGCCGCCCACGGTTCAGATACCGCCAAGGCTGCCGCGGCGGGTCTTTCGCGCCTGGAGGACTTCCGTACCGCGGTGGAGAACAGCTTCTGCTGTGGAGCCTCCATCGACCTGCTGCTCATCGGCCTGGATACCGATACCGATGCCATCCGCGTGCACCTGCCCGATGGAGACGGACTCATTGACCTGAACCGCTTCACCGATGCCGGGGAACTGGGCCCGCGTCCCAGTGAAGCGAGCATCGAGGCCACCCTGGTGAGTGCCAATCCCGGCACGGCCGAGGGCATGGTGCGCTTTGCGGCGCGCCTGCTGGCGAACAACCTGAACCAGGTCGAATACGTGCGTCGTTACCACGGTGAGCACTACGCGGATATCGGCCATGCCGAGCGCTTCATCGGCGCCGGCGTGGGCTTTGAAGAGGTGCAACTGCGCAACCTCATGTATTTCGCCTACATGAACACCGTCGAAGAGGCCACGGCCGACCTCGACGTGGGCGTGAAGATATTCACCGGTCTGAACGTGCGCCATGGCCTGCCCATCCCGGTGGTTATCCGCTACGACCATCACGGTTCCGTTCCGGGTGCGCGCGACCGTGCCGCCGCCCATTGCGATCGCGTGGCCAAGGCCATGCACAGCCGCTACGCCGACCTCAGCGCGAAGGGCCTGCTGCACACGCTGCAGGTGACCCGCGACTGCGACGGCGACGGTCCGCTCGAACTACTGGGTTGCTCCGTACAACCTGAAACTGGGGACAGTCACTGATGAAAATCTGTCAGATCGAACGTCCTTTGGTCTCGACCAACCGTATCGCCGAGATGGAGCACAAACTCCTGCAGGTGGTGCGTGACGGCAGCTCCCTGGCCGTGGCCGTGGACCCGGTTGGCTGCAAGCCGGGTGACTGGGTTATCTGCGTCGGCTCCTCCGCTGCCCGTGAGGCCGCGGGCAGCAAGGCCTACCCCAGTGACCTGACCGTGGTCGGCATTATCGATTACTGGCCGCCCGAGCCTGAGGGCGGGGCTGATGGTGACTCCGATGGGGGCGCCGCCTGATGTTGATCCAACAGGTTGACGACACCCTGGTGTGCACGACCCGCCATGAAGGCCTGGGCCATATGCACCTGCGCATCGTCAAGGATCTCAACGGCAAGAAGACCGTCGCCGTGGACCCGGTGGGCTGCCGCAAGGGCAACTGGGTGTTCACCGTGAGCGGTTCGGCCGCCCGCTGGGGCGCCGGCTTCGAGATCCTCACCGATCTGACCATCTGCGGAATCATCGACCACTGGGAAGAGACCGCCGCGGACATTGAGGCCGAAAGGTCGACGAATACCGGTGCGGGGGCCTGACGGCCTCCGAATCCGACACACAACTCTCTGACACGATTCAACACCCCGCGTGGCGGGAACACAGGAGAAGCAAAGATGGCTACTGAAAACTACGGCATCGCCCTCGGGATGATCGAAACCCGTGGCCTGGTCCCGGCCATCGAGGCCGCTGACGCCATGACCAAGGCCGCCGAGGTTCGCCTCATCGGTCGCGAATTCGTCGGCGGTGGCTACGTCACCGTGCTGGTGCGTGGCGAGACCGGCGCCGTCAACGCCGCCGTGCGCGCCGGTGCCGATGCCTGTGAGCGCGTGGGTGACGGCCTTGTTGCCGCCCACATCATCGCCCGTCCCCACCGCGAGGTGGAGCCGGTTCTCGAGAGCAACTGAGTTCGTCCGGAGGTCGGCTCGCCATGGGCCGGTCTTTGGCATTCGCCCCTCCCCTGGGGCGCTCCTTCTGATTTCTGAAACACGACCCCTGTTCCTTAACGGAGAACGCAAAGATGGCTACTGAAAACTACGGCATCGCCCTCGGCATGATCGAGACCCGCGGTCTGGTCCCCGCAATCGAGGCGGCTGACGCCATGACCAAAGCCGCCGAGGTCCGCCTCATCGGCCGTGAATTCGTCGGTGGTGGCTACGTCACCGTCCTGGTGCGTGGCGAGACCGGCGCCGTCAACGCCGCCGTGCGCGCCGGCGCCGATGCCTGTGAGCGTGTGGGTGACGGCCTTGTTGCCGCGCACATCATCGCCCGTCCCCATCGTGAGGTTGAGCCGGTGCTGCCCGAAGGCAACGCCGACGCCGCCTGAACCGACCTCTAGATAGGAGTTTGCCCAATGGCTACTGAAAACTACGGCATTGCCCTCGGCATGATCGAGACCCGCGGTCTCGTGCCCGCCATCGAAGCCGCTGACGCCATGACCAAGGCCGCCGAGGTTCGCCTCATCGGTCGTGAGTTCGTCGGTGGCGGTTACGTCACCGTCCTGGTGCGCGGTGAGACCGGCGCCGTCAACGCCGCCGTGCGCGCCGGTGCCGATGCGTGTGAGCGTGTCGGTGACGGCCTTGTCGCCGCGCACATCATCGCCCGTCCGCACAAGGAGGTTGAGCCGGTGCTCGAGTCCTCCAATGGCAACCGCCCGGAGCGCAGCTGAGGCCCGGTTGATCCGGTCTGAAAGCTGAACCGAGCCGAGTCAGTCCATGGACAGCCATCTCCAGGCTTCGGCCGGTAATCCGGCTCAGCCCCTGACGGCGCGCACCGATCTGCGCGTGTTGGGGTATCTGGGCCGGGCTCTGAGCATGGAACTGTCCGCCGTACAGCTCTACGCGACCCAGGCCCGCCTGGTCTCGACCTGGGGGCTTACCGAACCGGCTGAACGGTTGCGCAAGGAAGCCGATGAGGAGATGGGGCATGCGGATCGCATCATTGCCCGCATGCTGGGCCACGGTGCGGCACCCAATGCCTCCAGCCTGCGCCCGGTAAAACTGGGCCGGGACCTGCGTGAACTGCTTTTGCATGACCAGCTGTTCGAGAACGAACTCGTGCAGCTGTACAGCGACGCCGTCCAGCACTGCGCCCGCGCGGGACTGCACGACGACAAGATGTTCTTCCAGGGTCTGCTCGAAGAAGAGCAGAACCATGCCCGTGAGCTGGGTGAATGGCTCAGCGAATTGGGGTGGGTCGAACCCAGCAAACCGCGGGGTCGATGGCGTTAGAATCGCGAGCCACGAGCGACGCGGTTTCCCCATACGGTCGACCGCGGACCCTGGTGACCGCATCCGTACACTGCCATTGCAAAGAGTCCCCTGTGAGCCCTACCTCATGAGTGATAACTGGAACAAACGCGAGAGACCCCTGCGCCTGGAAGGGCGTTACGAATTCCCCGATTACGCATCCCTGCGTGATTTTCTCGACCGTGCCGCCAAGGTTTCGGAAGAGATCGATCTGTTTCCCGACATGGGATTCGGTCGTGACTATGTGAACATCACCATCCATGCGGATGGCGACGAGCTCACCGAGCGTGAGCGCGGTTTTGCCGCGGCCATGGATAAATTGGCCGCCGACGAGGGTCAGGCCTGATCCGGACCGGATCAGGACGACCCAGCACCAGGTACATACAGCCATGGCCATAATTGCCCTGGCGGGTAACAAAGGCGGCACCGGGAAAACCACCCTGTGCGTGAACCTGGCCACCGCTCTGGCCATGCGTGACAGCGTGGCCCTGATTGATGCCGACCCGCAGCAGTCCAGCTATCAGTGGGGCGGCATTGCCGGTGATATCGAGGGACTGAGCGTGCTCAACGGTTCGCGCCGTCTGGCCTCCGTGATCGATGACGCCAAGGCCGCGCACACCCACGTGATGATCGACTGCCCGCCGTCGGCGCGCGCCAGTCAGACCGCCGCTGCCCTCGCGGTTGCCGACGCCGTACTGATTCCCGTGCAGCCTTCGCCCCTCGACCTTTGGGCAACCCTGGGTATCGAGGACCAGATTCACGGCGCGCGCCTGGGTAACCCCGGGCTGCGCGCGCTGGTGGTCATCAACCAGATGGAGCCGCGCACGAAACTTTCCCAGGTCATGCGCGCGGCCCTCGGTGAACTGGCAATCGACGCCGCCGAGACAACCATTCGCCGTCGGGTGATCTACCGCACCACCCTGATGGAAGGCCGCAGCCTGGCCGCCACGGGAAAGGCCGGTGAGCCTGCCCGCGCGGAGCTGCATCAATTGATCGATGAGGTGTTGACACCATGAGCAGTAACGACAAGACGGCCGACAAATTGCTGAGCTCGGTGCGTAAGGCGCGCACCCAGGCAACCGCCAAGCCCGCCGCGGCAGCGGATACCGCGGCGGCGAAAGCCTCCGCGAAGAAAGCAGCGGTGAAAAAGGCCGCGCCCAAGAAAGCCGCGCCCAAGAAGGCGGTTACCAAGAAAGCGGCCACCAAGAAAGCGGCGCCCGCGAAGGCAGCCTCCAAACCGAGCGCGGCCAGCCAGGCCAAGCCGACCCGTGCGTCCGATCCCTTCCAGGGGCCGCGTGCCGGTCGTCGCGTCTGGCCGGATTGATCCGCGCGCACGGGCCCGGGGCTGGACCGGAAACCGGCGCCCCTGAGGCCGGCCTGGTGATCGACGCACAGGCGATCGACCCACAGGCCCCGCCCGTGCCCTGCACGCACGTGCAACACGTCCACCGCGCTAAAGACATAACGTTTTGTCGATGAATTGATTCGCGGATCGCAATCATCATCGTGGTCAGACCGGGGCATGCTTCTTTGCCCCATAACGCCGTGATGCGCCCCGGGCGCAACCCGACCACGAAAACACCAGGCAGCCCATGCCCCCGAACCGAGAGACGACCCACACACCCGCCGCCGCCATGCCGGATTACCTCATCCGGCATGCGAGCCTGCGCCAGTTGCAGGTCTTCGAGGCCATCGTGCGCCACGGCAGTTTCACGCGCGCGGCCGAGGAGTTGTTCCTCACCCAGCCCACGGTCTCCATGCAGATCAAGAAACTGGCGGAGTCCATCGGCCTGCCGCTGTTCGAACCCGTGGGGCGCAACGTCAAGCCCACGGAGGCAGGCCTGGTGGTTTACGAGTCCTGTCGGCGGATCTTCGAGAATCTCGCCAACCTCGAGATGAAGATCGCCGACCTCAAAGGGGTGAAGCGTGGACGGTTGCGCCTGGGGGTGATCACCACGGCCAAGTATTTCGCGCCCGAGGTGCTGGGCGATTTCTGCAAGAAGTACCCGGGCATCGATGTGGCGCTTAAGGTGTCCAATCGTGATCGCATCGTGGAGCGCATCAATGCCAACGAGGACGACCTCTACGTCATGGGCGCGGCCCCGGCCCAGTCCGATCTCGAATCGTTCAATTTCGCGCCCAACCCACTCTACGTGATGGCTCCGCGTGACCACGAATTGGTGGGGCAGAAGAACATTCCCCTTGCGCGTGTGGCCGAGGAGGCCTTCATTCTGCGCGAGCCCGGGTCAGGGATCCGTGACGCGACCTTGAAGAAGTTCGCCGCCGAAGACCTGCAGCCCAAGGTGCGTATGGAGTTGGGCAGTAACGAGGCGATCAAGCATGCCATTGTCGGTGGGCTCGGCCTGTCGGTGTTGTCGCTGCACACCCTGGCACTTGAAGGGGTGAACGGCCCCGTGGCCGTGCTCGATGTGCAGGGCTTTCCCATCGAGCGGAAATGGTTCCTGGTCTATCCGCGTAACAAGGAGTTGTCGCCGGTGGCACAGACCTTCCTCGAATACGCCCTGGAGACCGAGCCCACCATGCGTAAGCGCGTGGACGCCTTGCGTAACGGAGAGTCCGCCTACTGACCCGGAGCCGGGCGGACCGCGGAGCCCCGGATCGGGCGCCGCCGTCGGCACCAGGACCTGATCAGGTGGGTTTGCCGTCGATCTCCGCAAGGCGCTGGTCGATGGCGGCAAGGGCGGTGTCCAGGATTCCAGGGAAGTCCGCGAACAGTGCAGCGACCCGTTGCTCATCTTCGGCCTTCCCGGCTTTCTCCAGTGCCTCGCAGCGCTCGCCCAGCCGCAGGGCACCCACCGAGCGCGCCGCGGATTTGAGCGAATGCGCGGTGAGCGCGAGCATAGCCAGATCGGTTGCCGCATGGGCGCTGTGCAGGTCGGCGGCCCGTTCACGGGCGTTGTCGACGAACTTGCGCAACAGGCGCGCGTGGATCGCGGGGTTATCGCCCACCATCTGGCTGAGTGCACCGGGGTCGTAGATCGGCGGTCCCGCATCAGGCCCGTTCCCAGGCCCATTCTCAGGCCCGTTCCCAGGCCCGCCCCCGGGCCCTGGATCACCGGCTGTTTGCGGTGTCTCCTCCGGCGCCCGGTGTGCGCCGCCCGAGGGCAGCCAGCGTGTCAGCTGGCCGCTGAGTTCGGACAGAGGCACCGGTTTTGCCAGGTAACCGTCCATGCCGGCCGCCTGGCAACGTTCCGCTTCGCCCTTCATCACATTCGCGGTGAGTGCGATCAGGGGCGTGCGGCCGCGGGCGTGTTGTTTCTCGGCCTCGCGAATGGCCTGGGCCAGCTGATAGCCGTCCATCCGTGGCATGTGGATATCGGATATGACCAGGGCATAGTCGCCCCCGGCCCAACGATTGAGTGCCTCCTGGCCATCCGCCGCGAGGTCACAGGCATAGCCGAGCGTCGCCAGTTGTTGCTCGATCACCGCCTGGTTGGTGTCGTTGTCCTCGGCCACCAGGATCAAGCGCCCTTGGCGCACGGCCTCCTCGCGGTCCGGCATGACGCCGCTTACCGGTGCGGGCGGGTTCGGTTCGCTTTCCGTTATCAACTGGGACGGATCGGCCTCTTCGAAGGGCAGGCGGGCGGAAAAGGTGCTGCCCTTGTTCGGGGCGCTTTCCGCATGGATTTCGCCGCCCATGGCTTCGATCAGTCGCATGCTGATCACCAGGCCGAGCCCGGTGCCCCCGTAACGCCGGGTGGTGGACGCGTCCGCCTGTACGAAGGGGTGGAAGACACGTTGGAGCGTTTCATCGTCCATGCCGATACCGTTGTCGCGTACCGATAGCTCGATCCAGATCCTGTCGTCCTTGCCATCGATCCGGTAGGCCTCGATGTTCACCTCTCCGGGCCGCTCCAGGCCGCTGGAGAACTTGATGGCGTTGGAGGCGAAATTGATCAACACCTGGCGCAGGCGCAGGCTGTCGCCCATGAGCGCGGGGGGAATGGTGGGGTCGAAGGTGGTGCGCACCGTCACGCCCTTCTGACTGGCATGACTGTTCAGGTTGGACAGGGTGCGGCGTAACACCACGTTCATGGCAAACGGTTCGATGGACAGTTCGAGCTTGCCCGCTTCGATCTTGGAGAAGTCCAGGATGTCGTTGAGGATGCCCAACTGACTGCGCGCCGAATCGTGGATGACCCGCGCCATCTTCAACTGTTGTTCGTCCAGGGGTGTGTTGAGCAGCATCTCGCTCATGCCGATCACACCGTTCATGGGTGTGCGGATCTCATGGGACATATTGGCCAGGAACTCGCTCTTCGAGCGGTTGGCGACTTCGGCGGCGTTCTTCGCGTCCAGCAGATCCCGCTCGGCCTGTTTGCGATCACTGATATCGGTCTGGAAGGCGATGAAGCGGCGGGTTCTGTCCACACCCACACCGCCCAGGTAGTAGATGGAGACCTCGGTGGGAATGAGCCGTCCACTCTTGGTTTTCTGCTCGGTCTCGAAGCGCAGATGTTTGCGCGCACGGATCTCCTGCTTGACCTCGGCGAACCGTGAGGCCGGAAAATTGGGGTCGATGTCCGGTACCGTAAGCTCCAGCAATTCTTCACGGGTGTACTCCAGCAGCTCGGCGGCGGTCTGGTTGCAATAGGTGAAGCGCCCGCTGTCGAAATCCACCCAGGTGATGCCGATACCCACCCGATCCATGGCGTACTGGGTGGAGGAGATATCCCGGTTCGCCCGCTTGAGGGCCTCGGTGCGTTCCTTGACCAGCTCCTCCAGGTGCACACGATGGCGTTCGAGCTCGTCACGCAGGGCCTTGGCCTCGGTGATGTCTTCGTACAGGCCCAGCACGCCGATCACCTGGCCGTCCGGGTCCTTGAGGGGCACCTTCGACGTCCGCATCCAGTAGGTCCTGCCGTCGGCCTGGGTCTGGGGTTCCTCGTAACCGAGTTTGGCGACCCCCGTGTCCAGGATGGCCTGATCGTCGGCCCGGTAGGCCTCGGCCTGATCGGTCCAGCTCATGGCGTGGTCGTCCTTGCCGATCAGCTCTTCGGGACTGCTCTTGCCCGTATCGTGGGCAAAGGCGGGGTTGCAGCCCAGGTAGCGCAGCGAGGCGTCCTTCCAGAACACGCGCATGGGGATATGGTCGATCACCGTCTGCAGCAGGCTACGCGAACGCTGCAACTCACTTTGCGTCCGCAGTCGCTCACGGATGTCCCGGGTGGCGGCGAAGATGAAGCGGCGCCCTTCCATCTCCATGGGCCGCACGTTGAGCTCGATGTCGATCAGTGAACCGTCTTTGTGCCGATGTTTGGACACAATCAGCCTGCCCCCTTCACCTTCGCTGATCCGTTGCATCAGCACGGCCACCTCCTCCGGGGTGTGCTGTGCCTCGAAGCTCATGACGTGCATGCCGATCACCTCCTCGCGCGTGTAACCGAGCAGGGAGCAGAACGAGTCACTGACCTCAACGATGCAGCCCTTGTCGTCCACGATATGGATGCCGTCGCCCGCCCCGCGCAGGATGGCGCGGCTCAACTCCGCTTGCTTACGTTGCGAATCGACAGCGGCGATATGCTGGCGGGTCAGACGCTGGGAAAGGAAGAAGCCGGCACCCATGAGCAGAACAGTGAGGCCCGCCAGCGAGGCGATCAGCAGGCGGTGGCCCTGCCGCGAGGACTGGGCCACCGCCTTCGAGAATGCGAACTCCATGGGGGTCAGGGTGTCGTTGATTTGCCGCAGCGCGAGCAGATAGCGGTCCTGCTCGGTTGCGCTCCAATGCCCCGACACGATCTGCTGCCGAATCGACTCACCGAGTGCACCCAACCGCGTGAGAATCGGATCGGTCTCCGCCCAGATCCTGGACGCTTCCGTCAGCAGGGGCGTATGCCTGAAGCCCTGATAGATCCGCACGAAGCTCGGAGCATCCTCCGGGTCGGTACCGCCATTGACGAGGCCCGCGTAGGCGACATCCAGATCCGGCGTGTTGCTATCCATCTCGCGTCGCGCGTCGCGATAGGCCAGCAGTGCGTCGAGTGCCGCCCGAAAAGCCGCGAAGTCTTTATCGTCGTGGGTGTGTATGTAGGTCTCGAGCGTGATGTGGCTCTGCTTCTGGTGTTTCGACCAGATGCTCTCCGCGCCCACGAAGGCACGCACCGATGACATGATCTCGAGGCTGGCCATCATGGAGGCCAACAGGATGAGAATGCTCAGTGCGAAGGGCCAGACCGTGCGCAGGGCCATGCTGATGGCGGATGGGAATACGCTGCGTGTGCTCATGAGCGTGCCCCGGGGCCGCGTGCGTGCGGCCCGTGCTTGGTCATGGATACGTGCATGAATCTCATTGTGGAAGACCTTCGCGGATGGCCCGGGTGGCGGCGGCGTGGGCGGCCTCGAATTGCGTGGCAAGGGCATTGACGGCCCGCGTATCGCCCGCCTTGCCCGCTTTTTCGAGCTGTTCGCAGAGCAGCCCCAGGCGCATGGCCCCCACCGAGCGCGCGGCGGATTTCATGGCATGGGCAACCTGGCCCACGCGTGCGGTGTCGCCGTCGGCAATGGCGCTGCGCAGACTGTGTGCCCGTTCCCCGCTGTCCTCGATGAAGCGGTTCAACAGGCGCGCCTGCACGGCCGGGTCGTCGCCCACCATGTTGGCGAGGGTGCCCGGTACGAACACCGGTGTGGCATCCGCCGCGTCGTTAACGGAGTCCGGGGCCGTTTCAATGCGGGCCCCGGTTGCGGTGCCAGTGTCCGTGTCTGTGTCTGTGTCTGTGTCCGTGTCCGTGTCCGTGTCCGTGTCGGCGGACCTTGCGTCTCCCCCCTCGTGGGTGGGAGCGGGTGGCAGCCAGCGATTGAGCACCGCTTCGAGATCGGGGAGGGGGATGGGCTTGGCCAGGTAACCGTCCATGCCCGCCGCGCGGCAGCGCTCAGCCTCGCCTTTCATCACGTTGGCCGTGAGCGCCAGCATGGGGGTGCGCCCGACCTCCCGTTGCCGTTCCGCGCCACGGATCGCGTTGGCCAGCTGGTAGCCATCCATGTGGGGCATGTGGATATCGGTCAGCACCAGGCCGTACTGGCCATTGAGAAACAGGTTGAGGGCCGCGCGACCGTCGGCGGCGATGTCGCAGTGGTGGCCGAGCATGGCCAACTGCTGTTCGATCACCGCCTGGTTGGTGTCGTTGTCTTCCGCCACAAGGATCAAGCGTCCGCCGCGGATGGCGGCCTTCCGGTCGCCGAACGCCTTGCGCGGGGGGGGCGGCTTGTTGACGTCCCGGGAGGCCGGTGGGCCTGCGTGTCCCTGAACGATGCGCAGGGGCAGGCGGGCGGTGAAGGTGCTGCCCTTGCCCGGGGTGCTGTCCACACGGATCGTCCCCCCCATGGCTTCGGTCAGGCGTGAACTGATGACCAGGCCCAGGCCGGTGCCACCGTATTTGCGCGTGGTGGATGCATCGGCTTGCACGAAGGGGCGGAAGATACGGTCGATGGTGTCCTGACCCATGCCGATGCCGTTGTCGCGCACGGTCAGGTCCAGTTTGATCACGTTGCCCTCCCGGCTGGCGACCCGGGCACTCATCCAGACCTCGCCGGGCCGGTCCAGGCCACTGGAGAACTTGATCGCGTTATTGCTGAAATTGGTGAGGATCTGTTGCAGGCGCAGGGCGTCGGCCAGCACGAAGGCCGGGATCTCGGGTGCGCTGTCGCAGTGCAGGGTGACGCCCTTGCTGTGTGCATGGGGCGCGACGGAGTTGCGGGTTTTCTCCATGATCTCGGTGACTGATACCGGTTCGATGGACAGGTCCAGTCGCCCGGCCTCGATCTTCGAGAAGTCGAGGATATCGTTGAGGATGTCCAGCTGGGTCCTGGCGGACCCGTGAATGACCTCGGCCATCTTGCGTTGCTGGGCGTCGAGCGAGGTATTGAGCAGCATCTCGCTCATGCCGATGACGCCGTTCATGGGCGTGCGGATCTCGTGGGACATGTTGGCGAGAAACTCGTTCTTCGCCACATTCGCTGCCTGGACCGCGGCATTTTCCCGTTTCAGTCGCAGGCCGAGCGTCCATTGGGAGAGCATGAGGCTGATAAGGGTCGCGAGGGCGAGAAACAGCACAATCGATAGTGGTCGGGCGTCACCGTGGAGCAGCGATCCGGCACGGATGACGGGGCCGGGCACGTGGCGGACGACATACCAGCGTGTGGACTCGAGGGTTTTCGGACGTGCGCCATTGGTTCGAACGAGGACCGGTACATTCACCGAACGCCAGAGGAACAGGCCATCGTCGGTCAGTGCCGAACGCTCTTCGCTCTGAACCGCTGCCCAGATTTCAGGATGATCATGTCCGAAGCGGTGATCCGCGCGGTCGAACACAAAGCCGAATTCCCGCTCGGGATGGGCCTCGGAGCGCAGGTAATAGCCGCGCGCATCCAGCACGTAATCCTGGCCCGCGACCTCGTGCATCAAGTCCTTGTCCGCGGCGAACAGGCGCGGCAGAAACACGTTGGCGGAATAATTGAGAACGACAATGCCCTGGCGTTGCTGGCGCGCGTCCACCAGCACGGTCGAAAAGCGGATCACCCGCTCACGTGGCTCCACCACGGCGCCATGTTCCCGGTTCAGATCCATGGCCGAAACATGGATCTCGCCGGGATTGAGTTGGCGTGCCTGCTGGAAGTAATCGCGGGTGGATTTGTCCTGCAATCGGGCCGCCGGGGCCGCGGCGCAGCGACCGTCGTCCAGGTCCACACGGGCCAGCTCCTGACCACGGGGGTCGAGCAGGCGCACCTGGTCGTACATGCGGTAGGCCTCGCAGATCCCCATGAAGGCCGCGGTCACTCCGGCGAGGGTGGCGGTGGTCGGCTTATCGGCATAGCGGCGCAGGCTGGGGTTCGCCGCCAGCAAGCTGATATCGCCGATACGTTCGCGGAAGACCGAGTCGATGACCTTCTCGTCCACGGTCAGATGGGCGTCCTCCGCGAGGGTGATGTCCTGTATGCGCGCGCGCTCATGTTGCCGGGACAGCGGCACCGCGATGAGCGCGAGCACCACCAGGGTGGGGAGGAACCACCTGAGCCAATAAAATAGCGGCGTGCTCGCGTTCAACACCGTCAACCCTGCGCTGAGCGGTGCCGTACCGTATCCCGTTCGGCATCCCTGTTCGTCCGGGCCGGGGCGAATGGAGGAAGAAGCGGCGTTGCGTTCATCCTTCGCGCAACCTTTGTTTCCATTGTTCGTGCCAATGCGCCAGCTCCTCCACGGGCAGGGGACGGGCGATGTGGTAGCCCTGGGCGACATGGCTGCCCGTGGTCAGCAGGAATGCCCAGTCGGCGTCATCCTCCACGCCCTCGACCACCACCTCCATGTTCAGTTGGTTCGCCATCTCAAGGCTGCCGGTGAAAATGCCCCGCAGGCGGGCGTCTTCACCGGCCTTGTGCGTGAAACTCTGGTCAATCTTGAGCTCATCGAAGGGCAGGTCACGCAGCTGTGCCAGGGACGAATGTCCCGTGCCGAAGTCGTCGATGGACAACCGGAAGCGCTTCAGACGCAGGCGCGTGAGCACATGCAGGGCTATGGAGAAGTTTTGCATCAGGCGCCCCTCCGTGACCTCCAGAACGATGGATTCGGGCGGCACCTGTTGGCTTGCCGCCTCCTTGATGACGAAGTTCGCGAAGTCCATATCCGTGAGGTCTTCCATGGACACATTGACGGCGACGCGCAGATCGAGCCCCGTGTCCCGCCAGCGGCGTGCCTGTTTGATGGATTCCTTCAGTACCGCCCGCGTGACCCCTCCGATGAGACCATGGGCCTCGGCGGTCGGGATGAACTGGTCCGGGAAGACCAGCCCATCCCGGGGGTGTTGCCAGCGCACCAGGGTCTCGACGCCGATCCATTCGCCGCCCGGCAGGGCGACCTTGGGTTGGTAGAAATTGATCAGCTCGCCGTTGTCGATAGCATGGGCCACGGCATCGGCGTCGTAGGTCTTGCGTGCGGCCGAGGATGGATGGGTCTGGGCCCGCGGGTGATCGATGGTGCACTGACCGAGCAGCTCGCCCATGCGCTGGGCCGATGGCGGTTTCTGGATGGAGCCGGGCACGAACAGGTCCACTTCCCGCGCCAGTTTCGTGGTGGAGCGCAGCATGATCTCGTCCTCCCCGCTGAGGGGGATCAGGCCACCGCGGTACTTGCGCTCGGCCAGGCGCTCGACGAACTCGATGCCATCCATGCCCGGCATGTTGATGTCCAGGAGAATCGCCCCGGGTTCCGCCTCGCGCGCGTCCAGGGCGACGAGGGCATCCTCACCATTCGCGTAACAGGTGATGTCCGCGAAACCCTGTCCTTCAAGCATGCTGGTGATCAGTTCATGCATGAAGGTGTCGTCGTCGACGAACATGATGGACAGGGCCGGGGGCGTGTCGGCCGGTTGGCTGTTGGACAGCCATTGCTCGAGTTCCGCCTGCAGGTCCGCCAGGGGCATGGGTTTGGTCATGTAGCCGTCCATGCCCACGGCACTACAGCGCTCGGCCTCGTCACTGAGCGCGTTTGCCGTCAGGGCCAGAATGGGGGTGCGGTCGGTTGCACCGGTCTGTTCCTCCGCGCGGATGGTGCGCGCCAGTTCGTAGCCGTCCATGTTCGGCATGTGCAGGTCGGTTATCACCAGACCGTACTTGCCGTCGCGCCAGCGCTCCAGGCCCTCGAGCCCATCCTCGGCGAGGTCGCAGGCATAGCCGAGTACGGCCAGTTGGTGCTGGATGACCATCTGGTTCATGGCGTTGTCCTCAACGACCAGGATCAGTTGACCGAGCTCGATCGCCTGATCCCGGGTCGGTACCTCGACGCTGGCCGTATCCGATGCATCCGCCACGGCTGGCTCGGCCTGGGTTTCGTCCAGAAGCAGGGGGATGCGGGCGATGAAGGTACTGCCCTCGTCCGGGCGGCTGTCGACCTTGATCTCACCCTCCATGGCCTCCACCAGGCGCGCGCTTATGGCCAGGCCCAGACCGGTACCGCCGTATTTACGGGTGCTCGAGGCATCGGCCTGGGTGAAGGGGCGGAAGATGCGGTCCAGGGTTTGCTTATCCATGCCGATGCCGTTGTCGCGCACCGAGATATCCACCCAGGCACGCGTGTGTTCACGTTTCGCGAGCCGCACATCGATCTCCACCGTACCCCTCCGCTCCAGACCGCTGGAGAACTTGATGGCATTGGATACGAAGTTGGTGAGCAGCTGACGGATGCGCAGGGGGTCGCCGCGCAGGGGGGAGGGCAGGTTCGCGGCCACCGATTCGTGGACGCTCACGCCCGCGCGCTGAGCCTCTTCGTTGAGGTTCGCGATGGTCGTGCGGACCAGGTTGTGGAATGCGAAGGACGTGGGTGTCAGGGTCAGGTCGCCGGTCTCGATGCGGGTGAAATCCACGATGTCGTTGAGGATGCCGAGCTGGGTCTGGGCGGACTCGTAGATGGTCTCCACCATCTCCCGCTGTTCGTCGCTCATGGAGGTATCGAGCAGCAGGTCGGTCATGCCCACGACCCCGCTCATGGGGGTGCGCAACTCGTAGGAGATGTTGCGCAGGAAAGCGCTTTTCTGGGCGCTGGATTCCAATGCCGCCGTGTTGGAGCGCCGTAATTCCTCCTGGGTGGTGCGCAGTTGGTTTTCGACTTCTTTGCGCTTGCCGATCTCGCGGGTGATCTGGATCGTGCGGTTGGCGAGTTTGTCGTACATGCCCATCACGGTGTTGATGAGCACGCGGGTGGAACCGGCCATCTCCTGGTTGGCGATCTCCTTGGCCCGTTCCAGCGAGATACCACTGGGCAGGGCTAGCACGACCTTGGCCATGCGTTTGTCGGACTCGATGATGTGCATGGCCAGCCAGCTGGTGAGAAAGCTGACCAGCTCCTCGTAGATCCTTTCAGAGGACTGCTCGGCGACCTTGCCCTTGAACTCGAGCACATTGGCGATGAAGTCCCCGTGGGCGTTCTCGTGCCACTCCAGCCAGGAGTCGTCTTTGAAATGTTTGTTCCAGATCTTCTCCTCGGTGGCGAAATGCACGACCGTGTAGTCCTTCAGTTCCTCGAAGACCTCGTTCAGGGTCGGGGCGGGCGATTGGTAGGCCAGATGCCCCACCAACTCGTTGAGTAATTCGACGAGGCGTTTGTGCTGTACGTCGATTTCTTCGATGCCCGTGGCGAAGTTGTCGTCCCAGGGAAAGATTTCCAGGTCGTTCGGGTTCATTGCCGTACCTGTGAGGTATTCGGGAGCCGTTCTTCGATGGCGCGCAGCGTGGCGTCCAGGGGGCCATCGAGTGCGTGCAGAAGGGTTTCCACCGTGGCTTCATCGTGGGCCTTGGCCGACTGCTCGATCTGTTCGCAGAGCAGCCCCAGGCGCAGGGCGCCTACGGATCGGGAGGCCGATTTGAGCGCGTGCGCGGTCTGGCCGATGGCGCTCAGATCCCCGCTCTTATGCGCTCGGGCCAGGGCATCCGCGCGCTCGCGGGCATTGCCCGTGAAGGTGCGTAGCAGCCGCTCATGCACCGGGGGGTTGTCGCCGACCATCTGGGTCAGGACCTGGGGATCGAAGATCGGCGGGTCGTCGGCGTTCATGACATGGGAAGTCCTGGTTGGCGCGGGCTCCGGTTCGTTCACCGGAAGCCAACGGGAGAGCTGGCCGCTGAGCTCGGACAGGGGAACGGGTTTGGCGAGATAGCCATCCATGCCCACGTTCCGGCAGCGCTCGGCCTCCCCCTTCATGACGTTGGCGGTCAATGCGAGGACCGGTGTGTGCGTGTCGCCCCGTGCCTGTTCGGCTTCTCGAATGGCGCTGGCCAGGGCGTAACCGTCCATTCGCGGCATGTGGATGTCGGATAACACCAGGGCGTAGATGCCGCGCTTCCAATGCTCCAGGGCCTGTTGGCCGTCGGCGGTCAGGTCGCATTGGTAGCCGAGCATGTTGAGTTGCTGTTCGATCACCTCCTGGTTGGTGTCGTTGTCCTCCGCGACCAGGATCAACCGACCCTGGCGGATGGCCTGCTCCCGGGTGGGCAGCCTGACCGCTTCGTCCGGTACGGACGGGGCTTCAGCATCACTTTCCAGTGTCGATTCGTCGGCGCGCGGGAAGGGAATGCGCGCGGTGAAGGTACTGCCCACGCCCGGATTGCTATCGACATGGATGGTCCCGCCCATGGCCTCAACCAGACGCGCTGTGATCACCAACCCCAGGCCGGTGCCACCGTATTGCCGGGTGGTGGACGAATCGGCCTGGGTGAAGGGGTTGAAAATCTGCTCGATCACCTCCGGGGGCATGCCGATACCATTGTCCTTCACCGACAGGTCCAGCCAGACGCGCTGCGTGTCGTCGTGATGTACCCGCGCGTGAAGTTCGACTTCGCCGGGGTGCTCCTTGCCACTTGAGAATTTGATGGCGTTGGAGGTGAGGTTGGTGAGGATCTGCCGTAGGCGCAGGGCGTCGCCGATGAGGGCGGGTGGCACGGACGGATCGAGGGTGTGTTGCAGGGTCACGCCCTTCTCGCTGGCGAAACCGCCCAGGGTCGAACAGGTCTTGTCCATGACCTCGGAGATGGCGAAGGGCTGGTTGGACAGGCCCAGCTTGCCTGCCTCGATCTTGGAGAAATCGAGAATGTCGTTGAGGATGCCCAACTGGGTCTGGGCGGAGTCGTTGAGCACCTGCGCCATCTTTCTCTGGTGCGCGTTCAGTGGTGTTCGCAACAGCATCTCCGCCATGCCGATCACACCGTTCATGGGTGTGCGGATCTCGTGGGACATATTGGCCAGGAATTCACTCTTGGCCTTGTTCGCCATCTCGGCGTTCTCCATGGCGGCGCGCAGCTTGGCCTCGTTCTTCTTGCGCTCGGTGATGTCGGTCTGGAAGACGATGAAACGTCGGTCGGTGCCGCTGTCCAGTGCGTGCTGGTAGAAGATGGCGACCTCGACGGGAACCACGCGTCCGTCCTTGCCCCGTTGCTCGGACTCGAACTTGATGTGGCCCATGGCCTCGATTTCCGGCCGCATCCGCAGGTAGCGCTCCTCGGGGAAGGCCGGGTCGATGTCGGGGACGGACAGATCCAGCATCTCCTCGCGGCTGTACCCCAGCATCTGTTGGACCTTGTGGTTGCAATCGAGAAACCGCCCGGTTTCAAAGTCCACCCAGGTGACACCGATACCGACCGTGTCCATGGCGTATTCCGTGCCGGCCAGGCGCCGGTTGGTGGCGTGCAGCTCGGCGGTGCGCTCACGCACCAGGCGTTCAACCCGTGTGGAGGTTCCGGTGGTCAGCAGCAGCAGCGCGCCCAGCAGGCTGCTTCCCAGGGTGCCGGCCACCAACATGGCCCAGCTTTGCAGGTTTTCGCGAGCCTGCATGTAGGCCGCGTCCGGTCGGACCACGAGGAGAAGCATCCGGCCGCCAAAGCGGATGTGCTGGGTGTACTGAATGAGCCCCGGATCAGCGGGAGGGGCGCCGTAGAGGGGCTGCCCGGTTCGCTCATCGATGAGGTGGACTTCCATGCCGCTGTCCGGGGGGACCAGGGCGTCGACAAAATCGCCCATGCGCAGGACGCTGTTGAGCAGGCCACGGTTCTCCGATGTGTCGGCGCGCAGGGTGAGCAGGATGCCCTTCTGGCCGTTGTCGTCCTGGATCAGGGTGATGGGGGCGGAGGCCACGGGGCGGCGGGTACGCAGGGCTTGCTCGACGGCGGCCATGCGCGTCGGGGTGGAGGCGAGGTCGAAGCCCATGCCGGCCTCATTGCCGAAAAAGGGCTCGTTGAAGGTGATGGGGTAGTACACGGGGCGGTCGGCGGCGCGGACCAGGGCACCGCTTTGGTCACGCTCGCGGATCTCGAACCCCGGCACCGCCCAGGCATGGCTTTTCTCGAACGCCGCCCGTTGCCCGTGCTGGATCTCGGGCACCCAGGACACCGCATGGATTGACGGGAAACGCCGGAAGATAGCCTGCGTGTACGCATTGAACTCTTCACGGGTGACGCGGTTGCTGGCTTTGGAGAAATAGGTTTTCAGCTGATCCAGGACATAGGTCTGGATGTCCAGTCGCCCCTTGATCTGGGCGCCGATCCGGCCGGCTTCGAAGCGGAAGGAATGGGAGATCTCCTCCAATTCGTTCTCGCTCGAACGGATGTAGGCGGTGGTGACCAGGGCCAGGGCCAGGGCCATGGCGCCGATCAGGATCAGCCGCCGGTCCCGCCATTGGTCTCGTGGCTCGCCGAAGAAGGCGAGCATGAGCGGGAAGAAGGCTATGACGCCGAGGGTGTCACCGACCCACCAGGTTGCCCAGGCCTGGACGACGCTGCCGGCATTGCTCAGGCCCAGGGTGAACAGGGCGCCCACGGAAAGGCTCGAGCTGGTCAGGCAGATGAGCGGCGATGCGAGCAGGTAACGGGCGATCGGGGTGCCGGAATCGAGCGCGGTACGCGGGCCGATCAAATAGCGCAGGAGGTGACCGCCCACCCACGCCTGCAGCAGGGAGGCGAGGGCGATGGCCAGGGCCGCGCTGATGGCGATAGCGCTGAACGAAAAGCCGCCAACCCAGAGATTGAGCAACAGGGAGCCGAGGAAGATACCGAGATAGCTGTTGCGGCCCCACAGGTAAACGGCGGCCACGGCCAGGCCCGCGGCGGGGAACACCCCGCTGGCATAGCCGGGGGGCAGGGCGAGCATCAGCCCGAGCTTGCCGCTCACCGTATAGGCCAGGGCGAGCGCCGGGCCGACGATCCAGGGGTTTGTTGAGGCTGATTCCCGGTTCATCCCATCCGCCGGGGGGAGCGTGCTTATCACTTTATTGCTTCCCGCCTGGTCAGTTGCTTGTCGGGCGTTGGTTCATGTTAGCGGTGGCCGGTGTCGTTCCCGGTGTTTCAGTTGGAGCAATCCACCTGTGTGAGTGTGTCGGGAGCTGCCTTGAAAATGAATGGTGACGGTTAAGGCCCGTGACGAAATGCTACGCCATTGCGAGGCTACGCCCGTGGCCTCAAATCAAATTCCTGTTCGGGGTGTTGCAAGGGGTCATGTATGACGGCGCGGCCCTGGGGACGGATGGCCGTGATCCGACCTCAGCCAGAGGCTGAGACGACGCGTGCGAGAATAGTGCTTGAACACCGTGGACGCCCCGGGCGATGGGTCTATTCCCCCGCCGGGCACCGGGGAATCCCCCTTTCCGGGCCGTGCAACTTGTCGGTGCCTGCCCGCGTTCTATCCTGTCCGTGGGTGTCCCAGGTAAGCGAAGAGCGAGGTCTGATGTCTGATCACGTGCTGGTTGTGGACGGCGATGAGTTCGTCCGCCAGATCCACGAGGAAGCCCTCACCGGTGCGGGCTTCCGGGTGAGCCTGTGCGGCGATGGATTTTCCGCCTGGGAGAGCCTTGATCGTGATCCGGGGCGGTTCGATCTGATCCTCATGGACCGGGAGATCCCCGGCCTGGACGGAGTCGCCTTTCTGCGGCGCATGAAGGCCGACCCGCGCTTTCGCGATCTGCCCGTGATCCTGCTGGCGGGCGATTCGGACCAGGGCTCCGTACACGATGGCTTGCAGGCGGGGGCCTATTACTACCTGACCCGGCCATCGCCCCATTCGGTGCTGGTGCAGGTGGTGCACAACGCCCTCGATGAGCTGCGCCACAAGCGGGATCTGAAGGCGCAGATCGGAACCCGAACCCTGGGGCTGCTGCACCTGAACCGGGCCGAGTTCAGGGTGCGTACCCTGGTCGATGCAAAGAACCTGGCCATCGTTCTGGCCGATGCCAGTGGTCAGCCCGAGCGTACCGTCAACGGCTATGCGGAGCTGCTGATCAACGCCGTGGAACACGGCAACCTGGGCATCACCTACGACGAGAAAAGCCGCCTGGTCGAACAGGGCGTGTGGGCGGAGGAAGTGGAGGAGCGTTTGGGGCGGGCGCCCTACTCGGAGCGCGAGGTGACCGTTCAGGTCTCGCGCGTGAATGACACGTTCACCGTCATCATCTCCGATGAAGGCGAAGGCTTCGATTGGCGGGGGTTCATCGACTTCGACCCGGACCGTGCCTTCGATCTGCATGGTCGGGGGATCGCCCTGGCGCGCCAGTTCAGCTTCGAGGATATCCGCTACGTGGGCAGCGGCAACATCGTGGTCGCGACGGTGTTCTGAGCGGCGTCGGTCGCCGGGCGACAGGCGGAAGAGGGCTCAGCCGTGGCGGCGGTAGGGCTGAGCGTGCAGCAGGTCGCGGGTCTTCTGCGCCATGCGCAGGGTGGAGCGGTTGTTGTTGTAACGGGCGATCCGTTCGAGCGGGACCCAGAGCACCTGGTGGGATTCGTCGTTGCCGGGAATCTCCAGGCGATTATCCACTTCCAGCAGGAAACGCAGGTCGTAATGCCGATGGCGCGGCGCTTCGGGCAGGGCGGGGATGATGTGGATGTCCACATCGAACAGCTCAGGGGAGACCAACTTGATGTGTTCGGCGGCCAGGCCGGTCTCTTCACAGGTTTCCTTCAGTGCCACGCGCAGCACATCGTGGTCGCCGTCGGCATGACCGCCGGGCTGGAACCACTGGTTGTGCTTGCGGTGATGGAGCATGAGGGCCGCGTCGCGACGCGGATTCACCACCCACGCCGAACCGGTGACGTGACCGTGTAACAAGGAACGATGGAAGCAGTCCTCGTTCGCCAGAATGAAGGAACGGGCCTGGGCGACGTAGGCCGCCTCGTCCATGAAACGGGTGCGGTGGCGGGCCAGAAGTTGGAGCAGTTCCCGACGGTGCATGGCGGTCAGGTGCTCGACGGGTTCTCAACGGCGGCCAGCGCCGCGGCGGCGGCTTCGTCCACGTCGCCCTCGGAACCGGCCAGGATCAGGCGACCGAAGGCGCCCACCGCGCGTACGTCGATGAGGTTGATGTTCGCTGCCTTCTCGGCCTGGTTGGCGGCGTAGACCACGTACCCGGCGGGTTCGGTCTCCAGGATGAACATGCTTTGGCCGGGCAGGATCATGTTGCCCTTGCGGTCCTGACGGTTGATGAGGACCGTGTGATCGGGGGTCATGCCACGGATGACCTCGTGCCAGGCGACACGGGGCTTCTCGCGATCGGAGACGCGGGCATCCATGTTGGCGAGCAGGATGTTCCCGGCTTCACGGACGTCGGACTGATCGCGCTGGTGAATGACCATGGAACCGAAGGCGCGCTCCACCACCTGCTGGGCCAGGTGCACCCGGGTGGCCTTGAGCGCGGTGTCGGTGAGGCGGTGCACGGCCATGCCGGGCGAGACCTCGATCCACAGGCAGGAGTCGCCGGGCACGGGCAGGAAGCCCTGGGAGACGGTCGCGATGTAGGCGGCCAGCTGCGGCTGCAGCGCATCCACATAGACATAGGTGCGCAGCTTGATCGACGCGGTGTTACCCAGCGATCGTTCCAGCGCACTGGCCGTGTCTCCCGTGATCACCAAGGCCGATTACTCCTGTTCGCGCCCTGGAGCGCGGTCCGGGGTGGAGTCGGCCAGGGGCTCATCGAGCGCCTCTGCGCGCGGGTGGTCCGGGTCGTGCACGGACACCACGAAGCGGCTGTGCGCGCTGTAGTCGTTGATGTTGAGCCGTATGTGATGGTCATCGTGAGCATGCTTGCAGCGGTCGATTTCGGTGCACAGCCGCGCCATGTCACCCTGGAAACAACAGGTCTCGCCCCACTGTCGCCAAGCGGTGAACCGCGGCGCCATGTCGGGGGCGTGTTCGATGCATATGAAACAACCCTGGCGCAGGCAGGGGGCCACGGTGGTGAGCTTGCCTTCGGTTTCGGAGGCGTTGTTCGCTTGCCGGGGCGCGGGTTTGCGTTTCATGGACTCACCTGTGGGTCAGCATCAAAGCAGAGCCTTCCGGGACGGAAAGATAATGCCGGCGAAGCTTATTGAGAGGTGGGGCCGGGAAATAATCGGAATCGCGAGAATACGATATAGGTATCAGTCTATGGGTTGTCGGTCACTGATTGAACGCACAATGAAGTGTCGGGGCTCAAGCCCGTTCGGGATAGCCGCGTGAACTACCGCCATGACGACCATGTGGGCAACCACGCGGACGTGTTCAAGCACTTTGCATGGACCCTGTTGATCGGCAGCCTGAAGGCATCCGGGCAGGCCCTGGATGTCCTGGATACCCATGCGGGGGCCGGGAAATATCTGCTGCCTTCCGGTTTCGGAGGGAGCGTTTCCCCGCCACATGGGCCCTGGGCATCGGGGCTGGGGCGTCTGCTCACGGCCTCCGACGCCACCGGCGCCGTGGCATCCTTCCGCGCGTTGCTGGCCGACCATGTTAACGCGGCCCCA
This sequence comes from Gammaproteobacteria bacterium, assembly GCA_049604295.1. GTDB lineage: Bacteria > Pseudomonadota > Gammaproteobacteria > JACKNK01 > JACKNK01 > JBMYTL01. The sequence goes on from JBMYTL010000001.1 coordinate 26,560, forward strand.
CCTTTTTATGCGGGCTCGCCGGTATTGAGCGCGGCGTTGTGCGGTGACGGGGACCGGATCGTTCTGGTGGAGCGCGATAGCGCCACGCGTGCGCGCCTGGGTCGTGCATTGGCGGGCGATACGCGGGTTCACGTAGCGGCCGGTGATGGTTTTGAGCAGGCTGCCCGCGCGTCGTGTGCCGGGCGGGTCGGGGTGACCCTGGTGGACCCGCCGTACCACGCCGATCCCGAGATCGACCAGGTCGAGGCCCTGTGTGAGGTGTCACCCCGGGGCGGCGTCGGCGACACGGGGGTACTGATGGTCTGGTACCCCTTGATGGCCGGTCGGCGCGTCCCGGTTTTTCCACCCGGTATGCGCGCCGAGCTGCGGGTGAGACGATCCGGTGGTTTGTTTGGCAGTGGCCTGTGGTGGCGCGGTGGCCCGGATCGGTTCACGGCGGCATTGCAGCGGGCGCTGCCCGCACTGGCGCGCGCCCTGGCCCAGGATGAGGCGGCGGTCTCCCGCCTGTTGTCACACCCCGCGGCGGTCAGTTCCTGAACTTGTAGATGGGCTTCACTTCCTTGGGCTTGTAGAACTTCATCATCTGGGGCGCGAGCGTGGCCAGGGTCTGCTGGCGGTTGCCCGGCGCGGGATGGGTACTCAGGAATTCTGGAGGATTCTTGCCACCTACCTTGCCCATCTTCTGCCACAGGGTGGCCGCGGCGTTGGGGTTGTAGCCGGCCTTGGCGGCCAATTCGATGCCGATGCGGTCGGCTTCCGATTCGGCGGTGCGGCTGTTGGGCAGGGTTACGGCCAGCGCGGCGGCGAGGGGGGCGCCGGTCAGCGCAAGGTTGCCGTACTTGGTATTGGATGAGGCGATGGCGATACCCGCGATGCCCACCTGGGTGGCGATGGCCACGGACATTTTCTCCGCCGTGTGGTTGGCGAGGGCATGGGCGATCTCATGCCCCATGACCTGGGCGAGTTCGTCGTCGGACGGGTCCACTTTCTCGAGCAGGCCGGTGTAGACGGCCATCTTGCCCCCCGCCATGCACCAGGCGTTGACCTGATCCGGGTCGTCGATGACCTTGACGCTCCAGGCCCAATCCCGCGTGTGCGGGTAGTCCTTGATCGCCTGGGCGATGATGCGCCCGGTGATCAGGCGGACACGGCCCACGGTGCGCGGATCGCTGTCCACCTTGCCGTCCTTCGCCAGGGGGTTGAGGGTCTGGACGTAGGCCTCCTTGGAGGCGGAGATGGCCTGGTCGGGCGACACCACCATGAGCTGGCTGCGCCCGGTGGGGCTGGTGGCGCATGCGGTAATGAGGCTGGCCGCGGCAATGCACGCGGCGGCGGTGATGACGAAACGGGGGCGGCGGAAGAAACTCATGGGCCGATGACTCCTTGTTGGTGGCGCTTGGGCCTGGATCGCACCTGATCGGGCGCGTCGGCGGTAGGGGTGAGCACGCTGCGCCTATCTTCGCCCAAGGCGCCCGCGGGTTGTAGAGTGGAATGCGTACGGGGAGCGGAGGTTCCATGGCAGTTCAATCGAATGTCTCCACGGACGCCCGCATAGGCCGCACCGCCTACGGGTGGAGCGCCGTATTCATGGCCCTGCCGTTCCTGCTCAGCGGGGCTTTTTTCGCCCTCGCGGGAGGTGGCTTCCTCACCCTGCCGGGCAAGGTGAATGCGCCTTTATGGGTGATTGCCGTCATCGGCCTGGCCTTTTTCAGCGCGGGCTCGGTTCTGGGCGTGCAGGGGCTTGTGGGGGTGTGGTCACGGCGTCGGGCGGGCCGGGCGCGACATCGGGTCGGGGCGGGGCCATGGTTCGAGGACTATCCCTGGAACCCCGGGGGCGTCGACGACGACCCCCACGGCCGCTGGGTACGTGCATTCCTGTTGACGGGGCTGGTCGGCCTGATCATTGCGCCCCTGAACTGGTGGGGCTTCCTGGAAAGGGACACGCCCCTGCCGGTGACGGTGATGGCCGCGGTTATGGACGGGGTATGGCTGTTGTTGGCACTCCATGGCTGTTACCTGATGCTGCGTGCATTCAAGTACGGGCGCGGCCGGTTGAGCTTCCGACGCTTTCCCTTGGCCCCGGGGGACACGCTGGAAGTCGGCCTGTCACCGAACCGTTTTGATGGTCTTGAGGTACACCTCCGTTATGTGCGCGAGCGCTTTGAGGGCCAGGGGCGGGGGCGTCGGCGCAACGCCCGCCATCGGGCCGATGCGCTGTACAGCGAACGCCAGAGCGTGGAGGGGGGGGACGGGGGCGCCGAGCTCATGATCCGGGCGCGGTTGCCCGACACGCCCGGGTGGACCACCCGTCTGACCGCTGACCCCGACGTGAGCTATTGGGAACTGGAGGTCCGCGCCGATCGGCCGGGCATCGACTACCTCGCCCGTTTTCCGCTCCCCGTCTACGACGGCGCACGGGGGCGCCAGGTTTCCATGCCCCTGCCGCCACTGCGCGCGAGTCGCTGGCCCATACCTTTCGAACTGGCCCTGCCAGGTGTGTTGAGCGTGTTGCTCTTGGCCCTGTTTCTGTTCGCGCCGCGCCAGTTCCAGACGCTGGACAATGGCCTGCATGCCGCGGCCGCGGCCGCGGCCGTGGAGGGCTTCGTTGCCCTGCGCCCGGTGGGCGACACGCGTGGGGATGCCATGGATGTGGCCCCGGCGCCCGACGGTTCCGTCTGGACGGTGGGCAAGTACGCCGTGCATCGCTTCGACGCCGAGGGCGCACGGCTGATGGTCGATCCCGCCCTGCACCGGGAACAGATCGGTGGGCGTTTCTCAGCCTATTCCGCGGGTACGGTGGATGAGCGGGGGAGGCTTTGGCTGGGTACGTGGAAAGGTGCCCTGTACCGTTTTGATCGTGGGCGACTACTTGCCGTGGCGTCTGCCGGGACGCCGATCAAGGGACGGATTCAGACTCTGCTGTACCTGGATGGAGCCGTTTGGGTGGCGGCCTCGAACGGGGTCTGGCGGTTGCCTGAGAGCGGGGCTCTGGAGCCGGTCGAGGCATTGCCCGCGGGGCGCGCCACGGCCCTGGCAGCGACGGATGGCGGCACCCTGGCGGCGGCGGTCGAAGATGGGGTCTGGGAGCGTAGTGGCCCGGACTGGCGACGTGTTCACCACGGCCGTAAGGCATTGGCCTTGGCGCCGCGCTCAAGGGGAGGCTGGTGGCTGGGTCATCGCCGTGGGGCGGGCTACCTGGACGCGGCCGGTTTCCACCCGATTCCGGCCCTGGACGGGCAGTGGGTGCGCGCCATGGTTGAGCAGAATGGGCGGTTGTGGGTGGGGACCTGGGGGGAAGGGCTGTGGTTTCGCGATGGCGATGCCTGGCACCGCATCGGTACCGCCCGGGGGTTGCCCACGGGCAAGGTCTCCGACCTGTCGCCGGGGAACAACGACGATCTGTGGATGGCGCTGTATGGAGAGGGCTTCAGCCGTGCCCACATCCCGCGGTTGCAGCGGATCGGGCGATGACCGGGTACCGGGGTGAGCGGCTGTGGGGCGCGGGGCTTCGGCGCCCCGGATGGTGGGGCGAGAGACACCCCCGGCGAGGCGGGTGCCCCAGCGGGGGATGAAGGGTTTACTCGCCGCCTTCGTCGGCTTCGGTGCCCACCGGCCAGACTTCGGCGGCGTGGCCCATGCAGCGGCTTATGAAGGTCGCGTCACCGGCCAGGCCCTGGCCCGCGGCGTATCCGTTGCAGCGGTCCTGGTAATAGGCGATGACCTGGGGTTCGTTGTCTTCCTGGGCATCGATGGGGAAGGCCACGGGTGCGGTACTGGCCCAGGTCGTGCCGGACGCCAGGCCGACAACCAGGGTGAGGGCGGAGAAAACGATGCTGTTTTTGTTCATGGTGGTATGACCCCCTGCGTATTAACCCCGTCGCTGTGATGCCGGACACGGGGCGCCCGAACCCACACCCCGAGGAGGCGTTCATCAGGCCATTGGTTGATGATGAGCGCGGTTTGACCGCGCCGCGCATCATGGGATCGGTATGCCGGGGCGTGGATGAGATGTATTGATCGTGGCGATCACATATTTCGCACCACCGGCATGCACTGATCAGACGGTGAACACCGTCGAGCCGGTGGTCTCCCGCGCCTCCAGGGCCCGGTGTGCTTCGGTCGCTTCGGCAAGCGGGTAGCGCTGATTGACCTCGATGCGCACGGCCCCGGATGTCACCACGTCGAACAGGGCCCGGGCGCTGGCGCGCATCTCGCCCGAATCGGCGGTGTAGGTCATGAGGGTGGGGCGGGTCACGTACAGGGAGCCCTTCGCGGTCAGGGTGCCCAGCTCCAGGGGTGGCACCTTGCCTGAGGCATTGCCGAAACTGACCATGAGGCCACGCGCGGCCAGACAGTCCAGGGACATGTCCCAGGTGTCCTTGCCCACACCGTCGTAGACCACCGGTACGCCCGCTCCCCCGGTCAGCTCCCGGACCCGCGCCGGAACGTCCTCCTCGCGGTACAGGATGGTGTGGTCGTAGCCGTGTGCCCGGGCCAACTCCGCCTTCTCCTCGCTGCCCACGGTGCCGATCACCGTCGCGCCGATGTGCTTGGCCCACTGCCCGAAGATCAGGCCCACGCCCCCGGCCGCCGCGTGATAGAGGATGGTCTGTCCCGCCTGCACGGGGAAGGTGCGACGCAGCAGGTACTCCACCGTCATGCCCTGCAACATCATGGCCGCGCCCTGTTCGAAATCGATGCCGTCGGGCAGTTTCACGACCCGATCAGCGGGGATGTTGCGGGCCTCGGCATAGGCCCCGAGGGGTGGCGATGCGTAGGCCACGCGGTCGCCGCTGGACAGGTCTTTCACCCCTTCACCCACGGCCTCGACCACCCCGGCGGCTTCCAGCCCCGGGCTGAAGGGCGCGTCCGGCGTCGGGTACAGCCCGGTACGGTGGTAGACGTCGATGTAATTCAGGCCCACGGCGTGGTGACGCACGCGGATCTCGCCCGGGCCGGGGTCGGCCAGTTCCACGCTCTCCCAGAGCATGGAGTCAGGGCCACCGTGTTGGTGTACGCGTATGGCTTGGATGTGCATGGTTCCTATCCCCCTCTCGATCTGTTGTGTATGCGGGCGCCACGCCAGCAACCCGGGTTTTCATGGCCTTGGGATGTTATGGCCTTGGCGCCATGGGTGCGATGGTTCGCGCCGGTGTTTGTCGTTCGCAGCGTAAGGCCCTGAAAACGCCGCGTATCCGGGGTGGCCGTGCGTGTATCATCCGGGGCCCGATCGAACCGCTAACCGAACGACCGCCAACCATGCAGTGGGAAACCGTCATAGGCCTGGAAATCCACGCCCAGCTCGCCACCAAATCGAAGATCTTCTCCGGGGCCAGCACGGCCTTCGGGGCCGCGCCCAACACCCAGGCCTGTGCCGTGGACCTGGGGTTGCCCGGGGTGTTGCCGGTACTCAACCGCGAGGCGGTGCGCATGGCGGTGAAGTTCGCCCTGGCGGCCAATGCCAAGGTCAACGAACGCTCGATCTTCGCGCGCAAGAATTACTTCTACCCCGATCTGCCCAAGGGCTACCAGATCTCCCAGTTCGAGATCCCCGTGGTGGGCGAGGGTGAGGTGAACATCGTGCTCGAGGATGGCACCGAGAAGATCGTGGGGGTGACCCGCGCGCACCTGGAAGAGGACGCGGGCAAGTCCCTGCACGAGGATTTCCACGGCATGACAGGTATCGACCTGAACCGCGCGGGTACGCCTCTGCTGGAAATCGTCTCGGAGCCGGACATGCGCTCGGCCAAGGAGGCGGTGGCCTATGCCAAGAAGATCTACTCCCTGGTGACCTACATCGGTATCTGCGATGGCAACATGCAGGAGGGCTCCTTCCGCATGGATGCCAACGTGTCCGTGCGCCCGCTGGGCCAGGAGGAGTTCGGCACCCGCGCCGAGCTCAAGAATCTCAACTCCTTCCGTTTCCTGGAGCGCGCCATCAATTACGAGGTGGAGCGCCAGATCGACCTGATCGAGGACGGCGGTACGGTGGTCCAGGAGACCCGCCTGTACGATGCCGCGCGCAACGAGACCCGCTCCATGCGCAGCAAGGAAGAAGCCAACGATTACCGTTACTTCCCCGACCCCGATCTGCTGCCGGTGGTGATCGAGCCCGCCTGGCTGGACGAGATCCGCGCCGAGTTGCCGGAACTGCCGGACGCCAAGCGCGACCGCTACATGAGCGAGTTCGGCCTGTCCGCCTATGACGCCGGTGTGCTCACCGCCACCCGCGCCCTGGGTGATTACTTCGAGGCGGTGATCGCCGCCTCCGGCGGTGAGGCCAAGTTGGCGGCCAACTGGGTCATGGGTGAGCTGTCCGCATGGCTCAACAAGGAGAACCGCGAGATTGGCCAGAGCCCGGTGTCCGCCGACGCCCTGGGCGGCCTGCTCAAGCGGATCGGCGATAACACCATCTCGGGCAAGATCGCCAAGGACGTGTTCGAGGCCATGTGGAACGGTGAAGGTTCGGCCGACGAGGTGATCGAGGCCAAGGGCCTGAAACAGATCACCGACACCGGCGCGCTCGAGGCCATCGTCGATGAGATCATCGCTAACAATCCCAACCAGGTGGAGCAGTACAAGGGCGGTAAGGACAAGCTGTTCGGCTTCTTCGTGGGGCAGGCGATGAAGGCCACCCGTGGCAAGGCCAACCCGGCCCAGATCAACGCACTGTTGAAGCAGAAGCTGGATGGCTGAGTTCACCCCCCCGGGCGACGCCTCCGGTGACGCCCTGTACCGTTTCACCTTCGAGGGTGCGGGTATCCGGGGTGTGTTGGTCAAGCTGGACGAGGTCTGGCGTCAGACCCTGGGGTCCCACGATTACCCGGTCACGGTGTCGTCGCCCCTGGGCCAGGCGCTGGCCGCCTCCGTGTTGCTCTCCTCCACGGTGAAAATGGCGGGCAGCATGATCCTGCAGATTCAGGGCAAGGGCCCCCTGCACATGCTGGTAGCGCAGGCCACGCACCAGCGCCAGGTGCGCGCCGTGGCCCGTTGGGGCGGCGAGGTGCCCGAAGGCGAACTGGAGGCGGTGTTCGGCCCCGGGCAACTGGTCATGACCATCGACCCGGAAGGGGGTGAGCGTTACCAGGGGATCGTGGCCCTCGAGGGCGAAGATATCGCCAGCGCCCTGCGCGCCTATTTCGATCGTTCTGAACAGCTCAATACCGGGCTCTGGCTTTTCGCCGATGGTGAACATGCCGCCGGCCTGATGATCCAGGAACTGCCTTCGCGTTCGGGTGAACCGGAGGACTGGGAGCGGATTCATCATCTGGCCGCGACCGTGACCGCGGATGAATTGTTACGCCTGCCCGCGGAGGAGGTGCTGCGCCGTCTGTTCCACCAGGAGACGGTCCGCCTCTACGAACCGGAGGCGGTGGCCTGGTTCTGCAGCTGTGGGCGCGACAAGCTGGGCCAGACCCTGGTCACCCTGGGGCGCGAGGACGTGGAGGAGATGCTGGAGGAGCAGGGCGGAGAACTGATTCTGACCTGCGAGTTCTGCAACACCGATTACCGTTTCGATGTGGTCGACGTGCAGGCCCTGTTTGCCCATGCACTGACCGTGGACGGGCCCCGGACCCGGCAGTGATGCCGCCGAGCCGTCGTCAGCGCTTCCGGTTCATTGCTCCCGTTCATTTCTCCCAGGCAATCGCCGTCGCCAGAAACGCGGAGAGTCGGCGCGCGCCGTCCCGTGTCCAGTGAACCCCGGTGTGTGTGAACAGCTCGGCGGCGTCTTTCGGGTAGGCACGCACCACATCCTGTGCATCGACCACGATGGCGCCCAACTCGCGCGCCAGGTCGGCGGCATCGCGACTCATGCCGGTGACCGCGTGATTGGCGTTGTTCGGGTCACCCCCCTGGATCACAAACGCAACCCGGGTGCCGTGATTGCGCCAGAAGGTGATCAGCCCGGACAGGAGATGGTGGTAGTTCCGGGCCAGGTCAGCGGGGTCGGCCTGGAACGGCGGGGTGAGCCGTTCCCCCGAGGACAGTAGCGGTAGCACTTTCTTGACCACTGTCTTGTGAATCAGGCTGTTGCGGGCCAGCCACCGGTCCGCTCCCAGTTGGCGGTTGATGGCGCCGTAGCGACCGGCGGCCACCTCCTCGCTGATGTTGATGCCCTGGAACGCAAGCATGTCGGCGTTCAGATACTCGTTCAGCCCCGAGTACAGGACCACCCAGTCGGCCTCGAGTGCGGGAAACTCTTCACGGCTGCGGACAGCGATATGTCCCAGCGACCAACTCACGTCTCCGGCGTTGAGCACCCGTGCGTTGACCCCCTGCTCGGTCAGGCGCTGCTCCAGTTGCAGGGGCCAGTCCTCGCCCGTGGGCAGGTTGTAGCAGAAGGTGGTGGAGCCACCGTAGGTGACGATGCGCAGTTCGTCCGGGGGCTTTGTGGCAGGTATGTCGCGGGGTGTCTGAAAAGCCCGGTTGTTGAATTCCTTGCTCAGGTTGTAGCTGTCCGGTCGCAGGATTGCGCCAAGGGCAGGGTGGGCCCGGTAGATCCCGTAGCTGCGCCCTTCCTTGCCATGGGTCAGGTAGATGTAGGCCCGCCCCGCCGATTCGATGGCGAGGACAGAGCCGGAGACGATGAGACTGAGGATCAGGAGGTAACGCGGATGACCCATTTGATTCGTGATCCGGTGCTGTGTGGTGTGCACTGAGTGCGACGCGATCCCCCGTGGATTGAAGCCGACCGGGAGACGGCGGAGTTGACGCGGGTTCGCGGGGGCAGTGCGTTCCCGGGGAGCGGGTACCCGGGCGCACGAGTCCCCAGACGCGGGGAATGCACTGTACGCCATCCACCTTATGATCCGCCGTCCGAATGACCGAAAAGTCGTTCGCGCGCCCGCGGGCGGGCCGTTAAGGGGGCACGTTGGTAGGATGGGGCCGCACGCTCAAGGGAAGCCGGGTACGCCGATGGCAGAATTGCTGGCGGCCTTGATCAACACTATGCGGAACACTTTACTGAAACGTCCCGATCGCTGTCTTCGCGCCGAGCCAACGTGGTCTGTCCGGGTTGCCGTCCTCGTCGTTTCGCGCTCCTGTCTTCGTGGGGCGCTCCGATGAGCGCGCGGCGCATCGTTCTGGCAAGTATCGGGCGCTTTCATTACGGCACCCTGGCGTCCGAACTCTGGAGCCGGGGGCGCCTCGAGGCGTTCTATTCCGCCTTCTTCCGATCACGCTTGCGCTGCCACGATGTGCCCGCGGATCGCTTACGCACCTGGCCCTGGGTACAGACGCCGCTCACCATTGCCGAGCGATCGGGGTTATTCCCGGATCGACTGATTCAGGCCTGGATGCACCTTGCGCATCGGACGCTGGATCGACATATCGCCCGCGTGCTTCCGGATTGCGATGTGTATGCCGCACTCGCCGGTTGCGCGGTGGAATCCGGTGCCATTGCCAAGCGCCGGGGCATGCGTGTCGTCTGCGAGCGTTCCTCGCCGCATATCCGCTGGGATGAGGAAACGATGGAGCGTGAGTGCGCACGCTGGGACTTGCCCTTCAAGCGGCTGAATCCGGCGCTTGTTGACCGTGATGAGCAAGAGTATGCGCAGGCCGACCGCATCATCGTGGTGTCGGAGCACAGCCGCGGAACGTTCCTCGAACGGGGGTTCGACCCGGACCGACTTCGCGTTGTCGCCCCCGACATCGACTTGCCGAGTTTCGGTTCGCCGTGCGGTACCGCCCGGGAACGGAGGCCTTGCAAGGGGCTCAGGATTCTTTTCGTGGGTCAGATGGGCGTTCGCAAGGGCCTGCATGTCTTGCTCCATGCGCACAAGCGTGCCGAACTGGGGGGCTCGGAGATCGTTTGCGCGGGAGCTTCCGGCCGGGTCACCCGCACCATTCTCAGCCGTTTCCCCGATGCACCTGTACGCAACCTGGGCCATTTGTCGCATCCCAGCCTGGTGGAGCAATTCCAGGCAGCGGACCTGACTGTCGTGCCCTCGGTTTCCGATGGGCTGCCCCTGGTTGTGTACGAAGCGCTGGCCCACGGTTGTCCCGTCGTGGTCAGCGATGCCTGCGGTGCATCCGAGGCCGTGATCGATGATGTGAACGGGCTGGTGTTCCCCAGCGGTGATGTCGAAGCCCTGGCCACGATCCTGCGTCGTTTCGTGGACGAACCGGAACTGGCGGAGCGTCTACGTGCGGGGGTGGAGCGCGCGGGCGCAACCTGGAATGTCGACGGTGCCTATGCCGACCGATGGATTGAGGCGATTCAATGAGTGACCCTGGTTTCCCCCTGTCCGTGTTGATCGTGACCTTGAACGAGGAGCGCAATCTCCCCGCGTGTCTGGACGGGGTGGCCTGGGCCGATGACATCGTGGTGTTCGATTCCCACAGCACCGATGCGACGGTGGAGATCGCCCGCGCGCGCGGTGCCCGGGTCGTACAGCGGGTGTTCGACGACTTCAGCAGCCACAGGAACTGGGCCCTGAACCACGTGGATTTCGCCCACGAATGGGTCTTGTTGCTGGATGCCGACGAGTGCGTGACCGATGAACTCGCGAAGGAGATCCGCTCCGTGCTCGAAGGTGGCACCACGCACGATGCCTTCATGCTGCGTTTCCGCTTCGTCTGGAGGGGGCGCTGGCTCAAACATGGTGCGCGTCATCCGGTCTGGGGCGTGCGGCTTCTGCGGGTGGGGCGGGGGAGCTACGAGAATCGCCTGGTGCATGAACACATCGTCGTGTCGGGCAGCGTGGGGCGTCTGCGCCATTTCCTGCATGAAGACGATGACAAGGGACTGGAGCGCTACATCGATCGTCACAATCACTACTCGACGCTGGAGGCGGTGGAGGTCGCGCGTGCGCGGCGCGGGCACGTCAATGTCGGCGTGCGGCTGCTGGGCGGGCCGGCACGGCGCCGGGCTTTGAAGAACTGGGCGTACCGCTATGTGCCCGCGCGTCCGCTGTTCGTGTTCCTGTACGTCTACTTCATGCGGCTGGGGTTCCTGGATGGTCGCGGGGGCTTTGAATCCGCCATGCTGCGGGCGATCTACGAGTTCCAGATCGACCTCAAACTGCGCGAGTTGGCCGTGCGGGGTTCGCCCCTTGAGCATCGCTGGCGCGATTACATCGAGGGTGGAAGATGAGTCTGGAGCGGTTTGCCCGGCGCCTGCCCCGGCACCTGCGCAACACGGCGCTCGACCTGCTGAACCCGCTGCGCAAGCGGCGGGTTATGCGGGAGATCCAGCCGCGGTGGCTCACCCTGTTCGTGACCAACCGCTGCAACGCCCGCTGTGATCATTGCTTCTACTGGGATTCGCTCAACGACGGTTCCGATGAGCTGTCCCTCAATCACTGGTGCACCTTGCTCGGCTCGCTCAAAGGGCCGTTGAATACGCTGCGCCTGTCCGGGGGCGAGCCGTTCCTGCGGCGGGATATCCCCGACCTGTTCGCCTATATCGATGAGCGGCGGATTGCCACGAAGATGAGTATCCCGACCCACGGCATGTTGGACCTGGTGCCGCGGGTCACCGCGATGGCCGAATCCGCACGGCATACCCATTTGAATGTGTCGATCTCCCTGGATGGCTTTGCCGAGCGCCATGACCGTTTCCGCAAGATCCCCAGGGGGTTCGACAAGGCGGTGGCGAACCTGCGCCGGTTGGTGGCCCTGGAGGAGCGCGTGGATCGCTTCAATGTCTCCGTGTCCATGTCCCTGGCGCGTGATTTTGCCCTCGCGGGCGACGGGGCCGACGGTGGATCGGATGGCGGCCATGAGGGCGAGGCTGAGCGGCTTACGCGTTTTCTGCGTGATGATGTCGGTGTGAGCAGTATCGGGTACGACCATATCCGCGATGCGGGTCGCGACGTGTTCGATCTGCCAGCGGACATGGATGCGGGGTTCGTGCCGCCGCCGGTGGGCGAGTCGGGCAAGGCCCGGGAGCACCTGCGGCCCGGGGTGGACCTGCACCTGTCGCCCGACGAGATGGAGACGGTGAACGCGCGCCTTGCCCGCCACGCCCGCAGCCGCGCCGACAGGATCACGTTTGAGCGCATGGCGACGCAGGTGGCGATCAAACGCAAGCGCGGACGCCTGGTCGATTGCCTGGCGGGTTACGTGGATTGCGTGGTCTATCCGGATGGGGGCGTGGCGGTCTGCGAGATGAGTACGCCCTTTGCCAATCTGCACGATTTCGCCATGGATCTTGACCGGCTGCTGCATTCAGAAGAGGCCGTCCAGGCGCGGGCGCGCACCCGGAGATGTGCCTGCACCCACCCCTGCCACCTGTCGGACTCGCTCGCCTACGACAACGGATTTCTCAAACGTTTTCTGGATGAAGACTGAACCGCTAATCACGGCCATCGTCGTGACCCACAACCGTCGCGAGGAGTTGCGGCGTTGCCTGAGAAGCCTGGCCACCTACGAGCCGTCGGTGGAGATCATCGTGGTGGACAATGCCAGCGACGATGGCACCGACGCGCTGCTGGCCGATCATTTTCCCCAGGTCAGCGTGCTCACCGCGCCCCGCAACCTGGGAACGAGCATCACCCGCAATGCCGCCAGCCGCGTCGCGCGGGGCGAATTTCTCTGGTTCCTCGATGATGATGCCGAGCTGGTTCAGGCGGGCGTTGGGCAACGGCTTCGTGACCTGCTGGCCGCGAATGCGGGGTTGGCCGCGGTGGGTGGCGAGGCGGTGGTGGACCCGCGGGGCAGGGTAGTGGGCGTCAAGCGTCTGAATATGCAGGTCAACGGCATGGTGCGGGGCGAGCACCTGCTCGACCTGGTTGACGGTGATCTGGCCGATGCCGATTGCCTGGCCACTTCGTGTCTGTTCATCCGCCGACAGGCCTTCGAGGCCGTGGGTGGCTTCGATCCCATGTTCACGTTCTACCGCGAGGATATGGATCTGTGTGCCCGCCTGAACCATGCGGGGTGGCGCCTCGCGGTGATGGGGCGCCTGGCGGTGGTGCATCACTTCGCGACCGTCGGCAGGGGGCGGCGCGTTTTCGCCCCGCAGGTTCAGCGCAACGTCTATCTGCTGCGCCACCGCCGTTGGCGGGATCTCATGCTGATGCCCCTGCATGATCTGGTATTCCTGCTTTCTCCGCGCAGTTTCGTGCGGGGGCTGCATTTCATGCGTGTGTCAGAGCGCGGCGATAAAGCGATGGTGGTGTCATCGATAGGCCGTCGGGGCATCCGGGTTTCCGCATTGCCGCGCGTCGCGGGCCGCGCGGTGACCCTGGCCCTGGCCATGGCCGCTGGATATGCGCTGTGCCTGCCGTACGCGCCCGCGGCGATACGCAGCCGGGGCGTGCATGTCGGCGGTCTGGCCGACACCCGTTTGGACGCGTTCTCCATCAGGGGGGCATTGCCCCGCTGAGACAAGAAGTCCCGTGTGCTGCTAGCGGTGCGGGACGCGTGGGGATGCGGCTTGGCTGTCACTGCGCCTAAGATAGCGCCCGCGTTCCGCCCGGGGTTCCCCGGGCAAACCGGGCGTGCCAGAGACCGGAATTCCATGACCCGCCCCATCCGAATTGCCTACCTGCTCAGTCACCCGATTCAGTACCAGTCGGCCATGTTGCGTGTGATCGCGGCGCAGCCCGATATCGAGCTCACCGTGTTTTTCGGCCTGGACACCGTCAGTCGCGGCAACTTCGATGAAGGGTTCGGCCAGCTCGTGAAATGGGACGTACCGCTGCTCGATGGCTATGACCACGAGTTCCTGCCGACGCTGATCGGTGCCTCCAGACCCGGCAACATCCTTCCTCTCAACCGGGGCCTCCGTGCCCGCCTGCGCGAGGGGCGGTTCGATCTGTTGTGGATCCACGGCTGGGGCCGGATCGCGGACCTGCTGGCGATCCGCGATGCGCGTGCCCTGGGGTTGCCCATACTCATGCGGACGGAGAACAATTTCCGTGGCACGGCCCGGCCCAGGGCAGGCTGCATCCAGGGACTCAAGGAACGCATCAAGCATTGGGTCATGCGGCGCTGCGATGCCTTCGGCTACATGGGGCAGGCAGGCTATGACTATTTCCGTGCCTACCGCGTGGATGCCCGACGCCTGTTCAACATGCCCTACATGGTCGATAACGAGTGGTTGCGGGCGGCGTGCGCGCAGGCGGATGTGGCCGCGCTTCGCCAACGTCATGACCTGGGGGGTGAGCGCCCGGTGCTGCTGTACGTCGGCAAGTTGATTCGCAGGAAGGGCGTGATGGACCTGATCGAGGCCTACGCGTCCCTGGAGCCCGACGGGCGACCTTATCTGCTGATCGTGGGGTCTGGTGAGATGGAGGTGGAGGCCCGAAGCCGGGTCGAGACCCTGGCATTGAGCCGCGTGCGTTTCGCGGGATTCCGCAATCAGGGTGAATTGCCCGCGTACTTCGCCGCCTCGGACCTTTTCGTCATTCCTTCGCGCGACGAACAGTGGGGCGTGGTGGTGAACGAGGCCATGAACGGCGCATGCGCGGTGCTCGCCAGCGATGAGTGTGGTTCGGCGCCGGAACTGGTGATCGAGGGCGAGACGGGGTTCAACTACCCGGCAGGTGATGGCGACGCGTTGGCGCTCGCATTGCGGCGGGCACTGGCCGACCCGGATCGTCTGCGTCGCATGGGAGAGCAGGCCCGCGATCATGTGGCGACATACGATGCCAACCGGATTCTGCAAGGGCTGCGTGGGGCGATCGGATTTCTGGAGCGCAGCGGGTGTCTCGGAAAAGCGGGGCCATGATCCCGACCCACGCGGTGAACAGGGTCTTGCGCTGGGTCGGACACCTGCACTGGGTTCGCTTCGGAATACGCGACCGCATCATCCGCACCCTCTGGCACCAGGGTGGTGATGATCGCTTCGAGGTGGATTTCTTCGGCCTGCGTTACAGCGGTCGGTTGGGTTCCTTTCTCGATTGGAGCGTGTACTTCTTCGGCGCTTACGAGGCCAGCATGCTGGAGCTGTTTGCCGACGTTGTGGGGCCGGATCGCGATGCAACGTTCATCGATGTGGGGGCCAATGAGGGACATCATTCCCTGTTCATGGGCCGTCTTTGCCAGGTGCATGCGATGGAACCTGATCCGCGGGTGCGTGAACGGTTCGAACGCAGGTTGGCGGAAAATGGCCTGGATACGGTGTGGGTACATGCAGTCGGGCTGGGTGCCGCCGACGAGATGCGGGAGTTTTATGCCGCCGGTGATCACAACACGGGAATGGGGTCATTCCTTGCGGGGTACCACGTGGAAAATCGTTCCATCGGGAGCGTGGCCGTCGTCAACGGGGACCGTTTCCTTGCCGACCTGGGGCCCATGGATATCCGCTTGATCAAGATCGATGTTGAGGGCTTCGAGCGTGCGGTGGTGGAGGGGCTGCGCGAGACACTGGAGCACCACCGGCCGCACGTGGTCATGGAGTTCTCCCGGTTCACGAGGGACAGCTTCCGGTCGTACCGGGAAATGATGAGCGTCTTCCCTGCCGGCTACCGGGTGCGTCGCATTGAACAGTTCGAGCCCCGCTGGTTGCTGTTCAACAAGCCGGGTTATCGACTATGCGATTTCGATTTTGGGGGGGCGGACGGTGAACTGCTGTTCATGTCCAACTGACAGGCACTGTTCCCCGGTGCGGACCGCCGGCCCGGGTCGGCCCGGGGGTTCCTGTCTTGGCCGGGGGCGCCACTGATGTGCGGCTTCGTCGGCATTCTGGGGCCCCGCTTCGATGGGCGCGCGCAGGTGCTGCGCGGCATGTTGAAGGCCATTGCGCACCGTGGGCCTGACGGGGAGGGAGTGTTCGAGGACGAGTACCTGGCCCTCGGTCACCGCCGTCTGTCGATCTTCGATCCCAGTGATGCCGCGGCCCAGCCCATGGTGCACCCGGATACGGGGCAGGTTCTGGCCTTCAACGGGGCTATTTACAACCACGTTGAGTTACGTGCCGGAATGGATGAGGCGCCCCGGTCCAGTGGTGATACCGAGGTGCTGCTGCGACAGCTCGCCCTGCATGGTGAGCAGGCTCTTGCCGGGCTCAATGGCATGTGGGCGTTCGCGTTCTGGGACCCCCGGCGGCGTGAACTGTTGCTCAGTCGTGATCGCCTGGGCGTCAAACCCCTGTACTGGCGGCGTTGGGGTGAGCATCTGGCTTTCGCATCGGAGCCCCAGGCACTGTTGGGCCTTGAACAGGGACGCCCGTCGATGAATGCCGATGCCTTCGCGACCTTCGTTCTGGATCGGAGCATTGATCATTCCCAGGGCACGTTCTTTGACGGCATCGGGCAACTTCCGCCCGCGAGCGTGTTGCGACTGAGCGCGGGGCAGCCGGGCTGGCCGGTCGATCCGCGGATATTCTGGGATCCCGCACGGGCAGCGGCCGGAGTTCGGGATGAGGATGGCTTGCTGGAGCTTCTGGATGACTCGGTACGGCTGCGCATGCGTTCCGACGTGAGCATGGGTTTCCTGGTTTCGGGCGGGCTGGATTCGTCGTCGGTACTGGCACTGGCGGCCCGCAACCGGCGCGGTGAGGATACGCGGGCCTATACCCTGCGATACAGCGGCGAGGCCGACGAGTCCGCACTTGCCACGGACATCGTGGAACACGTCAATGGCATGGGCGGTGCGGTGGATCTGTCCTACATCGAGCCGGGTGATCAGGCGCCGGAGTCGGCATTGACTGACCTGATCCGCGTGCAGGGTGAGCCTTTTTCCGACGGTTCGATGTTGGCTCATTTTCTGTTGATGCGCGCGCTGGCCGCCGATGGCCACAAGGTGGTGGTCGGCGGATTGGGCGGCGATGAGGCGCTGGCGGGTTATATCGGTCCGTATTCCCGTGCCCTGGCATCAGACCGCCTGCTGCGTGGTCACCCGGTGGAGGCGGCACGCACGGTCGGCGGTTGGGGGCGTCCGTTGCTGGGTTGTGCCCTGCATCTGCCGCCGCCGAAGCTGCGCAACCGCCTCCGCCGGGCACTGCAGGCAGCACTGTTTCGCGGCTGGCTGAGGCCCGGGGTCATGGCTCATGTGCATGACCGGTACCGGACCGAAGGTGAAGGTGCCCGCTTCCGTGCCTATTTGATCGGCGGGCTGCGTCAATGGGCGTTACCCGGTTTCACTCATTACGAGGATCGCAACGCCATGCATTTCGGCCTTGAGGCGCGGGCCCCATTTCTCGATTACCGCATCATCGAATGGGGGCTGTCCTGTTCCCCGGATCAGTTGGTGCAGGGGGGGCTGGGCAAGATGGCACTGCGCCGCGCGTTGTCCGGGTTGCTTCCCGACTCGGTGCTCTGGCGGCGGGACAAGCAGGGGCTGCACGCGCCGGCGGGGGCGTGGCTGATGGCTTCCCCGGGGCTGGTGGAGGAAGCTCTGGTCGGCAATCGCTCGCTGGAGCACTGGGTGGATACCCGGCGGCTCTGGGCCGACTATCGCCGGGCGCGTGATGGTGGGCGGGCCGTATCGCCCGCGAGGATGGATATTCTCTGGCGCGTGGTTACCGCCGGGCTCTGGATGCGGGAATTCGATGTGGGTTCCTGAACGGAGCCGCCGCGGGATAGGTCAAGGCGTTCTGACGCGGCCGCCGGGTCAGGTCCGTTGGCTGTGGCCTGTCAGGAGAGAGAGCGTTTGCCCGCGACGATCTCGTCGTAGATCCATCGGTAGGTGAGCTCAAGGCCGTCCTCAAGGCGGGTGGTGGGCTTCCAGCCCAGTTTCTCCTGAACCAGGGTGTTGTCACTGTTTCTGCCCCGCACACCCAGGGGCGCGTCGAGTTTGTAGCTGCGGTTCAGCTTGATACCCGCGATGGACTCTGCAATGTCCACCAGCTGGTTGATGGTGACCATCTGGTCACTGCCGATATTCAGCGGTTCGCCGACATCGCTGGTCATGAGCTTGAGGGTGCCTTCCAGGCAGTCATCGATGTACATGAACGAGCGGGTCTGCTCACCATCGCCCCAGATCTCGATCTCGTGGTTACCGGAGAGTTTGGCCTGGATGACCTTGCGGCAGATGGCGGCCGGGGCCTTCTCGCGCCCACCGTCCCAGGAACCTTCCGGCCCGTAGACGTTGTGGTAGCGGGCCACGCGGGTGGCGAGTTGGTAGTCCTCGGTGAAATGCCGCGACATACGCTCGCTGAACAGTTTTTCCCAACCGTAGCCATCCTCGGGCATGGCGGGGTAGGCATCAGCCTCGCGCAGGCCCGGGTTGTCGGTATCGGTCTGCTTGTCGTGGGCGTAGACGCAGGCGGACGAGGAGTACAGGAAGCGTTTGGCGCCGACGTCGCGCGCGGCCATGAGCATATGGGTGTTGATCAACACCGACAGCATGCAATCGGCCTTGTGACTTTCGATGAATCCCATGCCGCCCATGTCACAGGCCAGGTTGAAGACATGGACTGCGCCTTCCGCGGCCGCCTGGCAGGCGGGCAGTTCGCGCAGATCGGCAACCACGTTGTCCACCTGAGGATGAACCTGGAACCAGTGTTCGAGAGGCTTGATGTCGACGCTGCGCAGGCGCGTGAACCCCTGCTCGATGAAGTGCTTGAGCAGGTGGCCACCGATGAAGCCGCCACCGCCTGTTACTACGATGAGGTCGTCAGGATTGGCGATAGAACGCATGGAGACAGAACCTGGACGCTTGAAGGATTTTCGTGGGTCGCGGTGCGCCCGGTCGGGGTCGGGTCGCTGAGCGGCTGAAGATCATGAGGCGAGGGGCGAGGTGACATCCCGATGTCCCCTTTCCAGATGGCTATCCGATTGTTGCCCCGAGTCAGATCCATTCTCTACGTTCGCAGGGATGAATCGGGCGAGCCACGATCACAAGGTCGTGGATCATAAGCGTTCGACAGCGAGGATTCACAAGGTTTGATTCATTCGATGGCGTTGCGTGCCCCACCCACCATGACGACCGCGTGATAGCGTGGCGTGCCCGGCGGCCGATCGCGAATGCCAAGGGGCCCAAACCATCCTCAGGAAATCCAAGTGTCGCCCGAGCTTCAGAGTTGGCTGGTCGAACGACTGGCCTGCCCCCAGCATCGCACGCCCCTGGCGCTCAGGGATGAGACCCTGCACTGCGCGTCGGGATGCCGGTATCCGGTGGTACACGGTGTCCCGATTCTCCTGACGCGGGCCTCTCTGGACTTCCCCCATAGTGTGCTCCGACGCACCCTGGATGCGGTGGAGCAGGGTACGGTGAAGTCGCTTTTCGGCGATGGCACGCCACCGCCGACCGGTGAGATTGACCGGACGGTTGCCGAACTGGTTGGTGCAACCAACAGCAATCTCTACGCCCACCTGGTCGGTGCACTGGATCGTTATCCCATTCCCTCCGTACCCGAGGATGCCCTGCCCGAAAAGGCGGGCCAGGTGATTGTCGATGTGGGCTGTGGTTGGGGCCGCTGGTGCCTGGCGTTCGCGCGACGGGGGCAGCGCGCCGTGGGTGTCGATCCATCGTTGCGGGCGGTGCTTGCCGCGACACGGGTCGCTCGGCAACTGGGTCTACATGAGCGCGCGGTTTTCGTCGTGGCCGACGCCCGGACCTTGCCGTTTCGCGATGGGAGCCTGGACGGGGCGTTTTCATACAGCGTGTTGCAGCATTTCCCGAAGGAGGCGACGCGTGCCGTTCTGGGAGAACTGAATCGGGTGCTGCGCCACGGTGCGCGAACGCATCTCCACCTGCTCAATGGGTTCGGGCTTCGCTCCCTCCAGGTCCAGTTGCTGCGGGGGTTCCGGGCGCCGCGGGATTTCGAGGTCCGTTACTGGCGCCCGGGGGAGATGCTGCGTGCCTGCCGGTCCGCTCTGGGGCCCAGTCACCTCAGAGTGGACGGTTTCTTCGTGCAGGCCCGGCCCGAGGACCGCCCCCTGCTGACCTCTGGCGGGCGCCGCTGGATTGACCTGTCCCTGCGCCTGACGGCCTGGGCGCGCGTATTCCCACCGCTGGCCTACGTGGCGGACAACCTGTTCGTGGTTTCAAGCGTGCGCAAGGTGCGGGAGCCCGGGAACTGAATGGCGAACGTCACCCGGGTTCACGTGGCCGTCGTTACCCGTGCCTTCCAGCCGTATGATCCGGGCCCATGATCATCCTCGGCCTCAATGCGTTTCACGGCGATGCCTCAGCGTGCCTGCTCCGTGAGGGCACGCTGGTCGCGGCGGTTGCCGAGGAACGCCTGAGCCGGATCAAACATCAGGCAGGCTTTCCCGGGCGGGCTGTCGCCGCGTGCCTGGAGCAGACGGGTATCACTCTGGACGCGGTGGACCATGTCGCCATCAATCGCGACCCCCGGGCTGCCACCGGCCGCAAGTTGCTCTACACCCTCACGCGGATGCCGTCTCCCGGGCTGGTGCGCGAGCGCTGGCGCAACAGAGGGGCCTGGGTGGGCGTCGAGAGCGCGCTGCGTGCGCACTTTCCCGATCAGAAACTGCGTGCTCGTATCCACCATGTGGAACATCACCTGGCCCACCTGGCCTCGGCCTTCGATCCCTCCCCCTTCGACCGGGCCCTGACACTGTCCGTCGATGGTTTCGGGGATTTCGCGAGTGCCGCCTGGGCGGTGGCCGACGAACGACGTATCGAGATTGGCGGACGCGTGCATTTCCCCCATTCGCTCGGCATCTTTTACCAGGCCATGACCCAGTACCTGGGCTTTCCCCATTACGGCGACGAATACAAGGTCATGGGTCTGGCGGCTTACGGCACCCCCCGTGAGCGCGATGCGGTGGGGCGCCTGGTTCGCGGGCGTCGCGACGGGACCTACCGGCTCGATCTGCGTTACTTCCGTCACCATCGTGAGCATGTTCCCTACGAGTGGCACGGCGGGGCGCCTGTCGCTGGAACCCTGTTCAGCGGGGCTCTGGAATCCCTGCTGGGCCCCGCGCGCAGGCCCGAGGCCCCCTTGACCCAACGCCACAAGGATCTGGCCGCCTCGGTGCAGGCGGTATACGAGCAGGCTTTGTTCAACCTGGTAGATGCACAGGTTGAAAAGACGGGGCTCGATAGTCTGGCGCTGGCCGGGGGTTGTGGTCAGAATTCCCTGGCCAATGGACGTTTGACCGCGCATACCCGGGTTCGGGAGCTCTATGTTCCGCCCGCGGCGGCGGACGATGGAGGCGCCGTGGGTGCGGCGCTGGTGACTTACCGCATGCTCTCGGGGCGGCGTGCCCCGGCACGGATCCGATCAGCGGGTTTGGGGGCGGCGGCGGATGAGTCCTCCATCATTGCGGCCATCGGTGCGCGCCGGGAGGAACTGGATTGCGCGGGGTGTCGGGTCGAGAGGATTGATGACACGGGGCGGCTCACGGATGAGGTGGCGCGTCGCATTGCCGAGGGGGCGGTCACCGGTTGGTACCAGGGCGCCATGGAGTGGGGGCCGCGGGCGTTGGGTCACCGCTCCATCCTCGCCGACCCCCGCCGTGCCGATATGCGGGCGGTGCTCAACGACAAGATCAAACTGCGCGAGTCCTTCAGGCCGTTCGCACCCTCCGTGCTGGCTGAATCGGTGGCGGACTGGTTCGAGGTCCGCTTGCCCGGGGATGCGGACAGCCCGTTCATGGCCAAGGTGCTCCCGGTGCGGGAAGAGCGCCGCGTGCGCATTCCCGCGGTCACCCACCACGATGGCACGGGCCGGGTGCAAAGCGTTGTTTCGCGTGACAGCCCGCGCTACCACGCCCTGATCAGCCGGTTCAACGCCCACACCGGCGTGCCGATGTTGCTCAATACCTCGTTCAACGAGAACGAGCCCATCGTCAACACCCCGGCGGAGGCACTGGATTGCTTCCTGCGCACGCGCATGGATTGCCTGGTGATGGATGACTGGTTCATTGCCAGACCACGGGCGGAGTTGTCGTGACCGCCGGGTTCCGAGCGTTACGAGCAATGGACATCACCGTAGGGGAAATGCAGTGAAGATCCTGCATGTCATCGGAAGCATGTCCGTGCACGACGGGGGCCCGACACAGGCGGTTCGCGACATGGCCCGCGCGGTCGCCGATCTGGGGCACGAGGTATGGATATACAGCACCGATGCCGCGCGCCACGGGGAGCCTGCGCATCCCCTGGGGGTCGATGTCGAATGCGGGAAGGCGCGAATCCGTTACTTTGCCAACGCCCACCCGCGTCCATGGCTGCGATCTCCGGCGCTGAACCAGGCCCTGACTGAGACCATTCCAGGCTGTGATCTGGTGGTGATTCACAGCCTTTATCACTACCACAGCTGGCGTGCCGCGGCCCTCAGCCGGAGATTCTCCGTACCCTACGTGATCCGGCCCCACGGAACCCTGGATCCCTTCATCTGGCGGCGCAGGAGGTGGCTGAAGATATTCTTCGAGTACTGGTTCCAGAACCGGGACCTGCGCGCCGCCGCGGCTCTGCACTACACGACCGAGCAGGAGCGGGAACTGGCCCGCCCCTATGTTCGAGGCAGCGACGGGTTCGTGGTCCCCCTGGGCGTCTGGCCACGGGACATGCCCAAGGCCGCGGAGGGTGCCGGGGATGGGGCCCGGGGTGATTCGCTTCTGTATCTGGGGCGTCTCCATCCCAAGAAGGGCATTGATCTCCTGGTAAGGGCCTTCGCCCGGCTGGCGCCTGACCAGCCAGAGTTGCGGTTGACCATCGCGGGCTCCGGTTCACCCGCCTACACGGGGGAACTGCGGCGATTGGTGCACGAACTGGGTCTGCGTGGCCGGGTGGATTTCCACGGTTATGTTCAGGGGGTTGAGAAAGATGAGTTGCTGTCCCGCGCAGCTTTCTTCGTGCTTCCCTCGCACAGCGAGAATTTCGGCATCGCGGTGGTCGAGGCGATGGCGGCGGGGTTGCCTGTCCTGATCTCCGACGATGTCAATCTCTGCGCAGCCGTGCGCGAGGCTGGAGCGGGCTGGGTCTGCGCGGCGGCACTCGATGAACTCACCACTACGCTCCGGCAGGCCTTGGCGGAACGGGAGCAGTGGCAGGCGATCGGGGCGAGGGGGCGAAATCTTGTTGAACGGTGTTACTCTTGGGAGGTGATCGCCCCGCGGCTCGCGTCCGAATACCGGAAAATCGTGACCTGATTCCGTTCGGGCAAACCCTGCTTGCCGCCAATCCCAAGCGATTCTCCCCGGGACGGGCGACGGCCACACTATCAGAGCACCCCGGTGCCAACCGCAGTGTTTTCCGCAACCAGGATTTCCCAATGCACTCATCACACCGCTCGCTGCGTACCTTCTTAGCAGTTCTGATCATCGGCATGATGCTGCCTTCCTTGGCCATGGCCGCCGATGGACGCATAGCTTTCGTGCTCGGTGGGGTGACCGTTAATGGCGAGCCCGCGAAACGGGGTACTCCCGTGGAGCAGGGCGACGAAATCCGCGCCGCCATTGGCGCCAACGCCCTTGTGGTCATGAAGGACAAGACCACGCTGCGGGTCGCCTCGGATTCCACGGTGCGAATCAAGGAATATTCCTTTGACGAGGACCAGCCCGCCACGGGCAAAGTGGTTGTTGCCCTGGCACGAGGCACGCTGCGTTTCATCTCCGGCCTCATCAATAAGCGCAAGCCCGGTGCATCCTCGGTAACCACCCCGGTGGCCACCATGGGGATTCGCGGTTCCGATGGGGTGTTCACCTATGCGCCCGCCAGTGGTGATTTCGTCGTTCAGTTCAACCGCGGCTCCGGGGTGATGAGTTTCTTCGACAACACCGGTGCCGTGGTGGCCACGGTCAATGTGCCCACCAACCAGCGCTCCCGTGCAACGATTGGCCAGCCCCAGGTGGTGCAGGAACCGGTGGTTCCGGACACCGTCACCGCTGCCCTCAACAACTCCAAGAATGCCGCCGGTGAGGTCGACCAGGCGGCGGCTCAGCAGCAGGTCGCCAATCTCGATCCGGTTGACCGCATGATCTTCCTGGCCGTGGCCGCTACGCAGGAGGACCAGGATACCGGGACCTTGGTGGGGGCTATTGCCGGCGCTGTCTCTGGTGCCGACGCTTCGGAGAATGCGGCCGGTGCGGTGTTTGTGGCTAACCTGCTTGATCCGGGTAACGCCGGGGACCACACCCGTGAGGCCCTGGAGAACATCAACGCAGGGCAGGGTGGCGCCACTGCTGACGATGCTCGCGAGGTCGTCAGGGCTGCCGCGGAAGCGGGACGGCAGGATGGTGAGCAGGCGGCGAACACCGCTGTGGACATGGGTCTGTTGAGTCGTCCTGAAGCCCAGCAGGAGATTCGTGACGTGACCGGGGATACCGGACAGGGGGCTCAGCCTCAACCCCAACAGAACCAGGAGCCGGTAGAGGAGACGCCGGAGGAAAACCCGTCCCGCGATAGCGTCAGTCCGAGTTGATCGCCTCGCATTGACGACGACACCGGTAAACGGGTCGCCTTCGGGCGGCCCGTTTTTTTTGATGGAGGCGGAATCTGTTGGAGGGAATGGATGTTGGCCAAGGCCGATGTGCGTTCCATGGGCGGGTGGGCGATTCCAGCGTTCCATCAGATGGTTTGGGAGATGGTTTGGGTGAGGGTCGCGTGCGAGGGGGGAAACCGGCCGGGTAGTCGGGATAAACCCTCGCCTCCCATCGCTGGTGAATTGGGATTGAGTCTCGTATGTTCAACGCCGGGGTGTCGCCGCCCCAACACTCAGGAATGGCGATCCGGTTTGTTTGTCGTACTGCTTTCGCATGGGGCGTCTTATTTGGGCCCGGTGTGTTGAGCCATCCCATGCCACAGGCCCAAAAGGAGTGATTCATGCGATCTCCCCCCCGTGCGCGCCCGCGGTCGGCGTCTTCGAGAATGGGGTCCTCGCGTACCCCGTCGCCGAGCAATCGTGGCCGCGACCTGGGCCGCGCATCGTTGTTGCCAATCCGGAGAAAACCTCACACCCCGTTGATCTCTGACCGCATCGCGGCCGCTGCATCCTGACCCTGGCGACCTTGTCTCCGAGGCCACGGTCGGCTTATGACCATCAATCGTTCGAAGGAGCGCCCATGCTTCCCGGTTCCGGAACCCTCGGCCATGGACTTCAACTACGTCCATCGCGCCCATCTGACCAGCCCTTTCTCGAAACCCTGTACCGCGCCTCACGCGAGGATCTGCAACTCATCGATGCGGAGGACGAGTTCATTGATGCGTTGATCGAGATGCAATTCGAGGCTCAGACCAAGGGCTACGGCGACATGTTTCCCAATGCGATGTATTTCATCGTCGAGTATCACGGCGAACGTATTGGTCGGGTCACCCTGGACTTCGGCAGCACGGAAATTCGGGTTGTCGACCTGTCGCTGATTCCGCAAGCACGGGGTAAAGGCCTGGGTTCCACCGTCTTGCGGCATGTGCAGATGACGGCACAGAAAATCATGGTGCCCGTTTCGCTGAGTGTCGCGGCGGGCAATGTCGTTGCCGCCCAGCTCTACCAGAAACTTGGTTTCCAGGTCGCCGAGACCTCACCCATGTACGCCCAGATGGTCTGGTATCCGCGCGCGGCCGCGGTGAACTGAAGCGCCCGCGTTCGTATTTCCGCCACCCCGATCAACGTACCGCCAAACCGGATGGAAACATGTTGCTGAAACCCGCTGCCCGCCAAGTCGCGGCCCTGGTGAATTGCCGTGATTGAGCTTCCTACCGCTGCCGCGCTGCAAGCCACGCGCGGGACTTCCTACGGGATTCGTCATGAAGCCCACCCGGACATAATCCTTCCGGATCTGCGTCTGCTGGATGTTGAGATCGGCGGTGATGCGCGCCACGAGAGCGTGGCAATGATCTTCGCCGGTGAGCGCTCCCGCTTGTTGCCCCAGGACACTTATCACCTATCGCACCCCGATCTCGGTGAGCACGCTTTGTTCATCGTGCCGCTGGGCGAGCGCGATGGGGACTACCAGTACCAGTGCATTATCAGCCGGTTGCGTGAGGACGGCTGAGTTTGCCGGTAAACCATGCGGTGGCTGGAGTGCCCCCCGCTTCCCATGAACCAGGGACGGATTTCCAGAGGAGCTAGAGATGCAGTTTTTCATAGGACAGATAACGCAAGTGGGGTTTGGTTTCGCCCCACGGGACACGGCGGATTGCGACGGTCAGTTGCTTCCCATCGTGCAGCACCAGGCCTTGTTCTCGTTGTTGGGCTCGACGTTCGGAGGGGATGCACGCACCACCTTCGCTCTGCCCGATCTGCGTGGGCGGGTACCGGCGGGCGTGAACCCGTCGATCGGTTTCACCCAGGGCACGCGGGTTGGCCAGGAGGAGGTCACGCTGACCACTGACCAGATGGCGGCGCACTCCCACGGCATTCGCGTGTCGACGGAAGACGCCGACACCTTTCTGCAGGGCGGGTCTGAGGTACTGGCCAAGTCGAGTGCGCCTGCTTACGGCTCACCCAGCAACCTGGTGCCGTTGAACGTAAACGTGGTGTCCGAGGCCTATGGCCCGGGTGGCACGCACGACAACATGCAGCCGTCACTCGTGGTCCGTTTCATCATCGCCCTCGACGGCATCTACCCGTCGCGTAACTGAGGAGGAATTCCCATGGCAGAGTGTTATCTCGGAGAGATCCGCATGTTCGCCAGTAACTTCGCCCCCCATAATTGGGCGCTGTGTTACGGCCAACTCGAAGCGATCACGAACAACCAGGCATTGTTTTCCCTGTTGGGCACCACCTATGGCGGCGACGGTCGCAGCTCGTTCGGCCTTCCCGACATGCGCGGGCGCGTTCCGGTACATGTCGGCACGGGGCCGGGTCTGACGACGCGCCAACAGGGGGCCATGTTTGGCACGGAAACGGTCAACCTCACGGCTGATCAACTGCCGGCGCACCGACATTCGTGGATGGCCAGCAGCAGTGCCGCCGGCCAGGATTCGGCGGCCGGGAATGTGGTTGCCGCTCAGACCCCTCCCGATGTCATGTACGAGGCGGCGGTCGAAATCAGTGCCCTCACGAAGGCACCGGACGAAGCGGTCACCTCCGCCGGCTCGGGCCAGAGCCACCTCAACGTCATGCCCGTCCTCGGCTTGAATTTCATCATCGCCCTGCAGGGCATCTACCCGTCGCGCAACTGAGGAAGGAATCCATCATGGCTGATCCATTCATCGCTCAAGTCACCTTGTTCCCTTACACCTTCGCGCCCCGCGGCTGGGCCATGTGCTCCGGCCAACTGATGTCCATCGCGCAGAATACGGCGCTCTACTCCCTGATCGGCACCACCTACGGAGGTGATGGCCGGAGCAGTATGGGCCTTCCCAACCTGTTGGCACGGTCTCCTTACGGGGCGGGTACCGCTCCGGGATTGAGCCCCGCGGGCCTGGGTGAACTCTGGGGTGCGGAGTCGGTTTCGCTGGATGCGTCCCACATTCCCGCGCACAACCACGATCTCTACATGGAAAAGGAAGGATCCGAGGTCTCCAATCCGACCAACACCGCGCTGGGTGCCCTCAAGACCGGGTCGTTCCAGAAGATCTACAAAAAGTCGCCCTACACGCTGTCCGACAGCATGGCGCCAGGGGCCCTGGCGGTCAGTGGGGAGTCCCAGCCCCACGAGAACCGTCAACCGCTGCTGGCCATGCGGTTCTGTATCGCCCTGGAGGGTGTTTATCCTTCGCGTAACTGATTCGTGATGCGGCGTGGGAAAACGCCGGGCCGCGTTCTCCGCAAGGAGGCGCGGTTTTTTTTCGTTCATGGCCCATGGGTGGGATCGGACTTCCCCAACAGCAACAGCCCATGCGTGGACCGCTATCGTGGTTGCCCTGCCGCGGAGAAAGCCCTTGAACCCGCGAAGCACCTGTTAAATAACACCGGGTTCCAGGATATTGGCGCTATGTCTGTACCGAAACCCCGTTTGCAGGTTGGGGTTCAGTGCGAGTTCGGAGTCGAGATGAAGTTCACCACCGAGGAACCCGGCAGGCGGGCACCGCCTTTCCCCCGATGCGAGCCTCCCGAGGCCACGGCCGGGAATAAAGCGAAGGACAGCCGCGTTCGTTTGCGGGAGGCGCCGCACTTGCTGCGCTTCCTGCTGAGGAGGGGGCTGACGCCCGGTCCGTTGTTGCTGACCCTGCTTGCCGAGGATTGGGGCGCGGCTCCGGGGCCTGCCGTCAGTCGCATGATCAAGGCCCATGGCCTGGGCGCGAGCGACGCGCGACGACTGCGGCAGGGGCTGCTGGATTTCGCCATGGAACGCATCGACGCGTCGGTGCAGAAGGTTTACCAAGCGCACCTCGCGACGGTCGATACGGTGGGGCGCTCGCATGGCGAACTCATCGACGAGCTGCGCGCGCTGCGCGAGCCGATCCGCCGGGCCATGCGGGCTTGGGACATCGATGGTCTGGCTGCCCAACTGGGTGTCATCGAGCCCGGCGAGGTCGCTACCGAGGCCTGGCAGCGATTGATCTCCGGCCCGGTGCGGATCGACAAACTCACGTTTCGCTTCACCCGCCACTGCAATATTGCCTGCGGCCACTGCTACAACGCCTCGGGGCCGCGCAGGAAGGTCGATCGCCTCGACGATGCACGCATGCAGGCGTTGATCGCCCAGATGCCTGCCGCCGACCTGGACAGTCTTTATCTCAGTGGGGGCGAGCCCTTTCTGTACCGGGACACCCTGCTCGCCTGCATCCGGTCCGCGCGCTCCCACGGCATCGACACAGTGGTGATCCTGACCAACGCCTTCTGGGCCAGGTCCGAGCATGCCGCCGAGCGCCTGCTGGAAAGGCTGGAGGAAGCCGGATTCGACCCGCGCACCGGTCGTGACCGGCTCATCGTCAGTAGCGGGCAGTATCACGGCGCGTATCTTGACCCGGCGCACTGCGCCACCCTGGCGGTGGTTTACGCGCGGCGTTACGGGCGCCCGCTGGATATTCACGCCGAATTCGACAATCCGCGGGGCGAGGATGCGCAAGCCTTCCTGAAACGGCATTTCGACGCGCTGACACCCGAGCAGGCGGAGATCGGTACGCGTTGGGTGTCACCGGCGGGGCGCGCCGAGGGTCAGCCCGGAATCGCCCTTCGGCGTTTGACGGAAATCGGACCCTGCGACTTCGTCAATCACCTGGTCTTCGATTTCGATGGCGCGGTGCGTCCGTGTTGCGGCATGAACGCGGACAACGAGGGGCTGGTGCTGACGCGAGGGGAATGGTCGTTGGCGGATCTGTTGCGCGCGGCGCGCAATGATCCGATCGTGCAGCGTATCGCGAGCGAGCCCATGCACGACCTGCCGGAGGCAGTGGGGCGGGAGCCCGATCCGCGTGGCTACGTCGGTGTCTGTGAGGCCTGCCAATATGCGATCGGCGATCTGCATGACACGGAGGCACTCAAGTTGAGTCTGCTTCCGGGCCAGCGTTTTTATCCGTTCACGCCCACTGAACTCGGCCTGCCGGGTTGAGCCCGGGCCGGTTTGATGCCATGGCGCATAGATCCGTTTTCATGACCGTCTCAGCCGTATTCCGGAAACCTTGAATGGGTCGCCTGTCCCCGCGACGACGCTTGCTTACCTGGCGAACGCTGCCGCGTACGGCCCGCGTGGAATTCCTGCGCGCCTGGTGGCGGCTCCCGCTGGCCATGGTGCTGCTGCGTATCAGCCCGTTCCGTTCGGTTGCGCCCCGGATCGGCAGCGTCGTAGCCCCTGATTCGCCCGCCCCTGCCTTGTCCGATGTCCGCCGTGCCCGGGAGATCGGTGACGCCGTGCGCCGCGCCGCGCGTTATGCACCCTGGTCGGCGCGCTGTCTGCCCCAGGCGATGGTGGCGAGTTGGCTGCTCGGGCGCGCCGGTATTGCCTGCGTGGTGCGCTTCGGGATCCGAACCGGCTCGGAAGCCGTCGGAGACGGTTTTCTGGATGCCGCCCATGCCTGGGTGGAGAGCGGTGACCTCGTCGTCGTTGGAGGCCGTTCGAGCTTGCGGGGCTACACCCCGGTCGCGGCCTTTTTGTCCGAACCCGCTACTCGGGCTGGATCAGATCGTGTTCACGAAGCTGAGTGAAGAACTGGCGCAGATCGCGCTCGCACGTGGTCTTGTCCACATCGAATTCGGCGCACACCAGTTCCACCGCCTGTGGCAGCGTCACGGGCTCCTCGAGGGCTTCCCACACACGCGAACCGACACCGCCAAGGCCAAAGTAATTACCGCTTTCGATGCTCATCATCACGGTTTCTCCATCCATGTCGGTGGAGATCAGATCGGGGTTACGGGCATAACTCAGGGAGGGGTCGAAAGTGGCCATCGGTCGTTGAGTGGGCAGTGGTCGGCATGCCAATCTAGCATGCGTGTTCCGAGTCGGGGTGCCGTCTCGCCAGGGAAGTGTTGAAAGCCGATGTCATCGCCGCCGGAAAGCCTGCGTATCGAAATCCGAGGCCGCTTGCACAACCTTGCTGACCTGAAGGCCTGCCTGGGACCGCTGGATACAAACGAGGTCGCCGCCGATCCGGTCGGGGCAGTGTTGAGCGCCGGGTGGCGGCGTTGGGGCGAAGCGCTGGCCGAGCACCTGGTCGGTGACTACGCATTGGCGCTGCGTGACGAACGGCGGTCGCTGACTTATCTGGTACGTAATCCGGTCGGTGCCAAGCCGCTGTTCTATCGCGTGGATGACGGTCGCCTCAGTCACGGTTTCAGCCTGCCTGAACTGCGTGAGCGTTGCCCATTGCCGGTCACCCCGGATATGGACTGGGCCGCCGCCTACCTGCTGCGTCTCTCGTTCAGTCCCACCGAGACCGGTTATCGCGAGATTCACAAGCTCGCGCCCGGCCATTGGCTGCGCTGCGACGCCTCGGGGCAGGTGACCATCCGCCGCTATCACCACTGGCGTGATGATGCGCCGGATGCGCGCCGACGTGATCCGCGCTGGGTCGAGGCCTATCGCGAGGTGTTCGAAGAGGCGATCCGCTGCCGCATGGAAGCGCATGCGCCGATGGCCACCGAGAACAGTGGCGGCATCGACTCCGGGTCGGTCACCGCCTATCTGGCGCATTTCCTCGGTGATCCGGGAGATCGCCTGCTCAGTGTCGGTGCCGCACTGGAAACCCTGGAACCGGCCTACATCCTCGAAACCAGTCAATCACTGGGCATTCGGCACAACTATCTGCTCACCGATCACCATGGCCCGCGCGATGAGTCCGCGCGCGCGGCGGCGGCATTCGCGGCGCTCGGTTATCCCGAGGAGATCGGCATGGCGGGCGCGAACATCCCCTTCTACGAGGAATGTCGCTTGCGCGGCATCGGCGTGCTGTTCTCCGGATTCGGTGGCGATGAAACGGTGTCGAATCATGGCAACCATCTGCGTTGGGAATTGCTCGACCGGCGTCGCTATCCGGCGCTCTGGGATGTGCTCCCCGGTAACCCTCTGGCCCGCTCCCTGCGCCTGCTCAAGTTGCTGACGGTCGGTCGGGGCCGTCGCGGCAGAAACTCCACCCTGCAGGGTGCCAAATCGAAGTTGTGGGAGACGCAGATCCTCCGCACCGAGGTGGTCGAGCGTCTGAAGCTCTACGAGCGGCTCATGGAAGCGGCGATCTACGACGCACCGTACCGGCGGGTGAACGATCTGGTCCTGCACTATCACCTCCAGCGCATGGAGATCGCATCACGGCTCGAGGATTGCACCGCGCTGGCGGCGGCGTATGGGGTGGATTACCGCTGGCCGTTGCTGGATGCCCGCCTGATCCAGCAATACCTGTCCACGCCGAGCATCGAGAAGCTAGGCCCGGGAGGGCTGGGGCGCTATCTGCACCGTCGCGCGATCAGCGGGGTCGTTCCGGGGCGGGTGGCCTGGAAGCCCAGCAAGGACATGGGCTACGCGGAACGCGCGCGCCGCATGTGCGGTGCCCCGATTGCCAGGACGGCCAGCGAGGCACGCGCCTTGGCCGCTTCGCTGCATCCGGAACTTGCCGAAATGATCGATCCGGCACGTCTGGATTCCTTGATCGCCCGGGCAGAACAGGGCGATGTGGATGTCGGGTTCGCGGTTATGTTCCAGCGCGAGGTACGGCTGTTGCGCAACCTCGATACCTGGTTGCGGGCCTAGCAAAAAGCCCCGGGACGGGGCTTGCGCGGGAGGATCAAGCAGTCAGGCGGCTTGGCCTGAGGGGCGCCAGCCCGGGACGTGACAATCCCGTCCCGAGAGACGGGATTCAGCTCGCGACATTCGGTGTGGTCTCGGGCGTCGTGAGAATCTTGCCCGAGCCGGTGTTCGAGACCACCGGGATCAGCGTCACGAACGGCGCGACATAGGGCTTTTTCGGTGAGGTTTCGCCGATCTGGGCATCAGGCGCGTCGGCGTTGTCCTTGGGAGGTTCGGGCAGATTGCTCATTGCGTGGTCCTCTACGTAATGGGGCAAATTTTTGGTTGGCAAACTCAAGTCTAGCGTTTTTTGTGGGCGGGGTTGAGCTCCCATCGCCCAACCCTACCGGATGGGGGGATCAGAACGCTTCGGCGACCTCCCCTTCGACAGGTAAGGTGTCATGGCCCGGTACTGACCGAGACCGCGAGCAGGCCACCCAGTTGCATCTGTGGCAGGGTCGGGCCCCAATTGCTGTTGCCCTCAAGCAATACCGGCCCCTCCGGGGTGATGACCCAATCCCAGGCGATTTCGACCAGATCGGGGAAAGCGCCCTGTAGCGAGAGGCTTTGCGCATGGATGTCCACCCAGTGTGGCGGCGTACTATCAAGGAGGCGCGTTGACGCGGCCAAGGGCAGCAACATGTCTCCGGGCTTGCCGGTGAGCGGGTCAAGGGTTTGCACGGCGTACCCGCTTCCTCCGTGCGTGGGGGGTGAGATCGCGATTTCGACCACGGCGCTCCGGCAGACGGCGGTGGGCGGGACGGTGTCCGCTGGATGGGACCAGCCTGTGAGCACGCGGATCGTGATTGTTTCGTCGCGCCATGCGACCGTGGCCAGTCGCGGGTGATTACGCAGGCAGGGCTGGATCAGTACCGTGTCCGCGGCCAGCAGCCTCCGCCAGGCCGACCGCACCGCGCGGTCGTCGTCCAGATCCGAATCGTTCCCATCCAGGTCATTACTCTCCGAAGTATTCAGCAATCGTCCCCGCAGGGTGTTGTCCTCTCGCCAGGCCGTGAATGCACCGCGTCCCGCATGGCCCTTGTTCAGCTTGCAGAACACGCGCCCGGCGCGGTCGATGGCGCCGTGCAAGGGGGCTATGTCTTCGCCACCGGGGCTGACCAGGGCGAGCGTTTGTGGGCACCGGATCCCCAGCGCGCGGGCGAAATCGGCGAATGTCGCTTTGTCACGCAGCAGCGCCCGGGCTTGATCGTCCCGCGGGCGTCCGGCGCTTCGTGTTGCGTGGTAGGCCTGTGTCTCCTGTGCGAAGACGTAATCCAGGGCCGCCTCCGGAGTGTGGTAGAGGCCGAAGTAGTAGGCCTCCGCTGGTGCGATGCACCAGCGCCGTGCGAGCGCTATCACCCGACGTTGCTGGATGTGCGGGGGAATTCCCTCGGCTCGCGCCACGGTCGCCCCGAAGCGGGCCAGGGCGCGGCGGCTGGCCGGGCCCGCGTGAACCAGTTGCCAGCGCAACCACAGCAGCACTTCCAGCCCCAGCCACAACACCCGGGGCCAGGCCGGGCCGGATCGCCACCAGAGTCGACGATGGTGGCGCACGCGCGGGTCCTTGCCCGGCCACAGGTACGCAAAGCCCATCAGGCCATGAGGGCGCTGTCGTGCCCAGAGCTCGCGGCGCAGATGCGCGAAGACGCGCGCCGCCCCTGGTACGCGCTCAGGTCGGTCGGTCGTTGGCATCGAGGTAGCCCAAACGGCGCATCACCGGGCCATGGTCGGCAACGATTCTTGCCACCTGGGCCGCGCTCAGATGGTCGCGCCAGGCCCCACTGCGGCCCTGTCGGAAAAAACGTCGCGCGCGGCGGGGCCGCTCACGGAATCCGTCGCGCGCCTCCTGGCCGGACAGCTCGGCAAAGTCGCTGAAGCGCACGGCCTTGTCGATGCGTGCGGGGTCGTGCGGCAGTTGCAGGAAACGCGCGGCGGCGGTGAAGGTGGGATTCGGTTCGGCGAGCATGTCCTCGTAGCGGATGACCAGACGGTTCAGGCCGGGGGCCTCCAGCCAGCTCAGTACATGCCCTGACCATGAGGACAAATGCTGGGGGACCTGACCGCGCAGGCCCACGCCGGTGGGGCAGAGCTGGTGATCCGTGCGGCCCATCCGGGTGATGGTCGCATCTATGGACTGATCATTGTGTCGCGCCAGCGAGATCGCGATATCCAGCGGGTTGCGCACGATGTACAAGGCACCGAGGGTGCCTGCGTTACTGACCAGGGGGGCGCCATCGGCAAGCTGGCCGTAGGCGTCGTGGATCTTGTGATAACCGATCCGGTGCGAGTGCCGTTCCCACGCGTACACGGCGGGGCGCAGGGTTTCGATCTCGTCGGCGCGGAGGTCGGCGGTGTCGAAGCCGAGTACCGCGTCCAGCCAATCCCGGGAACCCGCGGTGCCGCCGGTGAACAGGGCGTTGATGTCGGCGGGGTGCTCCGCGTCCTGTTGCAGGTTGATCAGAAACGCGCGCAACCAGGTATTGCCCGATTTGGGATAGGACGCGAGCCAGAAGATGCCGCTCATGGATGCGTGGCGGCGTCCTGCAGGATGAGGTCGAGCACGCCCTCCAGGCTGAAGCCATCGCTGGGGCGGGTGACCCGCGCCAGACGTACCCGGGCGGCCAGTTGGGCGCATTGCGCCAGGTGCTCGGACTCGCGCCCCATGCCCTTGATGAAGCGCAGTCGGAAGCTGTTGTCATGCAGGATCGGAAAGCGTTCCAGACCTTCGATCGGGTTGAGGGTGATGTTGTCGCCGGGGTGGGTATCGAGAACGTAGATCCAGCGCACCGGGATCGGCACGCGGCGGCGGTCGTCGTCCAGCGGCAGATGGAATTTCTCCAGCCCGGGGCGGATGCGGCGCAGATCGCGGGTGTCGATGTCCAGCTGCGTGGCCATGTCCTGCCAGAGCTTGATTCGTGGTGGACCGGGCAGGGCACGTCCGTCGGGGTCGATCGGTACCAGGTCATCGCTGAGCACCGGGTGCCCGCGACGCATGAAACCGGTCGCGAGCGTGGATTTGCCGGTACCTGAGTCGCCGACGCAGACCAGAGCGTGGTCGCCAACGCGCACCGCGTTGCCGTGCAGCACCAGCCAGTCCCGCTGGGTCAGTAGCGCGCCCATTGCCGAGCCGAGCAGGAACACGCGCACGCTGTCGTCATCGGCGTCCTTCTCGGTATCGACCAGGATCTCCTTGCCGTCGCGGATCAGGAAGCGCGCCACGTCGGGAACGCGCAGCCACAGCGTGCCGTTGCCGACCCACAGAAACGGGCCTTTCTGTTCGCCATCGGCGAGCCCCTCCGCGGGCACCCTGCCCCGCACGATGCGGACGTCCGGCGTTCCAACGGCATCGCTACCCGTCAATTCGGGTAATGGCAGTTCGCTCTCGATGGTGAGATGGAAGCTGTGATAACGCATCAAGGTTGAGTCGGCTGGGTTGAGTCGGCTGGCGGTCCGGCTGTTGGAGGTGGGCGGTGGCCGGGAATCCGGCGCGCGAATCGTAGCGCCACGGGTGCCGGGCGACCACTTCGGACGAGCGTTCCTTATTCATTCAGAGGCTCTTCAAAGCTCCTTGGGCGGGTCCGTGAATGCGTGTTGTTGGCGACTTTCGGGGCTCGTAGGGTCGGTCGTAGAATGGCGCCATGGCGAACGATGAGCACACTCCGGGTACCGCGACCGCGCGGCAATTCGCGTCACGGGGCTTCGTTCCCTTACGGGGGTTTCTGGCGCCGGACTGGCTGCACTTCGCGCGCGATTACGCCCTGCGCCAGCAGCTCGCCCGACCGGCGTTTTCGGTGATCCGGAGCAGTTCCGGTAAACCGCTGCATCAGGTTTACGGCGATGGCTTCATGGACTCGCTGCTCGCCCGCATGCGTCCGGAAGTGGAGCGCGCCTCGGGGCTGAGCCTGCTGCCGACTTTCAGCCAATACCGGATCTATCGCCCGGGCGAAGGGCAGCGGATTCATCTCGATCGGCCATCGTGCGAAGTCGCCGTGACGCTGAATCTGGCCCTGTCGGGGGCAAAAGACTGGCCCATCTGGATGGACTCGGAGCCCGTGCTGTTGAAGCCGGGTGATGGCGCGCTGTACCACGGCCTGTCGGTCCCTCACGGGCGTGACCCCCTGGAGGCCACGCGTGGGGGTTACAGCGTTCAGCTGATGTTGTTCTACGTCGATGCCGATGGCCCCTACGCGGACCTGTTGAAGTTCGACGCGCGGCCCGGCTTGGCCTTCCCGCGGGAGACCCGCGATACAACACGCCTGGAACGGGCGAAGGCGATAGCCGATGCGAACGTCCGCGACGCACGCGGCGCGGATTGATCGCGGTGGTGGCCGAGCTATCCGCGTCCGACGTATCCGGCGCCCATGGCACCCGACAGTTGCGCGCGGATGGTTACGCAATCTTCAAGGGGGTGGTACCACCGGACCTGATCGGTGCCATGCGCGAGGCGGTGAATACTGATTATCTGCGCGCGGATGGTGCGGGTATCCCATCGGGCTCTCTGCGTGTAGGCGAGCGGCGTTTTCAGATCAGTATTGATCTGTACGGCCCCTTCATCGACCCAAGGGTGTTCGCGAATCGTGCCGTTATGCAGGTCATCGACGCGACCCTGGAAGACGGTTGGGTAATCGGCGATTACACCTGCGTCGCCGCGCTGGGTGGTGCGCCGGCCATGCATGTCCATCGCGACGCCTCGATCTTCAATACGCATAACTTTGCACCCTTGTTGCCCGCTTATTCCGTGGCTCTCCTGATTCCCCTGGTGGAGCAGACCGCCGACTCCGGCGTTACGCGGCTCTGGCCGGGGTCGCATCGACTGCGGACCACGGTTGATGAGGTCGCGGCAAGCACGCAGTACATCGATCACGAGTTGCGTGTCGGTGATGCGCTGTTGATGGATTCGCGTCTGTACCATCGCGGGAACGCGAACCGAACCGCCGACCCGCGCCCGTTGCTGTATCTGAACTACTGCAATCCCTGGTACATGGATTTCACAAACTTCCTCACCCAGCCGAACATGCGCTTGTCCGACGCCAACCTCGCACGGGTCGATCCTGATCATCGATGCCGTTTCGTGCGCCGCAATATCGACTACTCCCGCACATTCATCCTGCCGGATTGAGCACCCGTTGCCGGGGCGGTGGCGGTGATATGCGCGGCCCCCCGCGATCAGGGTGAGTGCGGACTGACGGTCCGGTCAGCGTGCAGCAGGCGAGCGAATACCCCGTCTGTTTCGGCGGCGAGCCCGGCCCAGGTTCCGTATTGCGTGAGCGTGCCGTCCTCGAGCACGGCGATGTGGTCCGCGTTGCGTACGGTGCTCAGTCGGTGCGCGATCACGATCAGCGTCAGCGAACCGCGCAGGCCCTCGATCGCCGCCTGGATGCGGCGCTCGTTGTCGGCGTCGAGCGCACTGGTGGCCTCATCCAGAATCAGCAGGGCGGGTTTCGCCAACAGGGTGCGCGCAATGGCCACCCGTTGGCGCTCACCGCCGGACAGACGCACACCGCGCGGCCCGAGCAGGGTTTCCAGGCCATCGGGCAAGGCGGCCAGAACCCCGTTTGCGCCGGCGGCGTCCAGTGCGGCGTACAGCTCGGCGTCGGAGATTGAACGGCGCTCATCGTCATTCAGGCCAGCGAGCAGATTGGTTCGCAGGCTGGCGTCGAGAATCAGCCCCTCCTGCGGAACGTAGGCGATTCGTTGGCGCCAGGCACGGCGTTGTCCGTCGGTGAGCGGGTGATCATCGATGCGCAGCTCACCGGCTTGCGGAATCAGCAGCCCGGCAATGATGTCCGCGAGCGTGGTCTTGCCCGCCCCCGATGGTCCGATGAATGCAACAAGCGCGTTCTTGGGTATATCAAGATGCGCGATGTCGATGCCTCTGCCGCTGTTCGGGTGCCGGAAGTGCACGTCCCTGAGCGAGATCCGCTCCGCGAAATCAGGAAGCGATGCGCTATCCGCGGGTTCGCGCGCCTCTTGGGCCTGCTTCTGGGTATGCACCAGGGCGTGGTACACGGGAAGCGTACGCATGATATGCAGGCTGGCCTGTTGCAGGCCGCCGAGCATGGGCAGCAGGCGCGACAGGATCAGCAACAGGACCAGGAGATTGGCTGCCGGAACATCGAGCTCCCGGGCACCGAGAACCACGATCACCAGGGCCAGGGCACCACCGAACTGGTAGGCGCCGCTGACAGCGGCCTGGTAACGCCGCTCGGCATGCTGGGATTCGCGCAGTTCCCGGGTCTGCTCCGCAAACAAGCGCACATGGGCCGCTTCGGCGGCATGGGCCTTCACCCATTTCAGGGCACCCAACAGCTGTTCGAGTGTGTGCGTCAGTGCACGCTGGCCACCAACCATACGTTGGCCCTGTCGCAGTGCGCGTTTGCGCGCACCCCGGAAAACGAGCATGAGAATCGCCGCGGCCCCCAATGCGACAACGCTCAGGCCGGGCGCAACCAGCAGGGCGCCGATCACATAGGCGGCGGCCAGGCTGGATTGCACAAACAACTGAATGGTCTGTTGAATCGCGAAACCCACCCGTTGCACATCCGGCCCCAGTGTGTGCAGCAGGTCGGCATGGCGATGGGTCGCGAGAAAACGCCAGTGCGCCGCGGTGATATCGCGAAACAGGCGATTGCGCAGGTGTTCGATGAAGCCCAGGCTGAGTTCGTTGCCGAGGATTTCACGACGGAAGGTCAGGGCCTGCCGTAGTGCGATCAGGACGAGAAACAGGGCCAGGACCGAGACCAGGTTGAACTCGAGGCCGAGGGCCGGGAATGCCTGGGAAAACTGGGCCGCGAGCCCGCTGACGGCGCCGTCGCCCAGACCGATCAGTGCCAGCAGGGGGACGATCAGGAGCAGGCCGATACCTTCGGTCAGCGACAACAGCAGGCTGAGGCCCGCGAGCAGTGCGATGCGTTTGCCACGCCATGTCACCAGGTCCCGGAGAAAACCGCCGAGCAGTTCCCGGGTGCGCGGCAGTGACTCGGGTGCGCCGTCACTCATGCGCGGTTGGTCAATGAAAGCATGCTCATGGAGGGCGGATGTTAGCCGCTTTGGCGAAACCATGGAGCGCTGCCCGACGCCCTCCGGTGCGCAGTGGTGGGGCTCAGGTCAACGCTATCCCTGAAGCCGCTGCCCGTGTGCGCAGGCGGGCGGCCAGTGCCATGCCTGTCTCTCCGCCCAGGGATTCCAGGTTGCTTATGACGTCGGCGATATTGTCCGGATTGATGTGCGGATCTTCGAACAGCGAGGGCGGTTGCCGCGCATGCCCCCAGGCAATGAACTGCTCCGTGTCCGCGTCATCGACCACGCAGTCCACGACCAGGTGGACCCGTTCGATATCGGCCCCGTTGTGCACCGAATGCGGTGCGTTGGCGTTGAGGTACCAGCACTCGCCGGGTCGCATGTCCAGACGCTCGCCGCCGATGCGGAAGTCCACGCGCGGATCGGTCTGTATCGGTACGTGCAATCGGGCCATGCCGTCCCACAGGCAGGTGCCCCGGTCACGGTGCTCGCGGATGCGCGCGCCGGGTGTGAGGCTGAGCAGGCGCGCCGAGCTCACGCGCCCCGGCAGCGCCGCGAGCACCGCTGCCAGGGCAGGGCTTTGGCGCAGCGCGTCGGTGTCGTGATAGTCCCCGGGGTCGTCCGAGGCGGTGCTGACGTCCGCGCTCCGACCTGATGGCGAACGCAGTGCCAAGGAACGCCATGCGCCTTCGTAATCGTTGCGATTCGGATGATCGGACCAGTCCGCATCCCTGAGCGCGCTCAATTCCGACAGCAGGGCGTCGGCGTCGAAGCGGTGAGGCAGCTTCAAGGAGGCGTCCGCTTGGTCGGCCAGATCCGCGGGGCCCTTGCTTGATGTCGGGGCGGGGCGCCATGTATCGCCTTCCCAGTGTGCCACCAGGCCGGGTTTGGGGGTCAGTGTGTAGTCGTAGCGGATACGCGCGCCGATCAGCTCCTCATCGGGCATGGGCAGGACAATCGGCAGGTTCAGACTGCAGTCGCGGTCCCCGAGATGGATATCCCCGAATACCGTGATGTGCGTATGCAGCATGGGGGTGCAGCCGCGCGGCGGTCGCTCCGGCCAGGCGATCGTGAAGCACTCCCCGCCGCGATCGGCATTGCCTTTGTCCAGCCGCATGACCGGCCCCAGGTCATGTTCCCGCACGGCTGTGGAGTCAGCGCCGTCGTGCGATGGGGGGCGCTCAATGCGTTGATGCAAGCGGGCAATGAGATCGATGCGTTCGGGAATCAAAAAACCATCCGGGTGGATCCGCGGGACAAGATTGCGGCATATGGCGACCTGGGTCTCGGTTTGCAGCCCCTGGGTCATGGTCTCGGTGACCAGTATGTGAGGACGAGGCCCCTCGATCCGGTAGGTGCTGGCGTCGGTCTGAACGAAGTGCAGGCACCGTGTTTCCAGACCCAGATGCGCGGCAATCCGGCCGGCCGCGGCGAGGGAGCGCGCGTGGATGTCGAGCAAGGTGTAGCGCACCTCATCAGCGGCCCAGTGATGCGCCAGCGGCAGGACCAGCGGCGCAAACGGACCGCAGCCCGCATAGAGCACCTCGATCCGCTCACCGGGAAAGCGTTGTCGGGCCTGCCCGATGGCGGCGTGCACCGCGCGCATGAAGCGGGTCGTGCGCGCGTACTCGCGCAGGCAGCGCGCGGCCTCGCGGGGCGAAATGGCCCGTCCCCCATCGACCCATGTGTCGCGCAACTCCTCTTCCGTCGGTTCGTCGTCATCGAATCCGATCAATTCGGAGAGACCGTCGAACAGTCGGTGGATGACGGCCAGTTGCTCACCCGGACTGAGCTCAGTGTCCAGAAGCCGGTCGGCGTCGCGCTCGATGGGGGTCATCAGCATTTCCTTGCGGGGGAGGGGATAGACAGGGTGACTCCAGGCTATGACCTCGGGGGGGATGGCTCCCGGTCTGTCGGGTCAGCGCTCGTCTGAAGCCTGGGGAGGGGCGGGTACCCTTCGTTGCCGCCAGAGCCACAACCAGGGGCGTATCAGGGGGTAGATGATATGAAGCACGCGGGGAAGGTGCAGGGTGGTGATGTCCCTATCGTTGGGCAGGACCACGCGGTGCCAGAAGTATCCGCGCATGAACGAGCGGATGGATGGGGCCAGCGTCCATTCATCGGCGAGCTCCTCCAGACTGTTGCGCTTGGCATCGTAGGCGGCTGCACCCATGCGCTTGAGGCAGCGCAGCGCCAGCCGCCGTGTCCCGGCCCGTCGCCACCCGGGCAGGACCTCCAGAGGGGCGTCATCAGGTAGATGGCAGCCCAAGAGCGCAAGCGTGTGCAGGGCAACCGCCGTGCCGTGGTCCGAGAGATCGGCAATCCTATGCCAGTCCATGTGCGGGTGGCGAGACAGCAGCCAGCGGATATCGTTGAGCCACATGAAGCGCGCGAATCGATGGCGGACGCCATGGGCGCAGAGGAAAACGAACTCTGTTTCGGGGGTGGGTACCCGTGTTGTCAGGCCGTCGCACTTCTGCTCGGGCAGCAGGGCGAGCAGGGCGCCTGTATCGGTGGGCAGCACCGTGGGATTGCGGACCCAACGCCAATGCACCTCGAGAGCTATGTTCGTGCTTCCGTGCCGATACTCGGCATCGTGGCGGCTGCGCAGCAGGATGTATTCACAATCATGCGGCAATGCTCCCGGGGTGGTGAAGTTGCGGTAACCGCGTGCACGCACCTGTTCGTCCGTGGCGGCCCAGTCGTGAGGGGCGACCAGCAGGTCGATATCGCCGCTGTTGCGCGCGGAGAGGTCGCCGTACAGGCGGCTGGACAAACCGGTTCCCTTCAAAGGCATGGCGGCGACGCCCGCCGAGCGCAGGGCGTCCAACACGGCCCGCAGCTCACGGTGCAGGTCGAGCGCGCGCAATGCGTTGCGGCGTGCGTCGGCCTGGAGGGCATCACGCGCATCAGAGGGGAACGTGGGGTGTGCGATCAGCTTGGATCGCGCCACCAGGGCCTGCACCCGTTGCCGTCGGCACAGGGTGATGAATGCGGCGGGGTCACATGACCGGAACAGCGCTTCTGGAGCTTCCGCTGTGGGGTGGTCGTCGGGTGCGGTGGCGTCAAGCAATAACCGCCATTCGGGCGTGCAGAAGTCCGCGGGTGGCCGACTCAGAAGAAGCGCTCCTCGACACGGATGATGTCACCGGGCTGCACGCGGGCATCGACGGGAAGCTGGAGTTCCTGCTTGCGCCCCTCTTCGCCCCGGGTGACCTGCATCTGTTTCTTCTTGGCGCGGTACGTGAACCCACCCGCGACGGCCACGGCTTCGAGCACGGACATGCCGTCCACGAATGGGTAACTGCCGGGCGATTTGACTTCTCCAAGGATGTAGAAAGGCCGGAAGTTGAGCACTTCAAGGCTGACTCGTGGCTTCTTCAGAAAGCCGTCCTTCAGCTTCGTGATGATCTCCTGCTCGGCGGCGCGCAGGTCGAGATTGCCCAGCCGGACTTCCCCGATCAGGGGCATGGAGATCCTGCCTTTGCCGTCGAGTACGAAGGTGCCGGAGAGGTCCTGTTCACCGAAGACGGTCACGCGAAGCTCGTCGCCATTGCCGAGGCGATAGAGGTCTTCGTCGGCAAGGGCGGGGCCAGCGGTGAGGCCAAGGAAAAGCAGACAGAGGAAGGCGACGTTTCGAAACATGGTGCACGTGCGGGCGCTGGACATCATCCGGTCTCGGTTCGGAAATCGGGATTCATCGGATGGCTTGGATCAGCGGGCGGGCAAAAGATTCCCCGTCAGCGGCAAGGCTCCTCAGAGCCGATAACCCGCCCAGATCATGAACAGGTTGCGTTCGTACTCGACGGCGGCCACGTCTGACTCGCGCTCGCTGTACTCGTAGGAGGCACCGGCGTGGAAGTTGCGGTTGATGTCCCAGGTCGCGGAAAGGGTTCCGCCGAACAGGTCATCGGTTCGGGCGATGCCTTCAAAGTCGTTCTCGGTAACGAACACGTTGGCTTCGAGCACGACGTTGCGGCGCAACTCGTGGGCCATGGCAACACCAAAGCTGGTGCTCAGGAAGCCCGAAGCGTT
This sequence comes from Gammaproteobacteria bacterium, assembly GCA_049604295.1. Classification (GTDB taxonomy): domain Bacteria; phylum Pseudomonadota; class Gammaproteobacteria; order JACKNK01; family JACKNK01; genus JBMYTL01. Next base: position 69,522 of record JBMYTL010000001.1, read on the forward strand.
GAGCTCCGTGGACTCGGAGATCGACCGCGAAGCGTTGAACACGAACGTGGTCAACGGAGACATCTGCCAGAACAGCTGCGAGCGGGTGGACCAGCTGTTGGTGTCGTCGAAGCGGGCGTCGTCGTAATCGCGGTTGGTCGCGCCGAGGGCTATCTCGCCGTTGACCGTGCCGGACAGGTCCAGCTCGACACCCAATTCGGCGGTTACGCCCGACGAGTCGCGGTTGAAGCCGTTGTCGTCGACCGCGGAGTCGTAGTCGAAATCGGAGGCCGTGCCACGCACGAAGGCGTTGTAACCGGGCTGGATCTCGTACCCAAGCGTCGCCGAGACGATCTGCTCATCACGGTCACGGTCCTGGTTGTTGATGGGCACGCCGGTGCTGGTATTGACGTTGTCGAAGGAACGGTTCTTGTACTCAGCGGAGCCGATCAGGAAGAAACGTCCCGGTCGGTGCTCGACTTCGGCGCTGAATGCGCCTGTGTCGGTCTCGGTGGGGGAGTCGCCGTTGACGGCGTTGGCGTCACCGCGCCCCTCATGTCCATGACGCAGATCGAGGGACAGGTTGATCTGGGTCTGGCGGGAGACATCGATCCGCGCGCTGGGTGTGAACCAGTAATCCTCGGCGTTCTCCGCTGTGCTGTCGGCGTAGCGGATGATATCCATGCCGGTGTCGATCTTGACGAGGTGATTCTCCCAGTTGGACGTCACGTTCACGGCCGGACTGATCGTGGTGACCAGGTCATCCGTGGTGTTGTTGGTCTGGAAGAAGATGTTGTCGTCGTAGGCGCCACGCACCATGAGCGACGGGTTCGCGATGAAACTGCCCATGCGGATGCCGTCGGACTTGTACTCGTCCTGGCGACGGTCGGCGACGGTTTCGCCCGGTTTGAGTTGTCCGTCATCGAGTTCCGGGGCGCGTTCCTGGGCGTTGGCATGGCCTGACAACAGGGCAAGCGCGGCACCGAGGGTGGCCAATGCAAAGGTGTTTTTCATCGAGTAATCCGCCCCGGTTTGGAAGTGATCGGACAACAATCCGCGAACCTGGTATCTGCGGTCCACCCAGGGGTTGTGCCCTTGAGGACCGGACGCAACGGCTCTGTTGAGAGTGCCTTGTTCGGCAATGTCCGTGCGCCGACGTATCTGACGTTTTGACCCGGATCATACAACCCCCCGGCCGGTGCATGCCAAGGGGGAAGCGGGATGTGGGCCTCACGACCGCTCGTCAGCGCTCAGGTGTGGCTGGGGATTTGCTCCATGATTGGGCGTAACTGATTCCGAGAACCGCCGCCAATGTCATCCCCACGCCCAGGGTCTGAGCACTGAAATCCACTATTGCGTGCGTTGCGCACAAGGCCACGCAGGCCGGTCCGGCGGCTGCCAGCGCAGCGTCGTGGCGGCGTTTCAAGGCACCCCGTGCACTTGCCACGGCAGGCGTCAGAATGATGATGATGACCAACAGTGTTGCGGGAATTCCCCATTCCAGAGCGAGCTCAAGATAGTCGTTATGGGCGTGTAGCCAACTCTCCCGTCCGGGTAATCGGGCGTCGCGCAGGCGCGCGAAAACCTCGGCGAAGCGTCCCGCCCCATGCCCCACCACCGGGGCGTCAGTGATCGCGCCCGCTGTGATCTCGGCTGCCACCAGTCGATCGATCTCGCTGATCTTGAGTACCGCGAAACGTTGCGCGGTGCCGCTGCCGAACAGGGCGAGCAGCAGTCCGGCTACCATGCCCACCGCGATCAGTTGGTGTCGACTGATGCGTGGAATCCGGGTGCGGGCCAGCAGCAGGAGAAACACCGCCATGCCTACCCCGGTGGACAACAGGCCCGCGCGCGACTCGGTCAGCAGCAGGGCCATCAGCGTCAACAGGAGCGCCCCGAGCAAAGGCCATTGGCGCTCCAGATAGAGCGTCATGCGTTGGGCCGCCGGATGTCTGGACCTCGATGGCGTGGGATTGAGCAGCACCGCAAGGGTCAGTATCACCGACATTCCCGCGTAGGTGGCGTAGTGATTGCGGTTCACGAACGTGGAGGTGACCGAGTCGCGGTAGGCCCAGCGGTCCCAGATGAGCACTGTGTCGAAGCCACCCAGATGCATGGTCAACCCATAAGCCGCGTACAGCGCACCCGCCAGCACCAGCAGATGGAATGCGCGCAGGGCAAGGCGCGATGAGCGTCCGCATTGCACGCACAGCAGGTACACGCCCAACAGGGTGGCGAGATGCATGATGGCGTCACCGGCCCGGTAGTCGAACGGTGGCCCATCCACGAGGTGTTCCCGCAGGGCCAGCCACAGGATCACCGTTGTGGCCGGGGCGAGGACCCAGGCCAGCCGGGACATCGCTACCGGGCTTGGGTGTTCCGAGCGCAGGTGCCCGAGGGCCCATGCCGCCAGCAGGATGGCGGTCAGCGTGGCGAAAAGGGCTTCCGGAAGGGGGCGTGCGCCGCCCAGGGGCAGTGGCGCGATCATGACCAGGGCCAGCACCCACGGGTGGACCCGCGCCTCGACGTTGCGGCGGGATGTGCCCGTTGCAGAGATCATGACCGCGGGGCGCTCCGGGCGAGGGCATCGGAAAGGGCCGCGACCACACGGTCGACAGTGATGCCTCCCAGGCCCCGGTCATCCGTCGGATAGATCGGCTTATGCCCCTGCCCCAGGGGTGACCAGGCGTGGCGGGGGATGTCGCCATTGAAAACGCACACGGTTCGTGTCCCCGCGGCCGCGGCCAGGTGCATGTTTCCGCCATCGTTGCCGAAAAACAGTGTGGACAGCGACAGGGTGGCGGCATGTTCGCGCAGGGTCAGCTGGTTGCAGAGGTTGCCGCTCGGGCCTCCCCAGTGACGTCGCATCCGTTCGGCGAACGCCGAATCGGACGGAGCGCCGAGCATGACCAGGCCGAGCGAGGGATGGGCAGCGCTGATGGTCTCCAGAACACGGGCCCAGCGCTCCTCGCCCCATTGTTTGGCGGGGTTCTTGACGGCCAGGGCCGCGGTCACGAATCGCGCGGGAATGCCCTCCGAGGTGAGATGGGCGCGCGTGGATCGGCGTTCGTCCGCTGTCAGTTCCAGACCGTATTCGCCCGCTGCGTGCGGGTCCGCGTGGCCCAGTTCAGCGATACATCGCAGCAGGCGCCGAGCCTCATACTCGAGGGTTCCATCGGCCTGCAGTGCATGGGTGCGGTTGCGTCGATTCCAGGGGGTGCCCCAGATCCGGGCAATGCCACAGGCCTTCAGGAACAGAAATTCGCGAGTGACACGGTGCAGGGAGAACACCTCGGCAAGGTACACCGCGGCATCGGGGCGCCAGCGCCTGATGGTCCGGACCGTGTTCAGAAGTGTGGCTGGGTTCCGTGTGCCCACGGGATAGCTGAAATACCCGGATACGAGGCACAGGGGGCCAAGGATTGTCTGCAGGGAAGTCTCGCTCGCGGCCGCGCGGTCCACGTGAAGAATACGGATTTGAGCATCCGGGAAACGCCGCCGGATCAACCGCAGGGCGGGCAGGGCGACCAGGGTGTCGCCCAAGGCACCGCGACGGAAAATCAAGATGCGGCGTGGTTCATCGGGCATTGAGACGGTATATCTATCTGACGGGTGGCCAGATGGCATCATAGCGCCCCTTCACGGACGCCCTAACCCCCCATGCTCCCGGCCCGTAAAACTCACCCACCACGTTTGTTTCGCGTTCAGCCCAACGCCATCAAGCACCTTTAAGAGAAGTGTCTCAAACCACTCCACATGTCGGAACGTCCACATCACGGGAGGCGACGAACGACAGCTCGTTCCGCCGCCGCGTGGTGGGGCTGTCGATACTCGCGCTAAGCGGGGTTTTCCTGCTCGCCGGTTTCGAGGCGAAATCGGCCTCCGCCATGGGGCTGGGTTTTCTTGCGTGCGGTCTCGTGGGCCTGATGGGCTTCATCCACACACTGCGCCAGTGGCGCACCCGGTTCTCGCTCAGTGGTGTGCACGCGGACATGATCCTCATGTGGTTTGGGGTTGGCACCTTCGTTTCACTGACCTGGGGTGATCCGATCACTCTCGGCGTGGTGTTGCATCGGGATTTCGAGGGCCTGGCCATGGCGGCCCTTCTGCTTGTCGCCAGCGCCCTTGCGTTGCGCATGGTGGCGTTCGCGGAGGCGCGGTTCTGGGTGCCGGTGATGGAACGTATCGGTACGTTGAAACTGTTCATGCCTCCGCCGATGTTTGTCTTCCTCGTGGTGGTGGTCGTGCTCGTGTCCTTCGCAGTCTATTCCGGGGAAATATCGTTTCGGCGTATCGGAACCCAGGGAGGGCAACGCATTTCGGCCTTCTGGTCCCTGGTGCAGGTGCTTGGATACGGCCTGGCCGGTTACCTGGGGTGGGCCCTGGGCGCGGCCAGCGGTCGGTTAAGGGTTCTGCTGATTACCCTGTTCCTCGCCTACCTGCCGACGATCAGTCTGCTGGTTCTGGGGGAGGGCCGACGGTTGATGCTGGTGGTCACGCTGATTTTCGTCGCCGCATACCTGGTCGGGCGTGGCCAGGCGGTCAGCTTGCGCTGGATTGCGTGGCGGGCACTGATCGGATTCATCGTCCTGGTGTTCGGTTTCATGGTGTTCAACGAGCAGCGCAACATGCGTATGTCGCGGGTGCAGATGGAACTGGATGTCACCACCCTGGTTCAATCCGTGCCGCGGGCCTCGCGGGAGGTGTTGGACGATCTCGCAACCGCATTCGAGGACCAGATCGAAAATGTCACCGAGCGCCTGTTCATCATTGGCTATCCGCAGGAGTTGTTGATGGCCGACAATCCCGTATTCGGCTTCGGCCGGGGCATGGCCGCGGAGGTGCTGGTCGCCATTCCGTCCGCCTTGCTTCCGGACAAGGACGAACTTGTCGAGAAGCTGGGTGGTTACGGCGAAATGCGTAACCCCGACTTCGGCCTCCCCTACCCCTCGGATTACGCCAACTCGGTCGTCACGACCGCGTACATGGATTTCGGCTGGGCTGCCCCCCTGATCGTCGCGGCTTCGGTGTTCGCCATCGGCTCGCTGAGCGCGCTTCTGATCCGGCTGATATCGGACCCGTTCTTCACCTTCACGGCCCTCACCTTGATGCTTGTTGTACATCTGCAGGTGGAGAACAGTTACGCCTTGATCACCCTGGGCACACTGAGAACGCTGATCATCCTCGCGCCCATCTCCATGCTCCTGCATCTGTGGGTCAGTCCCGCGCGGCGCGCCGCCCGGGAGGCCTACGTCTGAGGACGAAGCCGGGCGGTGACCGGCGGGATGGTCGCCAGTCAGGAGCCCTCAAGAAACCGGCACAGCGTCCTGTCCATCAGCTCTGTGTTGCTGAGGGACGTCGCCACCCGTGAGCGCCCGGCGCGGGCAATGGCCTCCCGCTCCCCCGGGGAATTCAGGTAGTGGGTGATCTGGTCGGCACACTCGCCTATGTCGGTAAAGAATGCCGCCTCCCGTCCCGCGTCGAACCACTGATGAGCGTGGGGGGTGTGCTCGGCAAGAAGGAAGCCGCCGCAGGCGGCAATCTCCGTCCAACGGCGTGCGTTGGTATGAGCCATGGCATGGGTGACGAAGCCGAGGCAGATCTTCGATTGCCAGATGGCCTGTCGGTACTCCGATTCATACCGGCCCGTTTCGTGATTGAGCCTGCGTAATTCAGAGGCGCTGAGGCTGCGTTCCCAGCGGTCGCCGAAGAGTTTCACCTTTACGCCATGGTTCCTGGCAAGGTCCAACAGAAACCGGGGCCGGTCTTCGTAAGGCGTGCCGATGAACGTCACGTCATAAGGTCGGTTGGCGTCACTCCATTGTGGTGGCGGTGGGAAATGGATGTGTGGCGCATAGCCGAACGGCATGAGCAGGTGTCGCCGCACACCCAGGGCTTCGTACTCGGGAATGTGTCCCGCGCTCGGGATAACCACGGCGTCGTAACGATTGGCGGCGGCACGGAACAGCCGCCAGCCCGGTTCGCCGCGGATACCGCTGGGCAGGTCAGAGCTGTAGTGCACGCAGGCGATACCCAGAGCGTGCAGTTGGTCGATGGTCTCGGGCCTCACCCATTGCGCCTTGTCGAACCAGGCCAGGTCGAAGCGGCCGTTTCGCGCCATCCTGAGCAGGTCGTTGTTAAGCCTGCCGATGGTCGCGCCGCGTAGGCTGCGCCAGGTGATCCAGCGGGAGATCCTGCCCCCATTGTCGTAATAAGCCGTGAAGTCGAAGGCCGTGACATGGTGGCCGAGATCGGTCAGGGCATGGGCGCGGTGGGCGGCGGTTCCCGAGAGCGTGGCGGCGTAGAGGATCTGCATACCGGTGGGGCGTGAATGGGTGCCGTGGCTCATGATGAATTCATGGAATGAACCCATGTGTCGTGCGCCTTCGGGACGGGCGCATTCTGCTCGATTAACGGGTTACTATACCGGCCCTTCCCGCTGCCATGTGTTCATCCGGAACGCCCTCCATCGCCCGTGGCCGAACCTGCACCCCGACTGTTTCTCCCCGCCAACAACCTGCGCGACTTCCTCGCCATTCTATGGCGCCGTCGCATGCTTATCGTGGCGGTCGTTGCGCTTGTGGTGGCGGTCGGCGCGGTATACGTGGGTAACCTCACGTCCTACTACACCGCCACGGCAACCGTGATCGTGGAGGACAACACCGCGCGGGTCGTGGACCTGAAACAGGTTGTCCAGGGGCGCCGCCGCAACACCTTCGAATTGCGTGGCGAGTTGGAGGTCTTGCGTTCGCGCTCGCTGGCTCAGCGAGTGGTGGAGAAGATCGGGCTGGAAAAAAACGCCTACTTCAACGCGAGTCTGCGTCCGCCCGCGCCATTTCTGGATACGCTCAACCCCATCGATCTGGCCCGCAAGGTCTATCGGATGGCATTTCCCCAGCCCCGGGTTGAGCCCGCCAACGAGGAAGCACGGGCCCGGAGGGTGCGCCGGGGCGTTGTCGATGTGCTGCTCGAGAGCCTGAGTATCAAACAGGTCACTGCGGCGCCGGTGATCCACATCTCGATTACCACCCCCGACCCCTCACTGTCCGCGCACGTGGCCAACACGCTTGCCGAGAGTTACGTGATCGGACAGCTGGAGGCGAAGTTCGAGACCACGCGCCAAGCCACGCAGTGGCTCAGTGAGCGCCTCGATGGCCTGCGCCAGAAAGTGTTGGACTCCGAGCGGGCCGTTGCTGAATTCAAGGCGAGCAATGAGCTGGTCGCGGGGCGCGGGGCGACCCTGACGGAGCAGAAACTCTCCGAGCTCAACTCCCAGTACATCATGGCGCAGACCAGCCGCGCGGAGGCCCAGGCAAGCTACGATCAGGCGCGCCGGGTCATCAAGGATGGAAACAGCCTGGATGCAGCTCAGACGCTGGGGTCTCGCCTGATCGACACCCTGCTCGTGGAAGAGGCGGGACTGCAACGCCAGGTGGCGGAGCTGGACGAACGTTATGGCGTTCGTCACCCCAAGATGATCAAGGCGCGCTCGGAGTTGAAGGACATACGCGGCAAGATCCGCGCGGAAGTGCGCAAGGTGGTGACTGCGCTGGGCAACAAGCTCGAGGTGGCGCGCAGCCGTGAGCGTTCCCTGCGTCAGGCCCTGGAAGGTGCCCGTGGCGAGGCCGCGGAACAGGGTACCGCCAGCGTGACCCTGCGCGAACTGGAGCGCCAGGCGGAGACCGACCGCTTGCTGTACGAAAACTTCCTCGGGCGTTTCAAGGAAACCCGCCAACAGCAGGACATACAGCAGGCCGATGCCCGGATCCTGTCCGAGGCGGTTCCGCCCAGCGTGCCGTCACGTCCACACAAGGCCCTGATCATCGTATTGATGTTCTTCTCGGCCCTGGGCGGTGCGGTGGCCGTGGTCATGGTGGCGGAGGGCCTGGATGTGGGCATTCGTGGCGCGGACCAGGTGGAGAGACTGACCGGGCTCGATGTCCTGACCATGGTGCCCGCGGTCCGGGTGGGTCGGAAGGAGCGGATCGACCGCTACGTGCTGGATAAGCCGGAGTCGGTGGCAGCGGAGGCGGTGCGCAACCTCTATACCAGCCTGCGCCTGACCCGGCTGGGCGGGGGCGTGCACCGTGTGTGCGTGACCTCGACGCTATCGGGTGAGGGGAAATCGACACTGTCGGTCTGGCTGGGTCGCATCGCGGCAAGCCAGGGGCGCAGGGTGTTGCTGCTCGATTGCGACCTCCGCCGCGCCCAGGTGCACCGGATTCTCGGCGTTGCCAACGATAAGAACCTCGCCGATCTGCTCCTCGATGACGCGACCCTCGAAGAGGTCCGCCATGTGGACGAGGAAACCGGCCTGCATTTCATCCCGGGCAAGGAACTCAAGGGGAACTCGCTCTACACCCTCACATCCGGTGCTTTCAGCGATCTGTTGCAGCGCCTGGAGTCCGAGTACGACCTGGTCATCCTCGACGCGCCTCCGGTTCTGGCGGTCTCCGATACCAAGGTGCTCGCCAAGATGGCCGATTCCTGCGTCTACCTGGTGCGCTGGGACAGTACGGACCGAAAGGCGATGGTGACCGGCTTGCGCGCACTGGAGGCTGTCGATGCCAAGGTGCTGGGTATCGCCGTCACGCGTGTCGATATCAGGCGCCATACGAGCTATGCCTACGGGGATTACGGTCACTACTACGGCCGCTATTCCGGTTACTACAGCGACAAGTCCTAGGGCGTCACCTCATGTCACGGCCTGTTCCCCCTGTGATACGCCCAGCCATCCCCGGCGATATACGCACCTGATCGGTGGCGGAACGGTCGTTCAACCCGATTCCCGCTCGGATCATGCCGGCCGCGATCGCTCTCGCCCTGGCCGTTATCCTGCTGCCCCTCGCCGTGCCGCGATTGATCGCCGAACTCCACTACGCCCGGGTGCACGCGGTCATCGAAGCGGTGAACCAGGGGCGCCGTCTGTCACGCAGCCAACTCCTCGAAGTGGTGCATGAACAGGAGTCGGCGCTGCGCTTCGATCCCTCGGAACGCACCCATGTGCGTATCTCACGCCTGTACTCAGCCCTGGCCTGGGTGCGCGATCTGGAGCCCGACGAGCGTCGTGCCTATCGCCTGCGTGCCATGGATCACCTCAACGAGGCCCTGATACGCAGCCCCTCGGATCCGGACATCTGGTTGCGCCTCGCATGGTTGTCCCTGCGCGTCGGCGACAGCGATGAGCGCATTCTGTCCTACCTCCGACAGGCAACGGTGTTGGCGCCCGGAGCTCCCGATCACGTGTTTCCGCGCCTGCGGTTGTTCATCCGGATGTACGACGGTGGGCGTGGTGATTCGGCGCTGTTCGGATCGATGTTCGCCGCGCAGCTCGCGCTGGCTCACCGGGCTGATTCGCGGCGCTTGCGTGCGCTGATGTCCGGGGTCATGCCTGACGTGGAACTGGAGTCCTACCTGCGCGGTGGCGAACGGTTCGTTGCATCCCCGTCCATGACAACTGCCCGGCAAGCGGACCGGTCGACCCCCGGGGACCGCTGAGCGTGACGGGGCCACGGCATCGGTCGCTGCGCTTCCGTCTGGGCAGTTCCCTGGGCGTCAATGGCGTGACCCTGCTTGCCATCGTGTTCCAGGAGCTGATCCTGGTTCCGTTCTTTCTCTATGCCTGGGATGCCGCGCTGTACCGCGATTGGTTGGTGGTGATCGCGGCGGTGGAGTTGGTCGGGGTGATCGACCTCGGTATGAACAACTATTTCAGCAACGCGTTCATGCGTGCCCGCAATCAACATGATGAGGCCGCGTACGCGCGCCTGCGGGCTTTGGCGCTGGGGGTCTACGCACTCATTCTTACGGCCGCGGCTTGCCTGGTCGTGCTCCCGGTGCTCGCGCTCAGCGCCGGGCTGTTCGATGAGCTGTTCGCCCTGGAGGCGGGCCTGGGTGGTGATGCCGCCTGGATCTGGTTGCTCATGGGGGTGAATCTCATGACCCGGCTGCCCGGTGGTCCCATGGCGGGTATCTACAGGGCGGAGGGCGATCCGGCCCTGGGACACCTGGTGGGGCTGGCATCGGTGGTGTCACGTGTCGGTGTGACCGTTCCCGTTCTGCTCGCCGGCGGCGGTGCCCTGGAGCTGGCCGGGGCCATTGTCTGTGCGAACAGCCTTCTGCTGCTGCTGATCGCGGGCGACCTGCAGCGACGTTACCGCTTGGGCCTTGCGCGGCCTGTCCTGCCCGATGCCGGGGAGTGGCGGGACCTGGCGGGCAAGGGGGCCGGATTCAGCCTGGGCAACGCGGCCACGGTGGGTACCGTTCAGGGCCTGGTGCTGATGACCGCGCATTTCGCCCTCAACCCGCTGGCGGTGGTGGTGCTTACAACGACGCGGACCGTGACCGGAATGGTGCGTCAGATCGCCAGCCAGGCGGCCGGCGTGTTCGCCGTCGAGCAGTCGCGTGAACTGGCAGGGGGGAATACGGCGCAGGTGGCCGGACTGATGCGTTCGTCCCTGCGCCTGTCCTGCGGTGCCGCGGGTGGTCTTGGCGGGATGGTGGTGATTCTGGGCGTGCCGCTTATGTCGGTGTGGACCATGGGCAAGGTCGACCAGGAAGGCGTGCTCGTCTACCTGCTGATTGTGAGCATCCTTATATCGGCCCCCGCGCGCTCCGCCGCCCAGTTGTTCTATTTCACCAACCGACCGCACTACGAGGCGGTTGCCCAGAGCGGGGTCCTGGTGCTGATGCTGCTGTTCTGCGCCGTCCTCATTCCCCGCTGGGGTGTTGTCGGGGCAGGGGCCGCCTTGCTCATCGGGGAGTCCCTGGCCATTGCGCTGGCACTCGGGCGGGTGGTGGCGCGGGACCAGGGGATCAGTTGGTGGGTCCTGCAATGGGCTGGTTGGCGTTGGATCATCCCGGGGTTCGCCGTGGGCGCTGCCTGCGCACTGGCCGCGACCCACGTGTTCGCCCCCACGGATTGGGTGACCCTCATTGCTGCCGTGTCCCTGTGGTGTGCGTTGGCTTTGATCCCCGCGATCCGCATCATGGTGCCGCCGCATGAGCGGAAGCGTGCCTGGACATGGTTGATCAGCCAGCGCCGACGCATCTGACGGAGGCATCGAACCGATCAGCTGTCGCAATCGCCGTAGCCCGAATTGCCGCGGCCCAACTCGCGGTAACCCACCGCAGACCCCGCTGCCTATACTGCGCGGCCTCAACCGAACCCGAACGAAGACTCCATGCCGCCTGAAACGCGAACAAAACTGCCCGCCCTGTTGCTGTTGGCCTCCCTGCTGGTGCTCAACGAATGGGTTCTGGGCTGGGCCTTTGCCAACGATGGCAGTGTGGGGGGGATCAAGCTGACGCTCATACGCGCCTACGACGTGGGGGCGCTGGTGTTTGGGCTGTTGCTGCTCAGATCCGGCTTCTCCCTGGGGCGCTTGTACCGCGATACGGCCCTGGTGGTGTTCAACGTCGTGGTTTTGCTCGTTGTGATCAACGTGGTGGCGATGGCGTTCAGCGGTCACCGCGCCGACAACCTCATGATCGGCGGCCTCGAGAAGCTCTGGCAGGAGCCGGAGGTGATGTACCGCATCTACGGAACCCGCTCCCATGAGGAGATCGAAGGTCGGATCCGTTCCCCTGGGGCCTCCGGACATCCGTCCCTGCAGGTCATGATGCGTCCCTCGGACACTCCCTGGTACCGCAGCGGACCGGAGGGCTCGCGGGTCAGTTGCCGGGACGGCCAAGCCCTCGATACGCCCTTGGATGGGGCGATATGGATGTTCGGCGGTTCGACCACCTACGGCACCGGGGTTTCCGATTGCGAGACCATTGCCAGTGCGCTCAATGAACTTGACCCGGGCAACAGTTACGTCAACTTCGGCGTTGAATCACGCGGCCAGAACCCGGAGATCGAGCACCTGCTGCTGTTGCTGCGCAAGGGCTACCGCCCCAAGGCCGTGATCTTTCTCGATGGACTGAACGATATCGCCATCAACGCCCTACAGACACCGGGGCTCCATTACCTGGAAACACCGGCGATCCCGCAATTGCCGTACTACTTCTTCCTGGCCAACGACCGCGGCGGTTGGGTTGCGAACCTGCTCGCGCGCCTTCCCATGATGGAGTATTTGGGGCGCAAACATGTCTCCGGCGCGCCACTGCCCTGTGGCCTGGACGCGGGCGGCGTGTACACGGTGGGCAGTGATTATCACGAGCAGCCGTCGCGTCATCGTGCCGAACAGTTCGAGTTCGAGAACCGGATGTTCGTCAATGAACGTGGGGCGGTGAGCGATGAGGTCTACGCGCGCTGCACCGAGCGCGTCCACGCCCTCTACCGTGACAACAGCCGCTTTCTCTCAGGTCTCGCCCAAGCCTTCGGCTTCGAGTACCGGGTCTACTTCCAGCCTCTCACGGCCCTCATGCCCGGCAACCCGTTCCTCAATCCAGAGCACTTCGATGACAGCGCACTACGCGCCTTGCTGACGCATATCCGTGCCGCGATCGCGGAATCGGTACGCAATGGCGATTTCCCCGGGTTCGTCGATATCAGTTCCCTGGGGAGCGAATGCGCTACCTGCATGGTGGATGCCAACCACTACACGCGGGAATTCGGCCGTGAGATCGCGGCTGCGATGCTTGCCCGTTGGAACGACGCGGACTGAGCAGGCAGCCGATGCGCGTACTTCTGCACGACTACACCGGTCACCCGTTCCAGGCCGATCTGGCCCGCCAGCTCGCGCTGCTGGGACATACCGTTGCCCACGTCAGTTGCGACAGCTTTCCCGCGCCGAAGGGCCTGCTCACGCGTCGTGAAGGGGATGCCTCCAGCCTGGAGTTCCGCACCCTGAGCATGCCCGGGGGGCGATTCGGCAAATACAGCTACGTACGTCGTTGGCGCCAGGAGCGGGCCTATGGGCACCTGCTCACCGGCCTGTTGCGTGACTGGTCGCCCGATGTGCTGTTGATCTGCAACACGCCGCTCGACCCGCTGACCACGGTCGCCCGTCACTGTCGGCGCGTGGGGCTGCCTCTCGTGTTTTGGCAACAGGATATCTACAGCGAGGCGATCAAGCGTTACCTGGGGCGCCGCCTGGGTCTCGCGGGACGCGTTCTGGGGCAGCTGTATGCGCGCAAGGAGGCGGCCGTTGCGCGGCAGGCGCGGGCGGTCATTGCCATCAGCGAGCACTTCCGCCCGATTCTGGCGCGTTGGTCCGTGCCCGCCTCCCGGGTCCATGTGATCGCGAACTGGGCACCGCTCTACCCGTTGCCGACACCCCCGGGAGACGCCAACCCCTGGAAGCGTAAACACGGTTTCACAGGCAAGCGCTTGCTTTTGTACGCGGGGACCCTGGGGCTGAAGCATGACCCCGGCAAACTGCTCCTGTTGGCCGGGGCGGTGGCGGACCTGGACGATGTGCTGGTTGTCGTGGTCTCCGCGGGAGCGGTCGCTGAGCAGGTTGCGCGCGATGCGGCTGATCAGGGGCTCGACAACCTGCGGCTCCTGCCGTTTCAGCCGCATGAGGAGGTGCCTCTCATGCAGGCTTCGGCCGAGGTTCTGCTCTCGGTGCTCGAACAGGGGGCCGGGGCATTCAGCGTGCCGTCCAAGGTGCTCTCGCAGCTGTGCGCCGGACGTGCATTGCTGGCCTCCATGCCGTTGGAAAACGATGCCGCGCGCATGATCGATGAGGCCGGAGCGGGCATCGTGACCGCTCCGCGCGATCACCAGGGCTGGCTGGACGCCGCACGAACCCTGCTTGCGGACCCTGAGCGAAGCCGGGGTATGGGGGTCGCGGCGCGCCGTTATGCGGAGCAGGCCTTCGACAGCCGGTCTATCGCGCGGCGTTTCGAGGATGTGCTTGAGCAGGGGCGCGCGGGCGGTTGATCGTTCCGCTGGCCCCGTGTGGTCTTTCAGGACGGTCGCCGGGCCTCCATGCCCAGGGCATCCTCCCAGCGCCCCGGGTCTTCCACGTGGACGAACATGGGGTCGGCGTTGTCACCCCTGTGGGCGCGTCGGATGGCGGTGAACCCGGCCTGTTCCAGTTCCCGTCTCATGGCCGCTTCATCCCACATCCAAAGGTGATTGCTGTTGCCGAGCCAATCCCTCAGTAGTGCCCGCGGCCCCCGTTCGCGGCGCTCGCGCCCGAGCAGGGTCGCGCGCTGGAAGCGCAGGGCGGCGTCCGGTCCCGGGTTCGCGCAGTAGTCGCGGATGGCGTGCTCGAGATCGGGCACCACAAGGCGGAAACAGCCCCCAGGCGAGAGCATGCGCAGGGTGTTACGCAGGGCCGTACGGCAATCCTCCAGGGCTAGGTGCTCCAGGATATGTGAGCAATACACGCCCTGGCAGGACGCGTCGGGAACCGGCAGGCCGCGCACGATATCGCCCGGTTCGGCATTGTTTGGGAAGCGCTTTTCGTTGCGGGTGTAGAGGCGCCCGAGCACGGGGATGCGCTCAAAGCGCAGGGTGGGGGAGGCGTCGAAATTGCGCCATTGGGGCGGAGCCGTCCAGCCGCAGCCGTAGTGCACGTAGGCGGGGTTCATTGAGGGAAGACCGGGTAGGGAAGAGCCCGGGTCGGATGGCGTCCGGTCCGGGGTCGCCCATTGTCGCGGGCCGGGCGGTGGAAATCACGCCCCCGGCGTACGCCGGGGCGGCCCAACCCGGCCCAACCCGGGCCAGACCGCCCTGTGGTGTCGCCCGGCGTCAGGCGGCGTTGCGTGCCTCGTCGTCGCCCATGGCGGTTACGCTGCCCGGTGGCGACAGAGGGTCGGCACCGATGGTGCCTACCAGGCTCTCCAGGTACGCGCTGGATTGCACCGACTTGAGCTGGGCCTGGGCGTGCGCCAGGCGTTCGCTGATCCCCATGCGGCGGGCTTCCTCGGCGTGGCTGTCCAGACTGAGGAAGTCGCTGAGGCTGTGCACGTGGCGTTCCCACAGCGCGACCTCGCGCTGTTGTTTGACCCGCAGCCGCTCCCGGTACCAGTCAGAGGCGAGCAGGTACTCGCGTTCGAACAGGGCGCGGATGTCGGGGTGATGCACGTCTTTTCCGTCGTGGGTGCCGGTGGCCATGATGTTGAGCAGGGCGCGCAGGGGCGGGCAGGCGTCTTCGATGGAGCCGTCGTCCAGGTAACGCTGGGCAACCTTGCGCTGAGCCTCGACGATGTTGTCCACGCCGTCGGCGAACACGCCGACGCCCTGGGTTTCCGGTTTGAGGATGTCTTCGCCAAGCACCAGTTCGGGGCTGTCGAAGATCTTGCCCAGGAAGGCCGCCACGAAGCGTTCCGTGATGCGGTATCCCAGACGGCTCGCCAGCACCTGACGGCCGTCGTGTTCGAAGTCGTCCACACGTTCGAGGTAGCCCTCGTCGATGAGGTATGCGGGGTCGCGCTCGTGCGGGTCGAGGCGGGCCCAGATCTCCGGGATGAGCAGACTGATGTCATGGTCGACCCGGTGGTGGGGGCCGATGTGACCCGCGGCGGAGGAAAACCCGGCGTAGCCCGTCAGGATGAAGGACACCAGGGTGTTGTTGAGATCGGCCGTGGGACGCAGGGCGTTGAAGGGCCCCTTGGTCAGTGCACCCTCGGAACCGGCCCCCGTGGTTGAGGGGCTTTTACCTGTCACCGAACAGATGAAGTCCATGAACAGCTCGGGCAGTTCCTGGTAGTGGATGGGGTTGAACACGCACAGGGGCAGGATGCCGTCCGCCGGAGGGTTGTTGCGTCGGCCGGTGAGCACCGCATTGACCGGGTGAACGACGCTTTGCTCCAGGGGCACACGGCGGTAAAAACGGGTGCCCATGTTGGTTGCGTACTTGCGGATGGGGTCCTGGAGATCCGGCCGCAGCTGCAGGTAACGGGGGTTTTTCGACGGCTTGCCGTCCACCAGGCGCGGATGGGCCGAGGACACCAGGTAGTCGGCATGCGGGGCGTCGGAGTGAATGGCGTCGTACTGGCCCTGCAGCAGGGCGCGCATGGGCGCGGTGTAGGCCTGGAACCCGACAACGTCCTCCACCAGTTCGGTGACGGTCTCGTCGTCCAGGGGCTCGAAATTGGCGACGAAATTGCCCGGCTGGGCCATGTCGAATTCGGTCTGTTTATCGAAGCCGCGGTGAATGGCCTCGTCGGGGCGCTGGAACAGGCGGTACTCGCAGTTGCGCACCAGCTTGACCGATGCCGTGTTCGACTTGGGGCTGGCGTTGGGCAATATGTCGCTGGGCACCACCACGGATGCGCTGATGTCGTCCTCCATCTGGATCTTCTCGCAGGCGATGAAATCCTGGCGGACCTTGAAGATGCGCCAGGCGCCGTCCTCCTCCAGACCCACCCGCAGGTAAGAGGCGATGAGCTTGCGTCCGTCCTGCTTGAGCCCGTGTCCGTCGTGGCCGTTCACGGTGTCCACGGAGAAGTGACTGCGCCAGTCCTCTCCCCACTCGGGGCGGTAGATGCGCTTGATCATCAGGACCAGGGCGCGGATGTGATCGGGAATGGATGCCAACCAGGTGTTGTATTCATCGGTATTGGCCGATGACGGGGTGAGCATCTTGATGAGCGAGCCCAGGGAGCGCTCCGGGCTCAGGGGCTTGCGGCTGGGGTCGCGGTCTTCGTCGGCGTGTCCGGGTTTGAGGCGGTCGCTGTAGTCCTTCTCGAAGATGGCCTCGACGGCATCCAGGTCGGCATCGATATCCGCGGTGTAGATGGGGCCGTAGATGACCGCGTCGTTGAGGGACTTGGATATCTCCGATTTTCCCCCACCCGAGACGGTGCAGGGCTTGTGGCAGAACACACCTTCCGGGTCCGTGCCGATCAGGCGCCAGGACGGGGCACCCGGGTGCTTGGTCATCTCCACCTTGTAGCCGTTGGGCTGCATGTAGATGGTGTCGGGGCGCAGCTTGATGGACTGGGGCTGGCCTTCGTGTCGCCAGCTGATGCGCTGCTTCGTGAGGTCGAAGCGCACTTCGCGGGGAATGTAGACCAGCTTGGGGAAGCGCTTGTCGATGCCGTATCCCTGCGGCTGGATGTCCATGATGTCTCCATACATCGCCGCCACGTCACTGAAGGTGTGGGGGTCCTTGCGGGTTTTGGAATCAGCACCGTACTCCTCACCGTGGTTGCGCCGGGGGTAGGCGAGTGCACCGCCCGCGTGTTCCTCTTCGGCCAGTCCGAGCAGATTGGCCGCGAATGAGATCTGGGTTTTGACCTCTTTCTTGCAGTAGCCGTAGTAGTTGTCCGCAAGGATGGTGACGATGACGCCGCGTTCATCGCGGGCGGTGATCTTGAAGGCCTGGCCGCCGTTGTACAGCTCGTTGGGTTCGTCCCAGCACATGCCGTCGGCGATCTGGCGTTCGGTGGCCTGGTCCTTCGGGGGCAGGCCGAGTTCGCGCTTGGTCAGGCGTACCAGGTGGGGCGCAAGGATCACGCAGCCGGTGTGGCCGGACCAGCCATCAACATCCAGCCCGGCATCGTTCTCGGGCAGGTAGGGGCTGCCGGCGTTGCCGAAGATGGATTCCACGAAATCGAGGTTGGAAACGAGGTTGCCCGGGGCGAAGAACCGGACCTCCATGGACTTGGCCTCGTGGGCGTTGCCACGCTCACCGGGTATCTCGGGGCATACCAGGGGGCGTAGCAGCAGGGACACGAAGGTCTCGGCCTTGTGTTCCTGGTGGGCGGTGAAGGGCAGGCGCATGAGCTCCGGGGGCGGGGAGAGGGCGGCGCGCAGCATGCGCGCGAAGGCGATCTTGGGGACGGCCTTCTTGTCGCCGGGAATGGGCAGCCCACCCTCGGCCACATGGAACGATCCCTTGGTCGTGCGTCGATCAGAGGCCGGGTTGTGCAGCACACCCTGACGCAGCCGGTAGCTGGAGACGATGTCCGATTCGAACTTGTCGCCATCCACGGGCAGGCTCAGCTCGCGGGCCACGCCGTGCCGGTCGAGCACGATGGTCGAACTGGGCAGACGCGGTACGCCTTCGAGATCGGAACCATGCAGGTAGTCGTTGAGGAAATGCTGGATGCGGTGATCGGCCGGGCACAGGTAGCTGGACAGGAGGCGTGATTTCTCCTGGTAGCTCTTGAGCAGGTCGCTGGCGGCGGACAGGAACTCGCTGTCGTAGCCTGATCCGCAGGTGGGCAGGCCGGTGGAGGCAAGCTTGAGGTTGATGTACAGCTGCAGCTGGCGCCGGTGTTCCGCGGGATCGCAGGCGCCCGGGTTGGGCAGGCCGATAACGTGTTCAAGATCCTTCACGGTGTTTACCCCAGGCGGCCCTTGCTGACCGCGGTTGTCGCGCGCCCTCCGCCGGGTTGGCTGGGGCGCTGTATCGGGAGCAGGCCGTGTCGCGGTCGAGGCCGTTAACGGGCCTCTCCCTGCCCCACGGTCAGGCGCGGGGAGGTGGCGAAAAAAGCCAATGCTCATTATTGGAAAGGTGTACGCGGGGCGCGGAGCATGACGCCGGAGCGCGCGTCCGACAAGCACGGGCCTTCCCGGGGGACACCGATGCAAGAGTCGTGACAGACCCCGGGGACCTTATGAAACAGGGGCTTGCGCGCGTTTGACCGGGCGTGGGCGCCTCCTTCGGGGCATGGGGGGCGACCCTGCACCATCGCGGTGCTTGTCGCATTTCCGCAACCGCATCGCCAAGAAAGCGTCATGCGGTCGTCCTTCGGCCTTCACACGAGCTCACTACTTTCGGCCCGGATTACGACTCCGCAATGAAGGTGTGCTCCATGTTGAGCGTCGAGCAGGCCCTGAGGGCCAAGTTTCCCGATTTCTTCGCCCGTAAACCGGTCTTCGTCACGCGTCCCCTGGTGGCGGGCCTGCGTTGGTTGCTCATGGAGCGGGAGGTCAACCGCTTCCTCAAGGAGAACTCGGGCGCCCGGGGTATGGAGTTCATCGATCGGGTGCTCGAGTACTTCCGCATGGATTACGCGGTGGCCCGCCAGGAGCGCGAGAACATCCCGGTCAGTGGTCGTTGCGTGATCGTCGCCAACCATCCCCTGGGTGCACTCGATGCCCTGGCCCTCATCCGCCTGGTCGGTGAGGTGCGCTCCGATGTCATGGTCGTGGCCAACGATCTGCTCAGTCATATCAAGCCGCTGGAGCACATGCTGTTGGCCGTGGACAACCTGGGCCATCACCCGACCAAGGCCAGCATCCGCGCGATTCAAAAGGCCCTGGACGATGAGAAGGCCGTGATCATGTTTCCCGCGGGCGAGGTCTCCCGCTTGCGCCCCGTGGGGGTGCGCGACACCAAGTGGAACAGCGGATTCATGAAGTTCGCCCTGAAGGCCTCGGCACCCATCGTTCCGGTGTACATCAAGGCGCGAAATTCGTCGCTGTTCTACGCGGCCTCCATGCTCTCCAAGCCCATGGCCGGGTTGATGTTGGTGCGCGAGATGAACACCCAGCGCGGTCGCACCCTGACGCTCAAGGTGGGTGAGCAGATCCCCGCTCATCACCTGGCCAGTCGGGGCCTGCGCGCGCGCGCCCAGGTCACCCTGGTCAAGAAGCATCTGTACCGCATGGGGATCAAGGGCAAGAACCTGATCAACACCGAGCGCGCAATTGCTCACCCCGAGAGCCGACAGGCCCTGCGCCAGGAATTGGAGGACTCGGAGCTACTGGGCCAGACCCAGGATGGCAAGCGCATCTTCCTGTTCGATTCGCGGCCGGAGTCGCCGGTCATGCGGGAGATCGGCCGCTTGCGTGAGGTGACCTTCCGCAAGGTGGGTGAGGGCACGGGAAAACGCAGGGACCTGGACGACTACGACACGTACTACCGGCACATCGTGCTCTGGGACGACCACGACCTGGAGGTGGTCGGTGCCTATCGCATCGGCGAGTGCGCTGCCATCCTGAACAGTCGCGGGCTCAACGCGCTTTACGGGCACAGCCTGTTCCGCTTTCAGGAGGGTTTGAAGCCGTACCTGGATGATGCGATCGAGTTGGGGCGCAGCTTCGTGCAACCGCGTTACTGGGGTTCACGGGCGCTGGATTACCTCTGGCAGGGGATTGGCGCCTACATGGACAGTCGGCCGGATGTGCGTTTCATGCTGGGGCCGGTGAGTATTTCCGACAACTTCACCAAGGACGCGAAGGACCTGATGGTGCACTACCACCTGCGTTACTTCGGACCGCGCCAGGACGAGGGGCCCATGATCAGCCCGCGCAAGCCATACACCATCGGTGCCGCTGACCAGGAGACCCTGCGGCGGCTGTTCGAGAGCGATGACGCCAACGCCGGTTTCAAGGTCCTCAAGGAGCATCTGGCCCACTTCGGGGTGACGGTGCCGACGCTCTACAAGCAGTACGTTGATCTGTGCGAGGCCGAGGGCGTGCGCTTCCTGGGTTTCAACATCGATCCGGACTTCGCCAACTGCGTGGACGGGCTGATCATGCTCGATACCGACTACGTGAAGGACAAGAAGGCCGCGCGCTACACCCCCAAACGTTTCGCGGCGAAACAGCGGATCGCGGCCTGAGGGGCGTCTACTTCATGCGCACCAGGATGGGTTTAATGCCGTTGCCCTCAAGATTCTCGATAACCGCGTTGCGTTCATCGGCGTCCCGGTAGGGACCCACGCGCACCCGGAACCAGGTGCGCCCGTCGTCGGCACGGGTGTCGGAGATGGCGGCCTCGAGGCCGAGAAGGGCCAGTTCCGCACGCAGGGTCTCCGCCTGCTCCCGGGTGCGGAACGATCCCGTCTGCAAGGTGTAGATGCCCTCGCTGGGTCGTTCGGCGCGGCGTTTCTCCTCGGCCAGTGCACGCGGGTCCGGCGTGCTGTCGCTTGCGGACGCGGGCCGTGGTGTCGCGATCGCCCGGGGCGGTTCAGGTACCTCGACCTCGTAGTCTCTGAGTATCCGGTAGAAATCGTAGCGACGCGGTTGGGGACCGGTTTCCTCCGGGGCCGGGTTCGGCGTTGAGCTGCGCGTTGACGCCCCGTCATCGGCCGCTTTGACGGCTGTGGCTTGCGCGGCTTTATCGGCGTGCACCTTGCCTGGCGCCGCGCCCATTCCGCCATCAGTATCCTGGGCGCCGTCCGTGGGGGAGCTATTGGAACGCTCCACGCTTGCGGAGTCCTTTGGTGAAAGCGGGGCCGCGGGAGCCTGGCGTGTCGCTTGTCGCACCATGACGGGCGCGAGGGCACCGGGGTCGGGTTCCTCGGGTTTGTCGAGGGCGGGCTTGGGCTGGGCGCCACTGTCAGGGGTCGGTTGCACGGGGGCCGACCGGTTGCCCGCGCTTTGCTCATGCCGTGAACCCAGGAACAGGGCCAGTGGAATGATCGTGCCCAGCAGAATCAGGAACACCCAGCGGCCGGTGCGCGACCGCTCGGGCGGATGCAGGGGGCGGTCCGCGGCGTCCTTGTAGTCGGCCTTGATCGCCACGTTGGTCGCCGTACCTACATGCTCTCCGGCGCGCTCACGCCGAGGAGCTTGAGTCCGTTACGGATCACCTGACGGGCGGCAAGACACAGCCGGACGCGGGCGTCGCGCAGCCCGGCGTCATCCACCATGACCCGATGTGCGTCATAGAATGAGTGAAAGTCGTTGGCCAGATCGCGCAGGTACTGGGCGATCTGGTGGGGTTCCCGGTTGAGTGCGGCGTTGCGGATCACTTCCGGGTAGCGGCCGATCAGGCTGCTGAGTTTCTGCTCGTGTTCATTGCCGAGTTTGTCCAGGTGGGCGGCTCCACGCTCGGGATCGTGCGCCAGGCCCTGCTCGTCGAGTCGTTTCAACAGCGTGGCGACGCGGGCGTGGGCGTACTGGATGTAGTAGACGGGGTTGTCCTTGGACTGGGATTTGGCCAGGTCCAGGTCGAAGTCCAGGTGTTGCTCACAGCGGCGCATGACGTAGAAGAAGCGCGCGGCATCGGTTCCGACTTCTTTGCGCAGCTGGCGCAGGGTGACGAAGGAGCCGGAGCGGGTGGACATCTGCACCCGTTCGCCGCCACGCCAGAGGATGGCGAACTGCACCAGCAGCACGTCCAGATTGTCCGGTTCGCCGCCCAGGGCCGAGATGGCGGCCTGCACGCGTGGCACGTAGCCATGGTGGTCGGCACCCCAGACGTCGATGACCTGTTCGAAGCCGCGCTCGAATTTCTCCATGTGGTAGGCGATGTCCGAGGCGAAGTAGGTGGTCTGGCCGTTGTCGCGCACCACCACGCGGTCCTTCTCGTCGCCGAAGGCGGTGGAGCGGAACCACTGGGCGCCCTTGTCTTCGTAGATGTGGCCGGCCTCGGTGAGCTTTGCAAGAGCACGCTGTACCGCGCCGTTGTCCATGAGCGAGCGCTCGGAGTACCAGTTCTGGTAGGTGACGCCGAACAGGCCCAGGTCGTCGCGGATGTCGTCCAGGATGATGGTCAGGCCCCGGTCGAACACGATGCGATAGCCGTCCTCACCCAGCAGTTCGCGGCAGCGGGCGATGAGGCCGTCGATGTGGGCCTCCTTGTCGCCGCCGGCCGGTTCGTCGGCGGGCACGCCGTCGAAGATGGTGGCGGCGGGGTGGTCGAACCGGTCGCCGTGTTCGCGGCGCAGGCTGGCGGCGATGTCCTGCACGTAGTCGCCCTTGTAGCCGTTGCTGGGGAAGTCGAACCCGATGCCGCCCAGTTCCAGGTAACGCAGCCATACCGAGGCGGCCAGGATGTCCATCTGTCGGCCGGCGTCGTTGACGTAGTACTCGCGGTACACGTCGTAGCCGACGGCCTCCAGAAGATCCGCCACCGTCGCGCCATAGGCGGCGCCACGGCCGTGGCCCACGTGCAGCGGGCCGGTGGGGTTGGCGGAGACGAACTCCACCTGCACGCGCTTGCCGGCGCCGATGTCGCCGCGGCCGAAGGACTCTCCGGCTGCAATGGCCTGCTCGATCACGGCGAAGCGGGCCTCGTCGGCGACATGGAAGTTGATGAAGCCGGGGCCGGCGATCTCGACCTTGGCAATGCGTGCGTCCGCGGGCAGGGCCTCGACCAGGGCCTGGGCGAGTTCGCGCGGGTTGCGGCGCGCGGGCTTGGCCAGCATCAGCGCCAGGTTGCTCGCGAAATCACCATGACCCTTGCCACGGGCATTCTCGATCCGGATATCCACGGCGGTATCGGTCGGCAGGGTGCCGTCGGTCTTCAGGCGATCCAGGGCCTGACCCAGGAGGTCGGCGAGAGCATTCTTCATCGGTGGGGGTTCGTTGCAGGGAGTCGGCGGGGCGAAAGGGCCGCGTATTATCCGGTAGCGCGGGGTGCAAAGAGAAGTGGTGTCGCCCAATGGGTCGGCTACCCCGGCGCGGGCCGTCGCCTGTGCGGAGTGTGTGGGCGCTCACCTCGAAAGTGAGACGCGTCCGGTGGAAAACGTGTCCCGATCCGGCTTCGATGACCGTCACGACACGGTGTTGTCAGGGTGTGGATAACTTTGTGAATGGATTGGGGCTATCGCCCCGGATCCCTTGTGGCATAAGGCTTCATGGAGGTGGGGGCAAGACCTGGCTCCATGCTGGGTGAATTTGTAAATCAATGACTTACATGATTTTCGGCCTTTGGGCGGGAGAGCGGCTTGAGGTGTTGTCAAGCCCTATGGGCGACGCATCATCATGTGCATAACCGCTTCTGGACCGGCGCGGCTTCCCTGCCGTGGACATGCCCCGTGTTTTCCACAAAAGCTGTGGATAACTGTGTGAACATCCCGTTGAGTACCGGCGCGGTCCTGCTTGAGCGTTAGCGGTTCTTACACATTGGTTACAAACTGATCACAGAATATTCGTAAATTCTGATGCGGTACCGCGGGGGGTGATCGTCGGCTATCACCGGCCATGATGGGGTGGGGCCGGGCGCGGCCGGGCCGCGCTGGTACGATGCAGGCTCTGGCTTCCATCCCCTCCTCGAGATCATTCCCCATGCCCGATGCCCCCAAGGTCGGTTTCGTCAGTCTTGGCTGTCCGAAGGCCCTGGTCGATTCCGAACGTATCATCACGAACCTGCGCGCGGAGGGCTATGACATCGCCTCCGCCTATGACAGTGCTGACCTGGTCGTGGTGAACACCTGCGGCTTCATAGATAGTGCGGTGGAGGAGTCTCTGGATGCGATCGGTGAGGCGCTGAATGAGAACGGCAAGGTGGTGGTCACCGGTTGCCTGGGCGCCCGCGAACAGATCATTCGGGACCGGTTTCCGGAGGTGCTGTCCATTACCGGGGCGCACGCCTATGAGGAGGTCATGGGCGCGGTGCATGAGAACCTGCCCCAGCCCCACGATCCCCTCACATCCCTGGTTCCGGCCGGCGGCATCAAGCTCACTCCCCGGCACTATGCGTATCTGAAGATATCCGAGGGCTGCAATCACCGCTGCTCGTTCTGCATCATCCCGTCCCTGCGTGGCGACCTGGTGAGTCGGCCGGTGGACGATGTACTGCGCGAGGCACGCGGCCTGGTTGAGGCGGGCGTCAATGAGTTGCTGGTGATCTCCCAGGACACCTCGGCCTACGGTGTGGACATCAAGTACCGACCCGGCTTGTGGGACGGACGGGCGGTGAAGGCCCGCATGACGGACCTGTCCAAGGCGCTGGGTGAACTGGGGGCGTGGGTCCGCCTTCACTATGTGTACCCCTACCCCCACGTGGACGAGATCATCCCGCTCATGGAGGAAGGCTACGTCCTGCCCTATCTCGATATCCCCTTCCAACATGCCAGCCCCACGGTGCTCAAGGCCATGAAACGGCCCGCCAGCTCCACCAACGTACTCGAGCGCCTGGGGCGCTGGCGTGAGCGAATTCCCGAATTGGCGATCCGCTCCACCTTCATCGTCGGTTTTCCGGGTGAGACCGAGGCGGATTTCCAGCAGTTGCTCGATTTTCTGGAGCAGGCACGGCTGGACCGGGTGGGCTGTTTCACTTATTCACCGGTGGATGGCGCCGCCGCCAATGATCTGCCCGATGCGGTGCCCGCGGAGGTGGCGGAGGAGCGTTACCAGCGATTCATGGAAGTTCAGGCGCGCATCAGCGCGGAGAAGTTGGCGGCCCGCGTGGGTGGGTTGGAAACGGTCATCGTCGATGATTTCACCGAGGGTGAGCAGGGGCGGGTAGCCATTGCGCGCAGCTTCGCGGACGCGCCGGAAGTAGATGGCAACGTGTTCATCGAGGAGCCGGAAGGCCTGGCGATCGGGGAGTTCGTGGAGGTGGAAATCACCGCGTCCGATGACCATGACCTGACGGCATTGCCCGCCTGACGGGGGGCTTGATCGGCGCTGGGGATAAATCAACGACTTAAGTCGCATTCCTCACAGCGTTTTTGAGAAACCGCGCGGTTGAGCGCGCAAATACTGGCGATTGAGGACCTTTCCACACAAGCTGTGGATAACTCTGTTGATGAAATCTGGGCATCGGCCCGGAAGGCTTATCAGGACAGGCTGTTCGTTGAATTGTCTAATTTTTCGACAGCATTGTTAGTTTCTAAAAATCAATGAGTTACGAGATTTTGTGAGCCAGGTCTCAGTCTGACGGTGCCGGGTGTCACAAATTCGTAAGGGTTCATCAGAGTTTGTGAATAAAGCGTCGCGTCAAGCCTTGACAGAAGCCGTCTGAGCTTATCTTCGCGATCCCGGGGCGAGGTCGCCGCCGGGTTGTGGATGAATCGCCCGTGTTGTGGATAAGTCTGTGGACCGATTTTGGATAGACGCCCGGATGACCGGTCGTTACTCGCGCTTTCCCGTCATCTGGACCGTCGGCCCCGCCGCCGTTCTCAGGGACGAATCAATGACTTGCCGCGCCGCATCATGGGCGTCGGGCGGAAGGGCGATGTGCGAGCCACGCGACCATCTTGGTCATAACGATTTTTTTGTGGCCGATAAGCTGGGGGTTGCCGTCAAAATGTATCGGCCGGGTCCACGTCCAGACTCCAGCGCACGCGTCGGCCCACCCGCGCGTTCTCCAGCCATTGAACCCAGGGTGTCAGGACGCCGTGCAGGGCTGCCCGTTGTCTTCCCAGGCAGAGGATCTGTCCGCGCACCTGCCCGCCACGCCGCTCCATGGGCGCGGGCACCGGGCCCCAGACCTGCACCGCGCCCGCATCGGTCGGGCCCTGTCGGGCGTCCCCGGCAAGCCGCAGCGCCTGGGCGGCGGCCTCGATGAGAAAGGCATCGAGTGCCTCGCGGGTCCTGCTCTGGGCGCGCAGCAGGGCCATCGCGGCGTGGGGCGGGAGTGCGGCCGCGGCCCGTTCATCGAGCAGGCGTTCGGCCAGCGGGCCATAGCCGCGTTCGAGCAGCAGGCGCAGGTTCGGATCGTCCGCGTGGCGGGTCTGGATGAGCACTTCGCCAGCGCGGCCCGCGCGCCCGGAACGCCCGGCAACCTGGGTGATCAACTGGGCCATGCGTTCCAGGCCGCGGAAATCAGCGCTGTACAGGCCTGAATCGGCGTCGACGATTCCGACCAGGCTGAGGTCGGGGAAATGGTGACCTTTGGCCAGCATCTGGGTGCCCACGAGAATCCGTGCCTCGCCGGATCGGGCCTGCTCCAGCAGGGTGTCGAGGCTGCCTTTGCGGCGGGTATTGTCGCGGTCCAGGCGCAGAACGGGGATGTCGGGGAACCGCTCACGCAGGCTGTCCTCGATGCGTTCCGTTCCCTGGCCCAGGTGAATCAGCTTCTCGGAACGACAGGCGGGGCAGACCCGGGGCAGGCCCCTTTCCGCGCCGCAGTGATGGCAACGCAGTCGGCGTTCGCCCCTATGGACCACCATGTGGGCGTCACATTGCGCGCAGGCGCTGACCCAGCCACAGTCGTGGCAGCTCAGAACCGGTGCGAAGCCCCGGCGATTGATGAACAACAGGGCCTGCCCCCCGGCATCGAGATGCTTTTGCACGGCCTGGAGCAAGGCGTTGGACAGACCCTGGCTGAGGCGATCGCCGCGCACGTCCAGGAGACGGATGGCGGGTGGCGCGGCGGCGCCCGCCCGCTCGCTGAGAACGAGCCGTCGGTAGCGCGCGCGGCGCACGTTGTGAAGACTTTCCAGGGAAGGGGTCGCGCTGCCCAGGACCACCGGGATCGCGACGCGGCGGGCGCGCATGACCGCGACGTCGCGGCCCGAGTAGCGGAATCCGTCCTGCTGCTTGAGCGACGGGTCGTGCTCCTCGTCCACGATGATCAGCCCCGGTTCGGGCAAGGGGGTGAAAACGGCGGAACGCGTTCCGATCAGGACCCGCGCATGGCCACGCGCGGCTGACAACCAGGCGCAGGCACGCTCGCCGCCATTGAGGCCCGAGTGGAGCACGGCGATGGGCGCGTCGATGCGCTTGCGGAAGCGGCGCAGCAACTGGGGGGTGAGACCGATCTCCGGTACCAGGATCAAGGCCTGACGGCCGTGCCGCAGACAATGCTCGACCAGCCTCAGGTACACCTCTGTCTTGCCGCTGCCGGTCACCCCGTCAAGAAGAAAGGCGTTGAAACCCGGTGCCGATAGGATTGTGTCGACGGCCTGTTCCTGCTCCGGGTTGAGTTTTGGTGGCGCTCCGGGGTGTGGTTGGTGGGACGGCAGGCAGGGCCCGTCCAGGGATTGCACCCACCCGGCGGCAACCATGGCGCGCAGGGCGGGACGCCAGCCGCCGGTGATGTGCGAGAAGGCCTCCGTGCCCACCGGGCCATCGTGTGCGCGCAGGCACTCGAGCACGGCCTGCTGGAGTTTGGCGTTGCCCCGCACCGATCGAGGCGCCTGGTCGGTGATCCGCCAGAGCGGCCGTCCCGGGACATGGGCCGGGTGCCCCTCGCGCAAGCGCACGGGCAGAGCGCCAACCAGGACGTCTCCCAGTCCGTGTTGGTAGTAGCCCGCCGCCCAGCGACACAGCCCCATGAGTTCGTCGTCGATCAGCGGTTCGGCATCCAGAACCTCGCCGATGGGCTTGAGACGCTCGGAGTCGATGTCCGAGCTGTCGGCATGGCCGAGCACCACGCCCACTTTGTTCCCCGTTCCGAAAGGCACGCGCACCCGTGCACCGGCCGCGGGCAGGGGCAGTGATTCGGGGGGGAGGTAATCGAACACCCGTCGCAGGGGGACGGGCAGGGCCACACGGACGATGCCGCTGGTGGGCATCGTGATCAGTCCTTTCGGGGCGGGCCCTGGAAACCGAACGCGCCCGGGAAGGCGGTGACGTTGCCCGCGCCGTCGATATCGTGGATGCGTGCCTCGCCGCGGCGTTCCACCTCGTCGATGCGGATCACCGCATGCAGGGGGATGTAGCTGCGTTTGACGCCTTTGAACTCGTCACGCAGGCGTTCCTCGGCGGGGTTGACCAGCAGCGCGCTGTCTTCGCCGAAGGTAAGTTCCTCCACCTCCACGAACCCCATCAGGGATGTTTGTGAGACTGCGTGGGCGTAGATCTCGTAGACCTTGCCCTGATTGACGAAGATGACCTTGAAGAGGGTCGCTGGATCCGGCACGGGGCGATACTCTGATGCGCATAGGCATTGAATGTGGGCTTCGCATCTTAACCCCAAGGCACCCATGGGCGATCTACACGACCTGCGCATAACCCTCGATGGCCACCTGCCGGTGGTCACCATCGAATCCCACGAGGAAGGCCGGGTGCTGGACCTGTTCCGCCGCCTGGCACTGGAAATCGAACAGCCGATCTTCTCGTGGACGGCATCGGAGGGCATCCGCCGCGTCGAACTGGACCTGGACCCGCGAGAGGATCTACAGGATGCCGAGGCCCTGCTGCGTTACATGCGCGCCTATGGGCGGCCCGGGGTGTTCATCCTGCTGGATTTTCACCACTGGTTGGACGACCCCATCCTCATCCGACTGCTCAAGGATGTGGCCATGGATCATGCCCGCACCCGTACCAAGGTGGTGCTGCTCAGCCATGCCCTCAAGCCGCCCAAAGAGTTGCAACACCTCAGCGCCAGCTTTCAGCTCGCCATGCCCGACCGCGACACCCTGATGGCGGAGATCAAGACGGCGGCGCGCGAATGGGCGGCGCGAAATCACGGTCTGCGGGTGCGTACGGACCGTGACACCCTGGAACGCATGATCAACAGCCTGCGCGGGCTGACCCTGTCCGATGCCCGCCGCCTGCTGCGCAACGCGGTGTTCGACGATGGCGCCATCACCGCCGACGACATCCAGGAAGTGGCCAAGGCCAAGTACGAGCTGCTCAATACCGACGGAGTGCTGTCGTTCGAATTCGACACCGCACGGCTCAGTGATGTGGGCGGATTTGGCCAGCTCAAGCGCTGGCTGCACCTGCGCAAGGCGGCGTTCCTTGGCGGGGAGGCGGCCACCGGCCTGGAGCCGCCCAAGGGCGTGCTGATGGTTGGCGTGCAGGGGGCTGGCAAGTCACTGGCCGCGAAGGCGGTGGCCGGGGCCTGGGCGTTGCCCTTGTTGCGGCTCGATTTCGGCACCCTGTACAACAAGTACTTCGGCGAAACCGAACGTAATCTGCGCGCGGCGCTCAAGACTGCGTCGGCCATGGCACCGTGCGTGCTTTGGATCGACGAGATCGAGAAGGGGACCGCTTCCAAGGGCAACGACAACGGTACCGCCCAGCGGGTCCTCGGCACCCTGCTCACCTGGATGGCGGAACGCGCGGAGCCGGTGTTCATCGTCGCCACCGCCAATGACATCAGTGCCCTGCCGCCGGAGCTGATCCGTAAGGGCCGGGTGGATGAGATCTTCTTCGTTGACCTGCCCGGTGAACCCGCGCGCCGGGATATCTTTGCCATCCACCTCAAGCGCCGTGATCTCGACCCCGCGGGCTATGATCTGCCTGCCCTGGCGCAATCGAGCGAAGGCTTCTCCGGTGCCGAGATCGAGCAGGCAGTGGTGGCGATGCTCTACGCCGCGCGCGCCGGGGAGCAGTTGCCCGGCCAGGGATTGCTGGAGGCGGAGCTGGCACGGACGCGCCCCCTGTCCGTGGTCATGGCCGAGCAGATCGAAGGGCTCCGACAATGGGCCCGGGGGCGCACCGTACCCGCCGACTGAACGCCGCGCACGGCAGCCCGCACGGTCAGACCGCGGGCATCAGTGATGCGCGACGACGAGCATGTTCTGCGACAGGACGTGTCGGGTGGCACCGGTTTCCGCGCTCAGCAACAGCCGGAACGGTACCGTGAGCAGCGCCCAGAGGAGCCGCCGCACGAAACTCTTCAGGCCGTGCACGGTGGGTTTGTCTTCATGGACGGAGATGGCATGGAAGCCACAGCTGCTCAGAACCTGTCGGATTGATCGAGGGGTGAATGCCACCTCGTGCGTGAAGTCTCCATAGCGGGCATTCATGCCGAAGATGCCGGTGGCATTGGGCACATGGATGATGGCCCTGCCACCCGGGCGCAGACTGTTGTGGACCCGATCCAGCAGCTTGATGACCTGCTCTTTGTCGAGGTGTTCCAGGATGTCCATCAGGAAGACCACATCGAAACCGGCGGATTCATGGTCGTCGAGAAAAGGGTCGATCTCCCCGTGGCGGACCTCCGTGGTACCCCGATCGTGGGCGGCTGCCACCTGCTCAGCGGATGTGTCCACCCCGATTACCCGGTGGTAGCCCTGCTTCTTCAAAGCGCGAATCAGGGCGCCATGACCGCAGGCCAGGTCCGCGATGGAAATCCTGGTATCAGGGGGAAGGTGGCGGGCGATGAGGGCGTCCAGATAGGGGTTGCGTTCGTGGTTGATAGTGCCCACCTGTCCCGTGGACACGTAGCTGTCGTACAAGCGTCGTTGCCATGCCTTCACAGTCTGAATCCGCTGTCGTGCCGCGTGAGGAGGATGACCCTGCAAGACCGTTGCGGCGCTTGGAATGAGGCTGTCCATGGCCTGATCGAGGATCTCACCACGGTCCGATGCCGCGCCGTGAACAGAGCGGGTCGCTCATGCCGGTGTCTGATCGTCACGTGGTGGTACGAGTCCTTCGCGCTCGAGCGTGATGTCGATCTCGCGAAGCACGCGGTCGACCGGCAAATCCTCAAGACAGGCGCTGCGGCGGGTGTTGTCGCAGCCGGCGCGGCCACAGGGCACGCAGGGGCGTATGTCCTGGATGATCACGTGTCGGCCGACCCTCTGGGTGCCGTGGTCCGCCGGGTACGGGGTGTCGCCGCCGTTCCAGCCGTTGGGCCAGGGCCCCCAATCCCAGCCGCCACTGGGTCCGAACAGGGTGACCACCGGGGTGTCCAGTGCCGCGGCCATGTGCATGGGGGCGCTGTCCACGCCCACGAACACCTTCGCCCTGTCGATGGCTGCCGCCGCGTCGAGCAGGCTGAGACCGGCGTCATGGAGTGCGATGGGTCGTGTCGTGGTGCGTTTCAGGACATCCGTCACATGGGACTGTTCATCGGCGTCGGGTGAACCGGTGACGATGACCTGGAATCCCCGCCCGGACAGATGATCGATGACCGCTGCCATGCCCGCGGGCGTCCAGCATTTGAAAAGCCAGCGCGCCCCGGGGTGCACGGCGGCAAGGGGCCTGCCGTCGGTCGCGCCGCGTTCGCTGAGCAGGCGATCGAGTCGTGCGCGGGCCTCGGCGGGATAGCCCAACTCCACGCGGGGGACGGGGGAGATACCGGTCGGCAACAGGTCGAGGTTGCGCATCACCGTGTGGATTCGTCCCTGCCGCGGAGTTCTGGGGTCCGTGAGCAGTGCGCGGCGCCAACGGGGGCCGTCCCTGTCCGCGATTCCGATACGCGTGGAGGCGCCACTGAGTCGCGCCGTGATGATGCCTCTATCGCCCTCGGTGGTTGTTATGGCCAGATCAAACCGGCGTCGGCGCAGGGCGGCGAAGAACACCCATTGGCGTTTGAGGAAGGCCCAGCTGGTTTCGCCGGGTTCCCGATGGGGGAAGGTCAGGACCTCGTCGACCCCGGGATGATGCCTCAGCATGGCCTCGGTGCCCTTCTTGACCAGGGCGGTGATGCGCGGGTTGCCGGGGCCGCGACGGATGCTGGCGATGAGCGGGCCGGTCAGCAGCACGTCTCCGATGTGTCGCGACTTGATGATCAGGACCCGTCGGAGCGGGGCATCATCGGTTCCGTTGTGCACGGATGCAGCGCCGATGGTCACGGGGCTCACCCCCAGCCGTCACCGCGTCCGCTGGTCAGATCCCGGATGCGGATCATGCCCTCCAGGCCATTCTCGAGCATGTAGCTGAGGGGCGTCCGGCCACCGAAATTACGCAGCGGGTTGTGAATCCAGGAATCACAGGCGCCCTGGGTGTGCGGCAGTACGTGCTGGAGCGACGAGGCGATGCCGAGCAGGGTGCGCACCCGGGCGTCGATTTCCTCACCTTCCGGCAGGGGGGTTCCGTTGCGAAAGGCCATGATTCCGCCCGGGGCGGATTCGGCGTCGAGACCGAGCAGGGCCAGCTGCTGGTCGGCGGGCAGCCCCCAATCGTCCAGGACCTCCACGACGGCGGCTGTGAGGGAGACGCGGGGATTGCTGGTACCGGCAATGGGCATGGGTGTGTGACACGCGTTTGGGTACGGAGCCCGGGTCGGGCAGGGGCGGGTCAGGGCCCCCGCGGACGGGCGTTGGGGGGCGCGCAGCATAACGGATTCCGCGCTTCGACCCCAAGGCGGTGGCATGGGGGGAGCCCGCCGGATGGTGGTCGGCCGCGGGGGGTGGCGTGTTATCCTCGCGCGCTTCGTTTCGACCCCGCCGGTGACCGCTGGACACCGGCCATGGCAGGGCGCTTGTGAGGCTCATCGTTCCCCCCTTCGAATCCGCGTCGGTGCTGATTGCCGGCGACGTCATGCTGGACCGGTACTGGTCGGGTTCCAGTTCACGTATCTCCCCGGAGGCGCCCGTGCCCGTCGTGCATGTGCGGGACGAGGAGCAGCGTCCCGGTGGTGCGGGCAACGTGGCCCTGAATATCGCCGCCCTGGGGGCATCGCCCACGGTAGTGGGATTGACGGGGCAGGATCGGGAGGCGGACGAACTCGAGCGAATACTGGGAGAGGCCGGCGTGGAGTGCGCCTTCGAGCGGGTGGCCGGTTGCAGCACGGTTACCAAGCTGCGGGTCATGAGCCGCAACCAACAGCTGATCCGTCTGGATTTCGAGGATCGCTTCAGCGCGGCGGCGGCGGACGGAATCGGTGAGCGCCTCGCGGGCCTTCTCAGTGGCGTGGGCGCCGTGGTTCTGTCCGACTACGGCAAGGGGACCTTGAGCCGGGTCCAGGACCTGATCGGGCGCTGCCGCGGCGCCGGGGTGCCGGTGCTGGTCGATCCCAAGGGCACGGATTTTGAGCGCTACCGCGGGGCCACCCTGATCACGCCCAATCGCTCGGAGTTCGAGGCAGTGGTGGGTTGCTGCGCCGATGAGGCGGAGCTCGTGACCCGCGGAACACGCCTGCTCGAATCCCTGGATCTCACCGCGCTGCTGGTTACACGCAGTGAGCAGGGCATGACCCTGCTGCGCCGGGACCAGGAGCCTTTGCACCTGCCGACCCGGGCGCAGGAGGTGTTTGATGTCACCGGCGCGGGGGACACGGTCATTGCGGTGTTGGCTTCGGCGCTGGCCGCGGGCCTGGACCTCGCCCAGGCGACCGGCCTTTCCAACGTGGCCGCCGGCGTGGTGGTGGGCAAACTGGGTACCTCAACGGTCACTACCACCGAGTTGCACCGGGCCCTGCACGATCCCCAGGGTGAGGGATTCGGCGTGGTCGGTGAAGACGAACTGGAGGCCTGCCTGAACCAGGCGCGAGCGCGCGGCGAGTCGGTGGTGATGACCAACGGCTGCTTCGACATTCTCCATGCCGGCCATGTGGCCTACCTGGAACAGGCGAGGGCCCTGGGCGATCGGCTGGTCGTCGCGGTCAACACGGACGATTCGGTGCGTCGGTTGGGTAAGGGGAGCGGACGACCCATCAATACCCTGGCGCACCGCATGGACGTGCTCGCTGCCCTGCAGGCCGTGGACTGGGTGGTGCCGTTCAGCGAAGACACGCCCGAGCGACTGATCTGCCGCATGTTGCCCGATGTCCTGGTCAAGGGCGGCGATTACCGCCCCGACGAAATCGCGGGCGGTGCCTGCGTGCATGCCCGAGGCGGTCGGGTCGAGGTGCTCAGTTTCGTGGACGGCTGTTCCACCACGGGCATCATCGAGGCGATCCGCAAGACAGAATCCAAAGACCCGAGTTGAATCCACCATGATCATCGTTACCGGCGGCGCCGGCTTCATCGGCTCCAATATCGTCAAGGCGCTCAACGACCGCGGCATCACCGACATCCTGGTGGTGGACAACCTCAAGAACGGGGTCAAGTTCCTCAATATCGCCGATTGCGATATCCGCGATTACATAGACAAGCACGACTTCATCGCCGCTGTTCGCGAGGGCAGGCTCGATGCTGAGAAGGTCGAAGCGGTGTTCCATGAGGGCGCCTGCTCGTCGACCACGGAGTGGGACGGTATCTACATCATGGAAAACAACTACGAGTACACCAAGACGCTGCTGCATTGGTGTGATCGCATGGGGGCCTCGTTTCTGTATGCGTCCTCGGCGTCCGTCTACGGCGACGGTTCACGGGGATTCCGCGAGGACCGGGCCTGTGAACAGCCGCTCAACCTGTACGCCTACTCGAAGTTCCAGTTCGACCAGTACCTGCGCCGCAACTGGGACAGCATCAGCACCCAGGTGGTGGGCTTCCGTTACTTCAATGTCTACGGCCCGCGCGAGCAGCATAAGGGCACCATGGCATCGGTTGCCTCGCACCATCATCACCAACTCAAGGAAGGCGATGTGGTGAAGCTCTTCGATGCCTACGATGGCTATGGGGCCGGTGAGCAGAGCCGTGATTTCGTCTATGTGGGCGATTGCGTCGCGGTGAACCTGTGGTTCATGGATCATCCCGACAAGTCAGGGATCTTCAACCTGGGTACCGGGCGCGCACAGCCGTTCAACGATGTGGCCCGTGCGGTGATCGATTACAACGGCCGCGGCCGCGTCGAGTACGTGCCCTTCCCCGATCACCTGAAGGGCCGCTATCAGAGTTTCACCCAGGCCGACATCGGCGCCCTGCGTGCCGTCGGCTATGACGCACCGTTCAAGACCGTGGCCGAAGGGGTCTCCGACTACCTGGGTTGGCTGGACGCGCGCTGAATCCTGCTCACCGCGCCTGATCGCGTTCCGTGGCACGCCTGCTTTACAGCCTGGTTCTGTATTTGAGCCTGCCGTGGATTCTGCTGCGCCTGGTTCGGCGAGGGCGGCGAAATCCCGATTACCGTGAGCGTTGGTGGGAGCGTTTCGGCCTTATCACTCCGGTGCGGGGGGCGCCGATCTGGGTCCATGCAGTTTCAGTGGGGGAGACCCAGGCGGTGCTGCCCCTGGTCCGCCGTCTGGCGGATCTGCACCCGGATACCCCGATTCTGCTGACCACCACCACCCCCACCGGTGCCGCCCATGTTCTGCGGGTCATGCCGCCGGACGTGGAACACCGTTACGCGCCCTATGACCTGCCACATGCCGTTGAGGGCTTCCTGGGGCGCGCCCGCCCCCGTCTTGCGATCATCGTGGAGACCGAGCTGTGGCCGAATCTGTTCGGTGCGTGCGCGCGGCGAGCGATCCCCGTGGTGGTCGTCAATGCGCGCTTGTCCGAGCGCTCGGCCCGCGGATACCGCGCACCACACCTGCGGGCGGTTGTGCGGGCGATGATGGCGGACGTGTCGGCGATCGGCGCCCAAACCGAGGCGGATGCCCGGCGCCTGGGCGAGATCGGGGCCCCAGGTGCCGTGGTCAGCGTCACGGGCAGCATGAAATTCGACCTGCCTATCCCGGCCAGTGCCGCCGAGCAGGGGCAGGTGTTACGCCGCCAGTGGGGGGTCGAGCGGCCGGTATGGATCGCCGCCAGCACCCATGATGGAGAGGACGGCACCGTGCTGGATGCCCACGCCCGGGTCCGGGAGCTCATACCGGGGGCGCTACTTATCCTGGTGCCGCGGCATCCCGAGCGTTTCGACGACGTGCATGCCCTGTGCGTGGAGCGGGGTTTCACCACCGTCCGGCGCGCGCAATCGCAGCTGTGCGCACCGGACTGTGCGGTCTACCTGGGTGACACCATGGGGGAGCTGCCGGTCATGGTGGCCGCCGCCGACCTGTGCTTCATGGGGGGCAGCCTGGTACCGACCGGGGGACACAATGTGCTGGAGCCCGCCGCTCTCGGAATTCCGGTGATCTCGGGGCGGCATGTGTTCAATTTTCAGGATATCTTCGACCGTCTCGATGAGGCGGGCGCAGTGGCCTACGTCGACGATGCGGGCCAATTGGCGGGCACGGTGGTGGAGTTGATGCAGGCGCCATCGCGGCGTGATGAACAGGGGCAGCGCGCGTTACGTTTCGTTGAGGACAACCGCGGCGCGGTAGAGCGAACCCTGGCGCTGGTCGACCCTTTGCTTGATCGCGCTAACGCGCGTCGGCCGAGCGAACCATCCGCTTGACGCCATCGGCGCCGCGAATCCATGCGCCCCGGTCACGCAGTTCCCGGGGCAGGGATTCCAGCACCCGCCGGGCCTCGCTGAAACCGTTCACGGGGTGGGTCAGCACCAGGTAGAGGGTTGCGCCCTTGTGTCGTGCGCTGATGTGGAACGCGCGGTCGCGAAGCTTCCATCGGTCCAGCAGGCGTGTGGCATCGTCTTCGCGCTTGGACGCCAGTAGCTGCACCATGTAGCTGTCCTCGCCCAGGGCCAGGATGGTGTCGCGGTCCGGCGGCCTCCCGCTGTCCTCCATGGTTGTCTCGCGTGCCGGTCCGTTCACCATGCCGTCGTCCATGTCACCGGCTTTCATGCGGGTATCCGTCACGCTGTCGGGGGCGTCGCCGGTTCCCATGCTGTTCCCGCCTGCTTCAGGTCTGGCCGCGATGGCCGCTTGAGTGGTCTTGACCGTGGCCGTCGGGTCGGTCGCGGGTTCCACGCGTGCTTTGTTCGTGTCGCCCTCCGCCGTGGGGGCCGCGGAATCATCCGGCGCGTTCCCGGAACGCTGCGCGACGGTATCCGTCGTCGCACGGGATTCAGATAAAGGAAGCAGCGGACCATCGCCGCTCGTCGGAGCCCCGGAGATTGGCGCGGTACGCGGTGCGGAAGCTGACGGGCTGACCGGTGGCGCCGCGACGATGGGACGGCTGAGCGGCGCGGGCCCGGGTGCGGGCCGTGTAAACGAGGACGGTGGAGTGGAATCGGTGCTCCGGTTGAGATCCGCTGCAGGGGGGCTCACCCCGTCATCCATGGTCAGCAGGCCATGGATGCCCGTGCCGATCATTGCGAGACCCGCAATCAGGAGGGGCAGAGGGGATAGGCGCATCGGCTGGGGGAGGGCGGCGTGCCGTTGACGGTCTGGTTGGAGAGAGGCGCTTGAGTCTGGGGCGCATCGGCGAGCCCCGGGGTATCAGGCGCGGGTTAGCGGTTGGCCTGGCCTTCAAAGAAGACCACGCGGAAGCCTTTCTGAATCTGCTGGTCGCGGGCGGAGATCAGGGCGTCCATGGCGGCGTCGCGATTCTCGAAATGCTGACGTTTGACCCGCCCCGCCTTGCCCTGTGCCCCGGCCTCGCGGATCAGTGTCCACCCTTCGATCAGGTCTTCCTGCAACATCAGGTGGCAGAACCTCGGGGCGAGTCCCGGCGTGGCCGGTGTTTGCAGGTATATCCGCATGGGTTTGGCGTGGGGCGTCGGCTGGGTCTTGAGCGGGAGGCTGTCGCGCGGTGCGCGGGATGATAGACGAAACTCTTATCTTCCACCCGTTGGGCCTTGTGGCAAACTAATCGCTTTGAAAGTTCAGCGATTCGATGCGGCGTTCCAGCCGCGTCGCTCAGGAAATCAGACCCCATGGCGAATCCGGGTGGACCGAAAATTCCGAAGGGCAGACCACCGGGTATGCAGCCTTCGGCCAGCGGATCAGGCGATATGCCCCTGTCTTCCGCCAGCAAAACCTACGTGCGCAGTGCCAATCGCTCGCGTCGTGGGCGCAGCAACAGTTCCCGCTCGCGCCGCCTCAAGGAACTGCATAAGTGCCGCCGGGGGAAGCTTTTCCTCAAGCTGGTCATTCTGGTCATGGCCGTGGCCCTGGTGATGATGGGGGGGTACACCCGCATGTCCACCAGTGGCGATGACGAGGCGCTGAAGGAAACCCAGGGCAAGTTGCGCCGCAAGGACGCCGAATTCGCTGCCCTTGAAACGGAGATGGCTGACCTGCGCAAGCAGATGGAGGCCATTGTTCAAGGTCGGGTTCCGGGGCTCAACAAGATCGTCTACGACCGGGTCATCGATGTGGATGACAAATACCTCAAGAACGTGATCTTCACGGTCTCCCGAAAAGGCAGCGAAACCTCCTACGGTTTCAATATCTCCCTGCATAACCGCAGCCCCAACGTCATCGAACCCAAGCTCGATCTGTACCTGTTCAACGACTCGGGTCTTCAGATCGGCGCGGCCAGTCTCAAGGGTTTGAGTGATCAGGTTCTGATCCCCGACGAGCAGCGCTCCTTCAACGGTCAGATAGAACTGAACCTGAACGGCGAGCCGACCTATTTCATGGCCAACGTGCGCTGATCGTCGATGAGTAGGGGTGGGGGGCACGCTACGCGGGGGTAAGCGCGCGGCAGCGCAAGAGCCGGGCGTCAGCCGCGGCGCGCGTCAATCATGGCACGCATGATTGACGTGTCGAAATCACCGGTCACCACCGCGTCCCCCAGGGCCTTGAGCAGGATAAGGCGCAATTTGCCGTCCTGAACCTTCTTGTCGACGGCCATGAGGTCCATGAAACGGTCGGCATCCATGTCGCCGGGAGGTTGCAGAGGGAGATGGGCACGCTTGAGGAGGGCGTCGGTACGCTCGACGGTGTTCATGTCCACCCAGCCGAGACGTTGGGACAGATCGGCGGCCATGGACATGCCGGTGGCGACGGCTTCGCCGTGCAGCCAGGCGCCATAGCCGGCCCCCGCCTCGATGGCGTGACCGAAGGTGTGGCCGAGGTTCAGCAGCGCTCGTTGACCGGCTTCACGCTCATCCGCCGCGACCACCTCGGCCTTGGCCGTGCAGGAGCGCAGGATGGCCTCGGTGAGCACGCCCGTTTCGCGGGTCAGTAACGCATCCATGTTGGCTTCGAGCCAGGAAAAGAATGCTTCATCACGGATCAGACCGTACTTGATGACTTCGGCGATGCCCGCCGACAGTTCATTGTCCGGCAGGGTGTTGAGGGTGTCGGTGTCCGCCAGGACGCAGCGGGGCTGGTAGAAGGCGCCGATCATGTTTTTCCCCAGCGGGTGATTGACACCGGTCTTGCCCCCGACGGATGAGTCGACCTGGGCCAGCAGGGTGGTGGGGATCTGGATGAAATGCACCCCCCTCTGATAACTGGCTGCCGCGAACCCCGTGATGTCGCCGACCACGCCGCCACCCAGGGCGATGAGGGTCGTGCCCCGGTCGTAGCGGCCCTTGAGCAGGGCATCGAATATGCTGTTCCAGGTGTCCAGGGTCTTGTACTGCTCCCCATCGGGGAGCACCACCGCTTCGTGCTTGAGCCCCGCGAGGCTGTCCTGTACCGCTTCCAGGTACAGGGGGCCGACGGTGGTATTGGTGACCACCACGGCGGACTTGCCAGGGATATGACGGCGGAGCAGTTCGGCGTCACCGACCAATCCCGGGCCGATGTGTATGGGGTAGGCGCGCTCGCCGAGATCGACGTTCAGGGTCTGCATGGGCTTGGGTGTCAAATAGGGGATTCGAGCCTGTCCATGATGGCCTTGACCATGCGCTGGACGCTGTTGCCGTCGGTGTCGATGACCAGATCGGCGATTTCGCGGTAGAGCGGGTCGCGCACGGCGTACAGGTCGCGTAGCCGCTGTCCCGGGTCATCGGTGTCCAGCAGGGGCCGGTTGCGGTCGCTGCCGGTGCGTTCCAGGGATTGCTCCGGCGTGGTGTGCAGGTAGATGGTGAACCCCCTGCCGCCCAGCCAGGTCCGGTTGTCGCGGGTCATGATCGCGCCGCCGCCGGTGGCCAGGACGATTCCGGACAACTGGGTAAGCTCTTCGATCACCGCACGTTCGCGATTGCGGAAACCCTCCTCGCCCTCGATGTCGAAGATGAGGGGGATATCCACGCCGGTTCGTTCCTGGATGACCTGGTCCGAATCCTTGAAGATCTTCCCCGTCGTCTTGGCGAGTCGGCGTCCGGCGGTGGATTTTCCCGCCCCCATGGGGCCGACCAGAAAGATGTTGGCAGGTATAGGCATGGGCGCGGAGTTTCGGGGCTTGGCCGCCGCGAAGCAAGAACGCCCTGTGGAACAGCCCTGTATCCATGCTGGCGTCCCGGCTGAATCGGGGAACATTCGCGGCAATGGCCACCTCCATGAAAACCCATGCTTGGCGCGTGCCGGGCACGCGTTATGATCGGTACAGCGGGATTACCGGTCTGAGGGGGCCGCCCGCGGGTCAAAGGAGCACGGGTCGGGCGTAAACCGGCCCACGGGGCGCGGATCGCGTGGCCCGCATGTGACCCCGGGCGGATACCCGGGGATAAATAGATAACAGCCCATACGATCGATATGGGCCGGGAGGCAGAAGATGTTGCAACTGAGCCAAGTGACGGCATACCGGGTACTGGTTTCCACCCTGTTGGCGGTCGCTCTGCTGGTCCTGACCGAGGGCCGCGCCATGGCGCAGGATGAGTTTCCGGGACGGGCCGAGTATCCCGATGTGCCGGTGATCTCCACCGCTGATCTCGCTGCTCAATACGATGACACCATCAAGATCGATGTGCGCTCGGCGTTCGAATACGAAACGTTGCACATGACCAAGTCCGCCAACGTCCCGCTCGGGGAGCGCCAGTTCGTCGAGTATCTGCGGGAGATCCGCAAGGCCACGGGCAACAAGCCCATCGCCTTCTACTGCAACGGCAAGACCTGCTACAAGTCCTACAAGGCGGTGCGCAAGGTCGCCAAGGCAGGCATGGAAAATGTCTTCGCCTACGACGCGGGTATTCTCGACTGGGCGCGCGCGAACCCGGACAAGGCGGTGCTGCTGGGGGTTACGCCCATGGATCCCGCAAAGCTGCTCAGCAAGGACAAGCTCAAAGCCCACCTCATTTCCCCCGCGGAGTTCATCGAGCGGGTCAAACCCGGAGTGGCGGTTCTCGACCTTCGCGACCCTTCCCAGAGCATGGGGGTGAGCCTGTTCCCCGGCTATCAACGAAATGTACCCCTCAGCCGTATGAAGGCCCTCAATCGGTTTCTCGCCCGGACCCTGGATTCGGGCAAGACACTTCTCGTGTACGACAATGTCGGCAAGCAGGTGCGCTGGTTCCAGTACTACCTGGAGGACATGGGTATTCCGGAGTACTACATGATGGAAGGGGGCTCGAAGGCGTTTTATGAGCACCTGAAACTGAACTGAGCAGCTTTTCAGACCCTTCTATTGAAACGCGCTCCCGGCCTTGCCGGGGACGCGAGCGAAAAAACCCGGACGCGCAGTGCGTCCGGGTTTTTTCATGGGGACCGGCACCTGGAGGAGGATCAGGCGGGCGTTGGAGCCTGCGCCCGCCCCGCCATGGTCAGTCGTATACCGCCACCAAACGCCATTTCCAGTCCTTGAAGGCCCAATGCAGGTGGACGGGGTCGTCATTGAGCGCTCCGAGGCGCACGAGGAAACGGTTCCAGTCGTCGAAAAAGGCGTAATCCAGACTGTCGAACAGGGAGGGGTAGGGTTGCTTGTCTCCCGGCTGACCGTCGCGGCGCAGGTGAGTCTTGACCCAGTTCATGTCGACGATGGCATTGACCGCCGAGCCGGTGAGCGTGCTGGCGCTTTCGCGAAAGAAGCGGGTGATGTCGTTGTCTCCCTTGCCGATGACCCGGTCGGTCTCCTTCTTGACCCGCGATTTCACCTCCGCGCGCACGGCACCGAGGTCCACCAGTTCGGTGAGGGCCGTCTTGTCGTTGGACGTCAGTGCGAGGTCGAGGCGGTAGAGATTGACGTAGGGGTATGCGGTGAACAGGACCGCGGCCAGGACGGCCAGGGGCAGGAGGATTCGGGAAAAGAATTTCATCGCGGTGTTGTGGCCTTTACGCAGTTGCGGCACCCGGCGCGGGGTGCGGAATGGCGCGCGATTATAGGGCA
Organism: Gammaproteobacteria bacterium; assembly: GCA_049604295.1. Taxonomy (GTDB): domain Bacteria; phylum Pseudomonadota; class Gammaproteobacteria; order JACKNK01; family JACKNK01; genus JBMYTL01. The sequence continues at coordinate 111,480 of JBMYTL010000001.1, forward strand.
CTCGCCATCGAGCCGGTCCGGGGGCAGATGTAACACAAACTCCCGCGCGCATTTGTTAGGGTCCTGCTCCCCGACGATGGGTGTAACAAAAGCGTCATAAACAGCCCGGCTCTTGATGAACATGAACATCAACTCACCCCAGGCCTTGCGGTCGTTCTACCGACCGTCCTCGGAAAGCCCGGTCGTCGATCCGAACCCGGCCCTGCCCGAGGGCGCCAAGGCGCGCGTGGAATTCGATGGTGAGGTGGCCCGCGCCTACCTCGATAGTTTCGACTGGCGCTTCTGGAACCGCGGCGAGATTCTGGAGCTGGTGGAGGGGGAAGGGCGGCGCATGCTGGAGCTGAGGCCGGTCGGCGAGGGCAGCCCGCGAGCCCAGCAGGATGTGGCCGCGGTGCCCCGGATGGCCGTGGACCTGGGCTTCGGTGCCATCGGTCACATGCTGGGCGATGTGCTTGATGTCCGGGCTCTTTTGTTCGCGCGCCGCCTGCGTTCGCGGGTGCGGCGGTGGGCTTTCCGTGATGCGGAGGGTAAGACCGTGCTGCGCATGGAATGGCGTCAGGACCGCGCCGGACGCTCGACATTTCCGGTTCTGATCCGTTTCGAGCCCCTGCGTGGCTATGACAAGAAAGCGTTTCAATGGGCCCGCTCCCTGATCAGGGAATTGGGTTTGACGGCCGTGCACGAAGAACCCCTGGTGGTCGCCACGCAGCGCACCCGTCGGCGCCCGGGAGATTACGATGGCAAGCTCAATGTCGCGTTGGAGCCCGACATGCGTATGGATGCCGCGCTGCGCACCCTGCTGTCGTCCCTGCTGGAGACCATGAGTGCAAACGAGGCCGGCAGCATCGGCCGTTGGGACATCGAGTTCGTACACGATTACCGCGTCGCCGTGCGGCGCGCCCGATCCCTGCTCAGCGCGATCAAGGGTGTGTTGCCGGAAACCCGACAGCGCCAGTTTTCCGATGGGCTGCGCCGTTTGCAGGATGTCACCGGCGACCCCCGGGATCTGGACGTCTACCTGCTCGATTTTGATCATTTCGCGACCCGGCTCAGCGCCAAGGATATGCGCGCCCTTGAGCCGTTCCGTGGATTTCTCGCCGAGCGTCACGGCGAGGCCTACGAGGCCTTGAGAGTCGCCCTCAGATCCGGTGCCTATACGGGGTTCATGGACTCGGCACGGGGCTACCTCAGGTCGCCGTTGCCCAAGAGCAGCAGCCTGCCCAATGCCCTGCGGCCGGTCGGCGAGGTTGCTGACGAACGGATATGGAAGACCTATCGCTGGGTGCTCAAGCACGGACGGGCGATCACGCCGCGGTCGCCCAATGATGACCTGCACGACGTGCGCAAGCGCTGCAAGCGGTTGCGCTACCTGCTGGAAGCCTTTCGCGGGCTTTACCCGCCAGCGCAGATCAATGGCCTGATAAAGGCGCTCAAGCGGCTTCAGGAAGTCCTCGGGGACTTCCAGGACCGCGAGGTCCAGTACACCACCATTCACCGTTACGAGGACGAAATGCGCTCAGCCGGTGTCCTGACGTCCCGTACCGAAAAGGCCATGGAGCGGCTTGCCGAGGGCTTCCACCACGAACAGGGTGAGATCCGAAAAGATTTCTACGCCCGCTTCGAGGCCTTCGCGTCGGAGGACAATGCCCGGCGTTTTCAGGGTCTGTTCAAGTCATGAAGATACTTTCCTCGTACAGCATCAAGGGCGGTGTCGGGAAGACGGCGACGGCCGTAAACCTGGCCTACCTCGCGTCCGCGCAGGGTTACCGGACCGTACTTTGGGACCTCGATCCCCAGGGCGCCGCCAGCTACTACTTCCGCGTCAAACCGAAGTTCAAGGGCGGTGTGGAGGCCCTCACACGGGGTAAGCGGGCCCTGGCCGATGCCATCAAGGCCACGGACTTCCCCAACCTCGACCTGGTGCCGGCCGATTTCTCATACCGCAACCTGGATCTGGAGTTCGCCCAGAGCAAGGGGCCGCTCAAACAGATGCTCAAGTTACTGCGCCCCTTGTCCGCGGAGTACGACCTCCTGTTCATCGATGCGGCCCCCAGCATCTCGCTGGTATCAGAGAACATATTCCTCGCGGCCAACGCCCTGCTGGTCCCGGTGATTCCCACGCCGCTGTCCATACGCACCCTGGATCAGCTAAACACCTACCTGGACAAGAAACGCACGCCAGATTGCACCGTTCTACCCTTCTTCTCGATGTCGGATCGGCGCAAGAAGCTTCATCGGGAGGTCATGGAGGACCTGCCCGGGCGCTATCCAGGGTTCCTTGAAGCGGCCATCCCCTACTCATCGCTGGTGGAGTCCATGGGTGTTGATCGTCGTCCCATGGTCTTCTCGCGTCCGGGTACGCCTCCCGCGATGGCCTACGCCGATCTGTGGAACGAAGTGCGGGGGCGGGTCCGGTTGTAGTGGGGGGGCGGGCATCGGGGGTGTCCTGCTATCAGCGGTTCTGATGTATTCATAAATGCAATTCTGACCGCGGGATGGCTCTTGCTATGATCGCGACAACGACCACCCGCCCGCCGAAGGCGGTGCCAACATCCCGGGGCCATGTATCCCGGAAACTTCCGGGCGGCGTAGTACCTTCCGTGTGTTGAGCTCTCGTTCCGGGCGTCCCGCGTCCGGCCTTCACCTGTGTCCCGCCGACAGGCCCGAAATGACCGACACCAAGCCGACCATCATCTACACCCTGACGGACGAATCGCCGCTGCTGGCGACCAGTTCGCTCCTGCCCATCCTGCGCACCTTCACCGCGCCTGCCGGCATCGCCGTGCGCAAGAGCAATATCTCCCTCGCCGCGCGCATCCTCGCGGCCTTTCCCGAGTACCTGAACGAGGATCAACGCGTTACCGACGACCTGGCCGAGTTGGAGCGCCTGACCCAGAAGCCCGATACCAATATCGTCAAGCTGCCCAACATCAGCGCCTCCATAAACCAGTTGCGCGCGGCCGTCGCCGAGCTGCGCGGGCAGGGCTTGAATGTCCCCGAGTATCCCGAGGAGCCTTCATCCCCTGAGGAGGTCGACATCCAGACCCGCTATGGCAAGGTTCTGGGCAGTGCGGTCAACCCGGTATTGCGGGAGGGCAACTCCGACCGTCGTGCCCCGCCCGCGGTCAAGCGTTATGCCCAGAAGAACCCCCACTGGATGGGCGAGTGGAGCCAGGCCTCACGCACCCACGTGGCGCACATGCGCGGTGGTGACTTCTACCACTCGGAGAAGTGCCTGACCCTGGACAGGCCGCGCACCGTGCGCATGGAACTGTCCACACGCTACGGCGAACAGATCGTGCTCAAGGACCGTACCGCGCTCGAGGCCGGTGAGATCATCGATTCCATGTACATGAGCAAGAAGGCGTTGTGTGCGTTCTACGAAGAGCAGATGGAGGATGCCCGCAAGACCGGCGTCATGTTCTCCCTGCATGTGAAGGCCACCATGATGAAGGTGTCGCACCCCATCGTGTTTGGACACGCGGTGAAGGTTTTTTACAAGGAGGCCTTCGAGAAACACGGCGAGCTGTTCGAACGCCTGGGCGCCAACCCCAACAACGGGATCTCGAGCATCTACGAGAAGATCGAGCAGCTGCCGCGGTCAGTGCGCGTGGAGATCGAGGAGGACCTGCATGCCTGTCTCGAGCATCGCCCCGAGTTGGCCATGGTCGATCCGCGCCGACGCATCACCAACCTGCATTCGCCCAATGACGTTATCGTCGATGCCTCCATGCCCGCCATGATCCGCAACGGCGGCAAGATGTATGGCCCCGACGGCAAGCTCAAGGACACCAAGGCGGTGAACCCCGAGAGCACCTACGCGCGCATCTACCAGGAGATGGTCAACTTCTGTAAGACCAACGGCGCCTTCGATCCGGCGACCATGGGCACGGTGCCCAATGTCGGCCTCATGGCGCAGAAGGCCGAGGAATACGGTTCCCACGACAAGACCTTCGAAATTCCGGTCGATGGCGTGGCGCGCATCATCGATGTGGACAGTGACGAGGTGCTCATCGAGCAGCGCGTGGAAAAAGGCGATATCTGGCGTATGTGCCAGACCAAGGACGGACCTGTCCGTGACTGGGTGAAACTGGCCGTCAACCGTGCGCGCCAGTCAGGCACCACGGCGGTGTTCTGGCTCGATGAGTATCGACCCCACGACCTCGAATTGATCAAGAAGGTCCGCCAATACCTGCCCGAGCATGACCTCGATGGCGTCGATATCCAGATCATGTCCCAGGTGCGCGCCATGCGTTACACCCTTGAGCGGGTCGTGCGCGGTCGCGACACGATCTCGGTGACCGGCAACATCCTGCGTGACTACCTCACCGACCTGTTTCCCATCATGGAACTCGGCACCAGCGCCAAGATGCTGTCCGTGGTGCCCCTGATGAAGGGGGGCTCCCTGTTCGAGACCGGTGCCGGTGGGACCGCGCCCCTGTTGGTGCGCCAGTTGCTTGAGGAGAACCACCTCAGCTGGGACTCGCTGGGTGAGTTCCTGGCGCTGGCGGTGTCCCTTGAAGACCTCGGCCGTAAGCACGAGAACCCGCGGGCCATGATTCTCGCCCGAACGCTGGATGCAGCCACCGGGCGGCTCCTGGACGAGGGGAAATCACCGACCCCCAAAACCGGCGAACTGGACAACCGCGGCAGCCACTACTATCTCGCCTTGTTCTGGGCCGAGGCCCTGGCCGCCCAGACCGACGACGCTGATCTGGCCGCGCGCTTCGCGCCCCTGGCACGGAGCCTGCGCGAAAACGAGGACCGGATCGTGCACGAGATGCTGGCCGTGCAGGGTGATGCCGTGGACATCGGCGGTTACTTCATGGCCGACCCGGAGAAGACCAAAGCCGTGATGCGGCCCAGTGCCACCTTCAATGAGGCCCTGAGCGCCGCGCGGAGCTGAATGATTCCGCGTTGTCAGCGTCCGGCCCGGGGCGCATATGCGGGACAGCGGCATCTGTCCCGTATCGGTGCCGAGGGTTAGGCTGGGCGCCTGCCCATCGATTTCCGGCTGGGTGTGATGTCACCTTTGGTGGAGGGCGCGGCGATGGATAGTGTTCAGCTTTTTCTGGGCCTGATGTTCAGTACGTTCGGCCTTGGCTTCTTCATGTACGGCAAGCAGCAGAGTGCTCCGGTGCCCCTGTACTGCGGCCTGATCCTGATGGTGTTCCCGCTGTTCGTGTCGAACACCACGCTGCTCGTGGTGGTGGGGGTGGCCTTGAGTGTCCTGCCCTTCGTGCTGGTTTAGCCCGCATATTTCATCAACGTTCTGAGCCGAAGAACATTCTGGGGTTTTCAGCGGGATTGCCGCGGAAAATGAGTTTGTAGGGGGTGTGTTGTCCTCTGAGGTATTTTTCAGGCGCATCTCCCCCTACCCCCATTGTTTTTCAGCATGCCGGGGACAGCACTCGTAGGTATTCAGGGTGGGGCGAAGGTTTCGGCGACCCGGACATACAGATCCGGGTGCGGATAGGCGCTTGAGAGCAACAGGCGGATGCGCCGGGTATTGCGGATCACGATGGCGCCAACCTTCAACAGCTTCAGCCGGATCGTGTCCACCCGGGCCCGCGCCAGTTCGGTCCCCTTGAGCCCCACACGCCGGATCGCCTCCAGCAGCGTGTAGGCCAGGGAGGAGAGCAACAGCCTCCACTGATTGGCCCACCACCGATGCGCACTGGTGCGGTCGGCGAACAGCCCCATCTGCTGTTCCTTGATCCGGTTCT
>JBMYTL010000002.1:0-69179 GCA_049604295.1 Gammaproteobacteria bacterium
GGTCTTCCACTGGCCATCGTGCTCTGGGGCATGGATGTCCCGGTGCTCCAGCAGACCGTGGTCGATGTGCTCGGGGCCCAGACCGTTGGTCGCGCGCAGGGCGGCGTTCACCGGTACGCCGATATTGTGGTAGCTGTAGTCGCTGAAGGTTTCCCCGGCCTGGCCTTGGGTGCGCTTGAGCTGGTGGCAGCGGTTGCAGTTGGTGAACTGCTGGGAGAAGAACAGGGTCATGCCCAGGTCCTCCTGGGGGGTTAGGGTGTATTCACCGCGTAGGTAACGGTCGTATTTCGAATCGAAGGGCGCGAACTCCTCCGTCATCTCGAAGGCGGCGATGGCGTCGGTCAAGGCGGCGTAGGCCGTGTCGCTGTCATCAAGGACACCGGGGCCCCAAAGCGCCTCGAAGCGGGTGACGTAACCCGGTTTTTCAGTGATGCGCGCGACCACGCTCGCCTTGTCGGGCATGGCCATCTCCAGCGGGTTGAGGGGTGGCCCAGCGGCCTGATCGGCGAGGGTGCTGGCCCGTCCATCGAGGAACTGGCCGCCCCGGGGCTTGCCGTCTCTGTCCATGTGGAACGGTGGGCTGAAACGGGCATAGCTCGCGGTTGGGGTGTTGCGGTCGCCCAGGGATTCGCCGTCGCTGCCCCGAGACCCCGCGCCAGCGCCGACACTCGTACGGCTATCGGTGAAGGCCCGCGCCGGGTCATGGCAGGTGGCACAGGACTGATTACGGTGCAGCGACAGATCGGTGTCGAAGAAAAGGGCACGGCCCAATGACACCATCGCGGTCCTTTTCCCGCCGCTCTCCATGGTTGCCGTCCCGGAGGCAGCGTGGGCGCCGACGGCGGACTGACCCCCTTGGTGTTGGGGTGCGGCCTTCGAGGGCGTGGCTGAGACAAGTAAAAGGGCAAGGAGTGCAAGCGCTGTCAGCTGGCGAATGGGGCACGTTGGCAAGGGTGCGTCGAGGGTCCTGCGATTCATGGGTGCGGCGGCTGTTGGTGCTGAGGGAGAACGGGGCGTCAATATATTAACGCAAATGCGAACGATTTAGATTATGATAATTTCGCGTAATCCCATGCTGTGGTCGCCCGGTAGGGCTTGCCTTCCATGGCTCTGCCTTTGCTGCGGCCCATGCGGGAGCACACCTTGAGCGGTCTGGCGCTGGACCCCGTCGAATACACAACCCAGTGGTCAATAGAACCGCACGGAGGGCGCGTGACGCGCACGACCCGAACGTTCGCCAAAGTCCCTTCGGCACCAACCGACCCATATCACTATGAAACGAAGACAACTGCTCGTAAGCGCCCTGACACTGGCCGCGACCCCGCTGGCCGCGACCCCGCTAACCACGACCCCTTTGGGCGAGGCCGCCCTCGGGAAGCCGGTTTTCCCCCAGGGGCATGCCGAATCAGCCGGGGGCCATGAGCCCGTTCGCCTGTTGGGCGCCGGTTCGGCCTCCCGCTCCGAGCACTATCTGCTTGGTCTGGATGGCCGCTACCGTGTGCGCTTCCGGATACCCGTTCCGGGACGGGGTCACGGCATCACCCATCATCCCGGTGGCATGCTGGCCGTGGCGGTTGCGCGGCGTCCAGGTGACTGGCTGCTGCTGTTCGATATGCGCGATGGTCGGGTGGTCGCCCGCGGGCGTGCGCCCACGGGAAGGCACTTTCAGGGCCATGCCGCATTCAGCGCCGATGGCACCCGCCTGATGGTCAGTACCAATGACCTGGAGCGCGAACGGGGTTCGATATCGGTCTACACACTGGACGCGCGGGGCGTGCACTGGCGGGCCGAATGGGACAGCGGGGGAGTGGGACCGCACGAGGTGCTGACCTTGCCCGGTGACCGCCTGGCGGTCTGTAACGGAGGTCTGCTTACCCGACCGGAAAGTGGCCGCCGGGTGCTGAACCTGGACACCATGCGCTCGAACCTCAGCATTCTGGACCACACCGACGGCACCCTCGTGCGGACATACCGACTGGATGAACGTTGGCGCCTTGCGAGTATTCGTCACATGAGTCCGCTTTCCGCGGGGGATATCGCCGTGGGTATGCAGTTCCAGGGTGACAGCCGCGGCGAAGCCCCATTGCTTGCTTTGGCGAAGGCGGATTCCGAGATGCTTGAGCCCCTCTGGGCACCCGCTGGTGAGCAACGTGCCTTGAGGGATTATTGCGGCAGCGTGCGCGCCGCCGCTGATGGGGAACAGTTCGCGATCACTTCACCGCGGGGTAACCGGGCCCAGGCATGGAGTCGTAGCGGAGCGTTGTTGGAGGTGATCAAGTTGCGCGATGTCTGCGGCATTGCAGCCCGGGCCGGAAGGGGCTGGATGCTGTCCGATGGCGCGGGCCGGCTCCATGAGTGGGTGCCCGGACGCCCACCACGGATCCTGGGGGGGCCTGGTGATGAGCGGATTGCCCATTGGGACAATCATCTGATCGTGTGACCGGGGCGGTCGGGAGCCGTGCCGGGGCTGTCGCGGATTGCCAGATGCGCGTCGCCCCGGACCCCAGAGTCCACCGTGCGCTGAACAGCCGCTCAACGGCGTTCGAGGCGTACGGGCAGGCGCTTCGGCCCCCAGGTTCCCGCCCGTGCTTCGAAGCGACCGGGTAACGGCGTACCGCATTGGCGGCATTGACCGTGCGGGTCGAGGTTCCAGTCGCTGATCTGGTAGCCGTCTCGACCGATGATCCGCGCGCCGCAGCCATGACAGTAGGTGCTCTGGGTCGCCTTGTCCCGGATATTGCCGGTGTAGACGTGGTGCAGCCCGTTACGCAGTCCGGTCTCCCGGGCCAAACGCAGTGTGGTGGCGGGCGTATGTTCCGTGTCGCGCATGCGGTAGTCGGGGTGGAATGCGGTGAAATGGAGCGGCACGTCCGGGCCCAGTTCCGTGGCGATCCAGCGGGTCAGGGCATCCAGTTCCTCCGGGCTGTCATTCTCGCCGGGGATGAGCAGGGTGGTGATCTCGAACCAGACCGGGGTCTCGTGTTTCAGGTAGCGCAGCAGGTCCAGCACCGGCTGCAATTCTCCGGCGCACAGCTTGCGATAGAAACGATCGGTGAAGCCCTTGAGGTCAATATTGGCCGCGTCCATGTGCGCGTAGAACTCGCGGGCGGGACCGGCTTCCATGTACCCGGCGGTGACGGCGACGGCCTGGATGCCCCGTTCGTGACAGGCGTCGGCGGTGTCCATGGCGTACTCCATGAAGATCACCGGGTCGTTGTAGGTGACCGCAACCGAGCGGCAGCCCAGTTGCTCGGCGGCCTCGGCGATCATGCCGGGCGTGGCCTGTTGTTGCAGGGTGTCCAGTTCGCGGGATTTTGAGATGTCCCAGTTCTGGCAGAAACGGCAGCTGAGGTTACAGCCCGCGGTGCCGAAGGAGAGGATGGGGGTGCCGGGAAGAAAATGATTGAGGGGTTTCTTCTCAATGGGGTCCACGCAGTAGCCGCTCGAACGCCCGTAGGTGGTGGATACGATGGCATCACCCTGCCGCGCACGCACGAAACACAGGCCGCGCTGCCCCTCCTTGAGCGCACAGGCCCGCGGGCAGACATCACAACGTACCCGGCCGTCAGGCAGGGCGGTCCACCAACGGGTGGGATGGGTGTCCGTGAGTGTTGCAGGCATGGATTGCGGACCGATGTTCGCGGAATCGGTTGCCCCGGGTGATGCGGATGGACGGCCAGCGCGCGCCGGGACGCGTTATCCTCAGTCTAATCCACCGCCTGGACCCGAAAGGTAGCCGTGAACGCCGAGACACTGGTCGATTTTCTGATGTTCCGCGCCACCATCAGTGAGCATGCACTGATCGTGTTCTATTACCTGGGGGCCCTGGGAGTACCTTTCGTAAGCGCCTGGGTCGCGATCCGGCTTGCCCGCCACTGGCAGGCCATCAGGGAGCGCTTGACCATTGAAGCCGACCAAACCTTGCCCCAACTGCCCGCGCGCTATCGCCGCCGGGCCTGGGCCGCTGGAATCGTCATGTTCCTGCTCATGGAGCTGGGTTGGCGCATGCTGTTTGAGTACCTGATCGCCTTCATGCATATGCACGAGGCCCTTTTGAAACTTTCCCAGGGCTGAACGCCGAGCGTCGTCATGACCGCACACCTCATGATGTCCGCCGAGGAAGCCCTGGAGCGCCTCATCCTGGGGAACCGTCGATTCGCCGGTGAACTGTTCGGTGACCACGGTATCCGGGGACAGGCCCGGCGCAGCGAATTGCGCCAGAGCCAGGCCCCGTTCGCCATCATCCTGGGTTGCTCGGATTCGCGGGTGCCCGCGGAAATCATCTTCGATCAGGGTCTGGGGGATCTGTTCGTCATCCGCGTCGCGGGCAACATCGTGGCGCCCTCCCAGGTGGGCAGCGTGGAATTCGCCGCGGAGCGTTTCGGAACGCCCCTGGTGGTGGTCCTGGGCCACTCGCGCTGCGGCGCGGTGCTCGCGACCATCGAGGAGCTTGAACAGCCGGGTTCGGACCGATCACCCAATCTGGCGCGTATCGTCGATTTCATCCGCCCGGCGGTGCAGCCCCTGTACGAGGCGGGTACGGGATGGGAGCGGGACGAACTGATCCACCATTCGGTGCGGGCAAACATCCGGGCATCGGCGGGGCACCTGCGCCATGGTTCGCCGATTCTTGAACGGCTCACCCAGGAGCACGGCCTTCTGGTGGTGGGGGCCGAGTATTCGCTTGATGACGGTACGGTGGATTTCTTCGACGGCGTGCCCGACGAGCTCATCAACCGTTGACGCTGGCCCTCGGGTGACAGGTACACGGGGCGTCGCTTCAGCACTGGGTCTCGCGCAATGGAATCCGCAGCATCACGGCGCGCGGTGGCCCGGTCAGGATTCCGGCCAGCTTGCCCCCCAGCTTGCTCGCCACGCGGATGGATGCAGCGTTCTCCGGATGGATGAGGCTGACAAGGCTGTCCGCGTCGAGATGCTCGCGGGCGTAGTCGACGATGCGCGCCCCCGCTTCACTGGCGTAGCCCTGGCCCCAGAAGGCGCGTGCGAACACCCAGCCGGCCTCGATGCCGGGCCAGCCTTCGGGGTAGTGAAGCCCGGCCCGGCCCAGAAAGACGCCGTCCTCGCGTCGTTCAACCGCCCACATGCCGAAACCACGTAGGTCCCAGTGCCCCAGGAGCATGGCCAACTGACGCCAGGCCTGGCCCGCGTCGAGCACGGAGCAGTCACCGACCCAACGCATGACCTGCTCATCCGCGCAGAGCGCCGCATAGCTCTGAAAGTCGGCCCCGCACAGGGGCCGTAGGTACAGACGTGGGGTCTCCAGCGTGGGTATGGAGACCGTGCCGGAGCTTGGCATCGTCAAACCGCGTCCGGGCCGGTCAGCTCATTGATCAGTTGCAGGGTCTGGTCGCGGTCACCGAGTTCCTCCACGGGGGTCCAGGATGAATCAGCGCCGAGAAGATAGCTGCCCAGGAATTCGTGCGGACAGCGCCCGCGCCACTCGTCGGGCGACAGCATGGACCAGATACTGAGGCCGTCGCTCTTGCGGTACAGGTGGTAGACCTTCCCCGGGATGCGCTGAAATCCACACTGGGCCCTGTGCAGGTCCTGGTCGCGGCGCGTTTGCTCCAGGATGCCCCGGGCCTGTTCACGCAGTGCCTGGATCTGCTCGGCGATTACGCGCAGCTTGCCCGTGGCCGTGGCGGCAATCATCGAATCCGCCTCGTCGATCTGGCGGGCCACGTCGACCAGTTCGGTCGGGGCTCCAAGGCGGCTGACCGGGTAGGGCGCGGTGCGCGCTTCGCCGCTGTGTACCGAGCCGCCGCCGCGGTGCCGGGTGAGTTTGTCGTTGGACATGGTTCGCGGATCGTTTGTCGGAGCGGATCGAACCGCTTCGTGGGTGGAGTGGCGGGCAGTTTAGCGATGACGGACGCACCGCTACACTGAGTGCCATGCTTGAAATACCTCGATACGGTTTTTTGCGGTGGGCCACGGCGCTGTTGCTGTGCTTCCTCATGGCACCCGCACTGGGTGCAAACGACCTGCTTTGGCGGATCAATGATGCCCAGGGGCAACATCGGGGTTGGCTCATGGGCACGATCCACTCGGACGATGAGCGGATTCTGGATCTTCCGGCCCCGGTCTTGACCGCCCTGGAGTCCAGTCGGACCTACGTCTGGGAGTTGCGCGACGACAGCATGGACCCGAACCTGATGCTGGTGGCCATGATGCTACCGGCGGGGGGAAAGCTCGTGGATCTCATCGGCGAGCGCGATATGGCGCGTGTACGCGCCGCCTTGGAGCGACACGGTTATCCCACACCGGTCGCCGACCACATGAAGCCTGCCATGGCCGCGCTGCTCATGAGTTATCCGCCGCCACGAAACGGTTTGTTCCTGGATCTCAAACTCAAGCAGCTTGCCCAGGAGCGGGGCCTCGCCACCACCGGCCTCGAGGCAGTGGCCGAGCAACTGGGAATCTTCGATGACCTGACCCGCCAGGAGGCGATCCAGTTCTTGCGCGCCACCCTGGATGAGTTGGACGAACAGCCGGACTGGATGGAGCGTTTGCACCGGGCCTACCTGAAGCGGGACCTGGATGCCCTGGCCGGGTTGGCGCTGGCGAATTCCGGGCTCGCGGCCCATCCGGAACTCGAACGCAAGCTTTTCGACCGGGTACTGCACCGCAGAAACCGTGTGATGGCCGAACGACTCGAGCCACTCTTGCGGCAGGGCGATGTGTTCGTGGCCGTCGGTGCCCTGCACCTGGCCGGTGAAGGGGGGCTGGTGGATCGGCTGCGCGACGCCGGGTACCGTCTCAGCCCGGTCTATTGATCCGGGTCTGATCGTTTTTCAGCGCGCTGCCTGACCTGCTGAAGCAGGCGTCATCGCTTGGGGGCTCCAGTACGGCATCAGTCCCATCCGGTCAGCGGGCACGCACCACGGCTCGTGAACGGCGATTCCGGGCAGGGCGATCAGCTCACCTTCGCAAACGATGGCCGGGTAGCTGTCCCTCAGCCACGGGGGAACGCCCTGGGCCCTCAACAGATCGCGCACCGCCTGGCGTGGGCGTGCGCGCGGCTTGATTGTGCGGGCCCGGCCGACAGGGACCAGGAGCAGGGTAGCGGTGTTGATGCGGCGCGTATCCAGTGCGCCTTCGCGACTGCACCAATGCAAGGTGCCGCGCGGATCACGCGGATGCAGCTCTTCACCCGCTGTCAGGGGATGGCAATAGCCATGCGCCGCGTGGTCGACACGGTGGACGTGGATGCGGTCGTGCCAGCGACGCAGTACGGCACCCTGCCACGCGATGTGGGCCAGACCGTCGTCGCGGCCACCTTGCGCCGGGGCGTTCATCATTTCGAGGCCCGCGAGCAGACGGCGTCGGGGCGGTACGCCCAGCCCCAGTGTTCGGAACCACTGGCGCAGGGCATTGGCTGCCCGTGCCGGGGACAGGTTCGCAAGGGCCTCGCGGTTCAGTGAGGCGCTCCCATGGGCCTCGACACGTGTATCGAGGCAGGCCAGATCGAGGTCGGCCAGGTCGTCCAGAAGGTTCGCGCTTTCCGCTTGCAATTCGCAGCTGCGCGCCAGCGCCCCGATGCTGCCCGGGAAGGCGTCTTCCAGTGCGGGCAGAACGTCGTGACGCAGGGCATTGCGACGCAGACGGGTGTCGGTGTTGGAGGGGTCTTCGATCCAGGTGCCGGGATCGAGATGGGCGCGGGCCCAGGCCAGCAGGTCCTCCCGTCCCCAAGGCAGCAGGGGGCGGACCAACTCGCCCGATGCGAAGGCGCGTCGCGGTGCCATTGCCGCAAGTCCGTGGGGGCCGCTGCCTCGGGCAAGGTTGAGCAGCAGGGTTTCGGCCTGGTCGTCGCGGTGATGTGCCGTGAACACAACAGACCCGGGCTGCATGAGCCCGGCGAGGACCGCGTACCGCTCCGCCCGCGCGCGCGCTTCCGGGCTTTCGCCCGTCCTGGCACGGGCGTCGACACGCCGTGTAAGCAACGGAATATCCAGCGTTTGACACAGGCGTGCGCAATGGGTCGCCCAGTCCGCCGATGAGGGCTGGAGGCCGTGATCGACGTGAACCGCCTCCAGCCTGACGCCGTCGGGGCGCAGCGTGGCCAGGGCATGCAGCAGGACCGTGGAATCCAGTCCACCACTGAGCGCGATCATCCAGTGTCCGGGGGAGGGGGCTCCGCCCTCTACGGGCAAGAGGGTGCGCAGATGTCCCGCCAGGGCCTCTGGATTGAAGAGGCGGGGAACGACGGCTTCAGGGCCGTGATCAGTCTTTGAACTCACCGTAGTTCATGAGCCGCTGATAGCGTTCGTCCAGCAGCTTGTCCACGGGCATGGAGGTCACCGCCTGCAGTGCATTGTCGATGGCATCGCGCACGTTGGCCATGGTGGCCGTGAAATCGCGGTGTGCGCCGCCGAGCGGCTCCTCGATGATGCCGTCGATGAGACCGATGCTCTGTAGGCGATCAGCGGTGAGTCCCAGTGCCTCGGCGGCCTCGGGTGCCTTCTCGGCGCTCTTCCAGAGGATGGAGGCACAGCCTTCGGGTGAGATAACGGAATAGGTGCTGTATTGGAGCATCAGGACGCGGTCGCCAACGCCGATGGCAAGTGCCCCGCCTGAGCCGCCTTCGCCGATGACGGTAGCGATGATGGGGGTGCGGAGATCGGCCATGACGTAGAGATTGCGCGCAATGGCCTCGGACTGGCCGCGTTCCTCGGCGTCGATTCCCGGGTAGGCCCCCGGGGTGTCGATGAAGGTCAGAACGGGCATCTGGAAGCGCTCCGCCATGCGCATGATGCGCATGGCCTTACGGTAACCCTCGGGGCGGGGCATGCCGAAGTTGCGGCGGATCTTTTCCTTGGTGTCACGCCCTTTCTGGTGACCGATGATCGCGACGGGGCGGCCGTCGAAGCGCGCGATACCCGAGACGATGGCCGGGTCATCGGAGAAGGCGCGATCACCGTGCAACTCTTCGAAATCGGTGAACAGGTGCTGGATGTAGTCGAGCGTGTACGGGCGCTCAGGGTGGCGGGCGAGCTGGGAGATCTGCCAGGGCGTCAGTTCGGAGAAGATCGACTCGGTCAGCGAGCGACTCTTGGTCTCCAGGCGCGTGACCTCCTCGTTTATATTGATCTCGTTGTCGTCACCGACATAGCGCAGCTCCTCGATCTTGGCCTGGAGTTCGGCAATCGGTTTTTCGAAATCGAGGAAGTGTTGACTCATGGGAGATGGACTTCAGAAGGAGCCGGTCCGCTCGGTGGTGTGCCGACCCGAACGGAGCGGGGTCCAACGGGGCCGCAACCATTGAAGTCGGTCCCATTGGAGCCGGCAAAGTCGGGCCGGGCGATTATTGTTCTGATCCGGCCGTTAGCACTGCCGTGGACGGGGCGGATGGTCGTACTCTAACGCGGATGAGGGGGCACTGCACCAACGTGGCGGACCGCCGTCCCGATGGAAAAAACGCCGCGATGGGGCGGCGCCATGGTGGCGTCAACGACGGATGAGCGTGCCGACTCCGGAGTCGGTAAACAGCTCAAGGAGCACCGCGTGGGGTACACGCCCATCGATGATATGCGCCGCGTTGACGCCACATTTCACCGCGTCCAGGGCACAGGCGATCTTGGGCAGCATGCCGCCGTGGATGGTGCCCGACTCGATCAGCTCATCCACCTTTTTCGGTGTCAAGCCGGTCAGCAGGTTGCCCGCGTCATCCATCACCCCGGGAGCGTTGGTCAGCAGCATGAGCTTTTCGGCCTTGAGCACCTCGGACATCTTGCCCGCCACGAGGTCAGCGTTGATGTTGTAGGAAAAACCATCGTCACCCACGCCGATGGGCGCCACCACGGGAATGAAGTCGCCCCTGTCGAGCATGGCGACCACGGAGGCATCGATGGATTCGACCTCGCCCACGTGGCCGAGGTCGATGATTTCCGGTGGTTGGTTGTCCGTTGCGGTGCGGCTCATGGCCAGCTTACGGGCGCGGATCAGGTCGCCGTCCTTACCGGTCAGGCCCACGGCACGGCCGCCGTGACGGTTGATGAGATTGACGATTTCCTTGTTCACCAGGCCGCCAAGGACCATCTCCACCACATCCATGGTCTCCGCGTCGGTTACGCGCATCCCCTGGATGAACTCGCTTTCCTTGCCGATGCGTTTGAGCAGTTCACCGATTTGCGGTCCACCGCCGTGGACGACCACCGGGTTCACGCCGATGTGCTTGAGCAGCACGATGTCCTTGGCGAACCCCGCTTTGAGGTCTTCGTCCACCATGGCGTTGCCGCCATATTTGATGACCACGGTTTTGCCCAGAAAACGCTGAATGTAGGGCAGGGCCTCGGACAGGATCTGGACGATGGTATGGGGGTCGTGCCGGGTACTGGTGTCTGCGGTCATGGGGCGCGGAATCGGCTTGGAAAACCGCGCAGTATAAAGTGATGGGAGGGGATCGGACCATGCCGCCCCGTCACGTTTCGGCGTCGGATGGGGCGTGTTCGGGCGTTCACGACCGTCTGACCGGAACTTGACGATTGGGGCCGGGCGATTGGGGCCGGGGCGGCGCCACGCCGCCTCGTCGCCAGGGTCTACTGGGGGAAGCTGGGTTGTCCCGCGTCGCGCAGACGTCCACGCAAGCGGAAACTGCTCAACACGCCGTGCAGCCCTTCGGCCGCTGCATCGTCATCGTCCCAGGTGTTGGCTTCTATGCGGATGGTCAGGGCCTCACCCAGAATGTAGCCGCGGTAGCGATAGGGAAAGCGCTTCGCATTGCGTGCTTCACCCAGAGCTGACGGATCGAAAAGCCGAACGACATAGAGCGGACCAATGGGGGTCCGGCCCTCGAGAAGATCGAGCGCTTTGGCGGGCAGACCGTTGGCTTTGCGCAATTCGTCATGGTCGAAACGCAGGCGCGCCTGGGCTTCGGCGCCCGGCAGGCTTTCATCCAGCAGCCTGATGCGCATCTTCAGGTTGCTCGGGTCGTCACTGAATATCGTGAGCAGGCGCCCCGGACTCTCGTCCTCCAGGTCCTCGACCACGTGCCAGGTCTCGGGCGTTCGGAACTCCACCGATACGGTGTAGCTGATCGGGTAGCCGTGCAGGTTGTAAGGCAAGACGTCCAGACCCAGTGAGCGCCCCACGGCCGGGCGCTCATGCAGCTTGGGATGCAGGTCGGTGTAGGGGGCGATTGCGGTGGGATAAAGCAGTCGTCCGTGCAAGCGGTGTTCGCGCACGAAGTTGAGCCCACTCTGGGCGACGCGTTCCCTGCCTTCGCGGATTGCTTCCGCCGCGAGGGCCTCCATGCGGGTGGGCGAGCCGGGACGCCCCTGGTCGATGTCGAGCATGAGGTTGCCGAGTCGGGCAACCAGTGCGGAAGGGTTTTCTTCGAGTACGCGCGTGAACAGGGCTCGAGACAGGGTTGTCTGTCCGTGGGACCAGGCGATGAACCCCAGATCCTGCATACGTGGATGAATCGTGCTCGCGCGGGCCCCGAGGGCGCGGCTGGTTTGCAGGGCCTTGGCGGATTGGCGCAGGGCGCCACCGCGCGCCAGGGCCTGGGCGAGACTCAACCAGGCCTTCTCGTTGTCGGCATCGAGGTCGATGGCGCGCCAGGCCGATTGCACCGCGCGCTGATAGTGCCCGGTGCGATACAGGATGATGGCCAGTTCCTGCCAGATCTCGCTGGATTCCGGTGCCAGGGACGCCGCCTCGATGTAGTGGGGCAGGGCCCTGACCGGTTTGTCCTGAAGCAGCAATTTGTAGCCACGTCCCAGTGCCCGGTCGGCGGCATCGAGGCGGGCCCGCTCGGCCGCCTCGCTGGCGTCGAACGGGTTGTCTGCTTGCGGACGGGGCGGTGCGTGATCGTCCGCCAGGCCTGTGACGGGGAAAGACAGACCGCCCAGGCACGCGAGTACGCAGAGGCCGATCGCCGCGGCCCGTCTCATGGTCAAAGCGCTCAGAAGGGCAGGTCGAGGTCGGGTTTGGCCGCCAGCATGCGATCCCGGAACAGGCCCTGGATGCGCGCCAGTGCGTCCTCGTTGTCGGCCTCGAAGCGGATCACCAGGCAGGGGGTGGTGTTGGATGACCGCACCAGGCCCCAGCAGTCGTCGAAATCCACGCGCAGCCCGTCGATATCGTTGATACGGGCATCGGGCCCGAAGTCGGCTTCGGCCTTGAGCGTGTCGATGAAGGCGAAGGTGGCGCCTTCCTCCATGCAGGTGTTGAGTTCCGGCGTATTGATGCTGTCCGGCAACTCGTCGAAGACTGTATCGGCGTCGCGACCGTCCTTCGCCAGGATCTCCAGCAGCCGCGCTGCGGCGTAGATCGCGTCGTCGAACCCGTACCAACGTTCCTTGAAGAACACGTGGCCGGACATCTCACCGGCAAGCGCGGCACCGGTTTCCTTCATCTTGGCCTTGATCAGGGAGTGGCCGGTCTTCCACATGAGCGGCTTGCCACCCGCCTCGGAGATGGCGCGCTCCACATGGGTGGAGCACTTGACGTCGTAGATGATGGTGGCGCCGCTATCGCGACTGAGCACGTCACGGGCCCAGAGCATGAGCAGGCGATCGGCATTGATGATCTTTCCCCTGGGTGTCACGACGCCTACCCGGTCGCCGTCTCCGTCGAAGGCCAAGCCGAGGTCGGCACCGGTCTCAGCCATGGCGCCGATGAGGTCCTGGAGATTGGCGGGTTTGCTCGGATCGGGGTGGTGATTGGGAAAATTGCCGTCGATGTCGCAGAACAGTTCAGTCAGTTCGCAGCCCAGCGCCTTGAGCACCCGTGGCGCGAGTTCGCCAGCGACGCCGTTGCCGCAATCCACGACCAGCTTGAGCGGCTTGTCGAGGCGGACATCGGACACAACCCGCTCAAGGTAGCGGGGCTCCAGGTCGATGGTTCGGCGGCTGCCACCGCCCTCAATGAAGTCGTTTTCCACGATGCGGCGGTAGAGGGTCTGGATCATGTCGCCAGCGATGGTCTCGCCGGCCAGGACCATCTTCAGGCCGTTGTAATCCGGCGGGTTGTGAGAGCCCGTGACCACGACGCAGGAATTGGTCTCATCGAGCACGGCGGCGGCGAAGTAGCCCACCGGTGTCGGGGTGCGCCCCACATCGATGACATCGCAACCGGCTGCCATGAGTCCTTCGGCGAGGGCATCGACCAGGCGGGGGCCGGAGAGCCGACCGTCACGTGCCACGGCTACGGCGGTCTCACCACGCAGGCGCGCTTCGCTGCCCAGGGCCTGGCCAATGCCGCGAACGGCTTCCTCGCTGAGGGCCGTATCGACGATGCCTCGGATGTCGTAGGCACGGAATATGGTGGGGTCGAGTGCGGTCAACGGGAATTCCTCGTCTGCGGGGTGGGGCGGGGAGTTTAGCCGATCAGGGCGCGGGGGTTGCCCATGGGCGCAATCCCTGGGGACCCGTCGGCATCCGCTTGGATGCCATGTCGGTCGGGTCGGGCCGGTGGGCTTAGGGGCGACGGATCAGACGCCTCATACCAGTGGATGTATAGCGGCGGATTTACGCCGCGGCGAGTGCACGGATCTTGGTTCCGGATCGTAGTTCAGGGACGATGCGGCTGGGACAGGTATTCGGCCGATTGCATCTCCTGCAAACGACTGACCGTGCGCTCGTATTCAAAGGCCAGCTCACTGCCGACATACAGGTGCTCGATGGGCACCGCGCAGGACACGATGACCTTGACGTTGCGATCGTAGAACTCGTCGATCAGGTGCGTGAACCGACGGGCGAAATCGTTCTTTCCATCGTCCAGTTGCGGAATGTCGGAGATCAGGGCCGTATGGAAGTAGCGGGCGATCTCGATCAGGTCGGTGCGCGCCCGCGGGACACCGCAGATCACGTCGAAATCGAACCAGACCACTCCATCGGTCCAGCGCACGGTCTCCATCTCGCGCTCATTGATGGTGATGACCGGAGGCTTGTCATGGGCGACGGCGGCGCTTTGGATGAAGGCTTCGTCCAAAGCGCGGTCGGTGTCGTCACCGAGGGGGTGATACCAGGTGGATGCCTGCTCGAGAGTGCGCAGGCGGTAGTCGGTGCCGCCGTCCACATTGAGCACATCGGTGTGGTCCTTGATGAGCCCGATGGCCTCGGTGAACATCCGCCGCAGCATGTATTCCTGGGCGAGTTCGTCCGGTTCGCGATTGGACGTGGTCACCAGGCACACCCCCCGTTCGAACAGTCCGCCAAGCAGACGGTTCATGATGGCGGCGTCGGCCACGTCACTGACGTGCATCTCGTCCAGGCAGAGAATCCGCCCTTCGGCCGCGATCTTGTCCGCGACCGTGTTCAGGGGGTCTGCCGTACCCTTCAAGGCATGCATCTCACGGTGCACCCGTTGCATGAAACGGTGGAAGTGATAGCGGTGCTTGTTGTCAAAGGGCAGGGTGTCGAAAAAGCTGTCCATGAGCCAGGTTTTGCCACGGCCCACGCCACCCCAGAGGTAAAGACCTTTCTCCGGTGGCCGCGCTTTATCGCGTTTTCCGAACAGTTTCTTCAGGAAGCCACCGCCTTCATCGGATTGCTCTTGTCGGCGTTCGAGCCGCTTCCAGAGCTCATCCAGCGCGCGCACGGCCGCCTCCTGGGCGGGATCGGCGGTGAAGTCCGGACTGTTGAGGGCTTTCCGGTAGCGCTCCAGCGGTGTCATCGAGGGGGCGTCCGCATTGCGATGTTGCGTTGCACAATGGCGCAGGATTGTGACCGTTGGTCCCCGTCCACGCAAGACGGGACAGGCGAATGCAGCCGCGCGCCCAACGCGCGCCGGCGCGGTGACGACATAACCCGGTTGGGGGCGGGTAGGGGCTGACGCTTCAGAAGGGAACGGGTGCCCGGAGGATCAGTGGTCCGCCATCGGGGTGTGTCGCCCGCAGACTGTGCGCATGCAGAAGCAATCGACCGGCCGCGTCGCGCACCGCGTCGGGGGCATAGAAGGGGCAGCCGAGAATGGGATGACCCAGGACGGACATGTGCACGCGCAACTGATGGGTCCGGCCAGTGATTGGGTGTAATGCCAATCGCGTGGTGTACGCACCCTGATTCCGCTCCAGGACCGTCCACCGGGTCAGGGCGGCCCTGCCGTTCTCCCGGTCGACCTTCTGGAGGGGCCGATTCGGCCAGTCGGTGATCAGGGGCAGGTCGACCTCGCCCTGTTCCTCGTGCACCAAGCCTGACACCACCGCCACGTACTCCTTGTGCACCAGGCGTTGTTCGAATTGCCTGTTCAGGTGCACGTGCGACTTGTGATCAAGCGCGAGGATCATGAGGCCGGAGGTGTGCATGTCCAGGCGGTGTACCACCCGAACACAGGGGAAGTCAGCCTGTAAGCGGCTCACCACGCTATCGTGGTTGCGCGGGTCACGGCCGGGCACGCTGAGCAGCCCGGCGGGTTTGTCCACGACGATGAGGTGATCGTCCTGGTGGACGGTGATCAGATCCGCCTTGCAGGGTGGGGCGATGTAGCTGCTGTGATCGGCGTCAGACACGGGGGAGTTGTGGGAGCGGGCTCGCCCGCGAACGGGCTTGGGATTCTTCTCGGCCGATTCGCGGGCAAGCCCGCTCCTACGGGGATCAGATCCGCTTGGCCTGCTCCACGGCGTTGCCGATGTAGTCCCAGGGGGTCAGCTCCATGAGCCGGGCCTTGGCGTCGGCGGGGATGTCCAGGCCGTCCACGAAGGCCTGCATGCCAGCGCGGTCCACGCGGGTGCCGCGGGTCAGTTCCTTGAGCTTTTCGTAGGGCTTCTCGATGCCGTAGCGGCGCATGACGGTCTGGATGGGCTCGGCGAGCACCTCCCAGTTGGCGTCCAGGTCGGCCTTCATGCGCGCGGCGTCGGCCTCCACCTTGCTGATGCCGCGCAGGGCGGAACTGTAGGCGATCAGGCAGTGCCCGAAGCCCACGCCCAGGTTGCGCAGCACGGTGGAGTCGGTGAGGTCGCGTTGCCAGCGGGAGATGGTCAGCTTCTGACCCAGATGGCCGAAGATGGCGTTGGCGATGCCGAGGTTGCCTTCAGCGTTCTCGAAATCGATGGGGTTGACCTTGTGGGGCATGGTGGACGAGCCCACCTCGCCGGCCACGGTACGCTGCTTGAAGTAGGCCAGGGAGATGTAGCCCCACATGTCGCGGGCGTAGTCGATGAGGATGGTGTTGTAGCGGCTCACCGCATCGAACAATTCGGCGATGTAGTCGTGGGGTTCGATCTGGATGGTGTAGGGGTTCCAGGTCACGCCCAGGGAGGTGACGAAGCGCTCCGCGAATGCCTCCCAGTCCAGGTCCGGGTAGGCGGAGAGGTGGGCGTTGTAGTTGCCCACGGCGCCGTTGATCTTGCCCAGAAGGTCCACCGCGGCCACTTGGTCGCGCTGGCGTTGCAGGCGATGGACCACGTTGGCCATCTCCTTGCCCACGGTGGTGGGGGAGGCGGGCTGGCCGTGGGTGCGGCTCATCATGGGGACGTCGGCGTATTTGTGGGCCAGATCACGGATGGCGTTGATGACGGCATCCATTTCGGGCAGCACGGCCTCATCGCGTCCGGCCTTGAGCATCAGGGCGTGGGAGAGGTTGTTGATGTCCTCGGAGGTGCAGGCGAAGTGGATGAACTCGCTGACCGCTTCCAGTTCGGCGTTGCCGGCGATCTTCTCCTTCAGGAAGTACTCCACGGCCTTGACGTCGTGGTTGGTGGTGCGCTCGATGGCCTTTACACGACCCGCATCGTCCTCGTTGAAGTCCGTGACGATGGCATCCAACCGGGCGTTGGTTTCCGCGCTGAAGGCGGGGACCTCGGGGATGCCACCCTCTGCGGCCAGGGCTTGCAGCCAGCGCACCTCCACGATCACCCGATGGCGGATGAGCCCGTACTCGCTGAACAGGGGGCGCAGGCTGGCCGTCTTGGAGCCATAGCGGCCGTCGACGGGGGAAACGGCGGTAAGAGAGGAGAGATCCATGGTGATCGGTCCAGGCGGTTGGTCGGCAGGCGGAAAGCGGCGCAGTTTACAACAAGGTGACCCAAGCCGGGCCCGCGCCCGTCTCATGCGCAAGTGTGCAAACAGTGGGGCATTCCTTGCGTGGATCTTGGCCGATCAAAGGTGGAGTGACACACTCGCGGTGCCACGATTTTCCAGCGTTCATTCCCCCAAAGGAGCGATCATCATGACTCTTCGTTCGGTTCTTACCCTGGCCCTTGCCGGTTCCCTGCTTTCCGGTACTGCCCTGGCCCAGGACAAGGCGCAAGAGCGCATCCTCAAATACCGTCAGGCCTCCATGGCCCTGGTGGGTGACAATTTCGGCTTCATGGGCGCGATGATGAAGGGGGAGATTCCCTGGAATGGTGAGGCCTTCGCCCGCCGTGCCCAGGATCTGGCCGCCGTCTCAAGCCTGGACCTTCTGCGCGGCTACCCGGAGGGTTCCGAGGGAGGCAAGACCAAGGCCAAGGCGGATATCTGGCTCTCCTTTGACGACTTCAAGGAAAAGATGGAAGCCTTCCAGGCGGCGGCTCCCGCGCTGGCAAAGGCCGCCCAGGCGGGTGACAAAGGGCAGGCGATGGATGCGTTCAAGGACACGGCCAAGACCTGCAAGGGCTGCCACAAGGAGTACAAGTCGAAGGAGTGGCTGAACCAGTAAGCCCTGGTTCCTAAGGCGCAAAGAAAAAGGCCCGGGTCGTGAGACCCGGGCCTTTTTCGTGGCCGTTCGTCCGCGAGGGACTTACTTGGCGGCTTCCTTGCGCGCCTTTGCTTCCTTGATGACCTCGTCGGCCACGTTCTTGGGACAGGGGTCGTAATGGCTGAACTCCATGGAGAACTGGCCACGACCGGAGGTCATGGTGCGCAGGTCACCGATGTAGCCGAACATCTCGGCCAGCGGAGCCTTGGCCTTGACGCGGGTGCCGGTGGGACCGGATTCCTGACCCTCGATCATGCCGCGGCGGCGGTTGAGGTCGCCGATCACGTCGCCCACGTGCTCTTCGGGGGTGAACACGTCCACCTTCATGATGGGCTCCATGATCTGGGGGCTGGCCTTGGGCATGGACTGACGGTAGGCAGCCTTGGCGGCGATCTCATAGGCGATGGCCGAAGAGTCCACAGGGTGGAAGCCACCATCAAGCAGGGTGAACTTGACGTCCAGGCAGGGGAAGCCGGCCAGCGGACCTTCGTCCATGGAGACCTTGAAGCCTTTTTCGACGGCAGGCCAGAACTCACGCGGGACGTTACCGCCGGTGACCTTGGACTCGAACTCGAAACCAACGCCGGTCTCGGCGGGCTCGATGGAGTAGTCGATCTTGGCGAACTGACCGGAACCACCGGTCTGCTTCTTGTGGGTGTAGCTGTCGTCGATGGAGCCGGTAATGGATTCGCGGTAGGCCACCTGGGGCTTGCCGACGGTGACTTCCACGCCGTGAGTACGCTTGAGGATGTCCACCTTGATGTCGAGGTGAAGCTCGCCCATACCCTTGATGATGGTCTCGCCGGATTCCTCGTCGGTCTCGACGCGGAAGGAGGGATCTTCCTGAACCATCTTGGAGATGGCGATGCCCATCTTCTCGGCGGCGCCTTTGTCTTTCGGAGCGATGGCGATGGAGATCACCGGCTCGGGGAAGACCATGGGCTCCAGGGTGGCCGGGTTCTTGGGGTCGCAGAGGGTGTGACCGGTCTGGGTATTCTTCATGCCGATCAGGGCGACGATGTCCCCGGCCTGGGCGGAGTCCAGCTCGATACGCTCGTCGGCGTGCATCTCGACGATGCGGCCCACGCGCTCGGTCTTGCCGGTGAAGGTGTTGAGGATGGTGTCGCCCTTCTTGAGGGTGCCGGAGTAGATGCGGGTGAAGGTCAGGGCGCCGAAACGGTCGTCCATGATCTTGAACGCCAGGGCACGCAGGGGCTTGGCGGGGTCGACGATGGCCTTGCCACCGGTCTCGTTGCCTTCCAGGTCCACCTCGGGCTGGGGCTCAACCTCGGTGGGGCTGGGCAGGTAATCCACCACGGCGTCCAGCACCAGCTGGATACCCTTGTTCTTGAAAGCGGAGCCGCAATAGGTGGGGAAGAAGTCCAGGGCGATGGTGCCCTTGCGGATGCAGCGCTTGATGTCGTCCATGGACGGCTCGGTGCCTTCCTCCAGGTACTCCATCAGCAGCTCGTCGTCCTGCTCCAGGGCGGTTTCGATGAGCTTCTCGCGCCATTCCTCGACGGCATCGGCCATGTCGGCCGGGGGCTCTTCGATGGTGTAGTTCATGGGGTCGCCGGAATCGTCCCACACCCAGGCCTTGCGGGTGAGCAGGTCAACCACGCCGGTGAAGGCGTCTTCCTCGCCGATGGGCAGAACCATGACCAGGGGGTTGGCGGCCAGCACGTTTTCGACCTGACTGACCACGCGGTAGAAGTCGGCGCCCAGGCGGTCGAGTTTGTTCACGAAGATCACACGGGCGACTTCGGACTCGTTGGCATAGCGCCAGTTGGTCTCGGACTGGGGCTCAACGCCACCGGAGCCGCAGAACACGCCCACGCCGCCGTCCAACACCTTGAGAGAGCGGTAGACCTCGATGGTGAAGTCCACGTGTCCGGGGGTGTCGATGATGTTCAGGCGATGATCGGCCCAGAACGCGGAGGTGGCGGCGGACTGAATGGTGATACCGCGCTCGGCCTCCTGCTCCATGAAGTCGGTGGTGGCGGCGCCGTCGTGCACCTCACCGATCTTGTGGATCTTGCCGGTGAGCTTGAGGATGCGCTCGGTGGTCGTCGTCTTGCCGGCGTCCACATGGGCGAAGATGCCGATATTCCGGTATTTGGAGAGGTCAGTCATGGCTTAACGGGGTCGGTTGGGGTTGCGCGTTCCGGCCGGGTCTGGATGCCTGGATCCGGTAAGCCGGGGCGCTGTTTGCGCCTGCCAGCCCTATTTCGAGGACTCCCCGGATGGTCCGGGGCGTGAAAAAGCGCGGCATTATAGGGGTAAGCGGTGAAATGCCGAAGCACTTTTCGCCGCTATTTCGCAATCCTCACCCGTGTGGGCTCAGAGGCACGGGCCAGGGGCAGCGGAGGTCGCGCTAACGGGTGCAGGCCGCGCCTCACACCCTTCAAAGGACGTCAATCCACGCGGTAGTTGGGCGCTTCCTTGGTGATCTGAACGTCGTGGACGTGGGATTCGCGCATGCCTGCGCCGGAGATGCGCACGAATTCCGGCTTGGTGCGCATGGTCTCGATATCCGGTGCACCCACGTAGCCCATGGAGGAGCGGATGCCGCCCAGGATCTGGTAGATGATGGAGGCGAGGGGGCCCTTGTAGGGGACGCGGCCTTCGATGCCCTCGGGGACGAGTTTTTCCGCGTCCTTTGTGTCGCCCTGGAAATAGCGATCCTTGGAGCCTTTCTGCATGGCACTGATGGAACCCATGCCGCGATAGGACTTGTAGGACCGGCCCTGGTACAGCTCAACTTCGCCCGGTGCTTCCTCGGTTCCGGCGAACAGACTGCCCATCATGATGGAGTGCGCGCCGGCGACCAATGCCTTGGCGGCGTCGCCCGAGTAGCGGACCCCGCCGTCCGCGATCAGCGGAACGCCGGTACCTTCGAGGGCCGCGGCGACATTGGAGACGGCGGATATCTGCGGCACCCCGACACCGGCGACGATGCGGGTGGTACAGATCGAGCCCGGGCCGATGCCCACTTTGACCGCATCCGCGCCGGCGGCTACCAGATCCTTCGCCGCGGCCCCGGTGGCGATATTGCCGCCGATGACCTGGATGTTGTCGAAATGGCCCTTGATCCACTCGACGCGCTTGAGCACCCCGGAGGAATGACCGTGGGCGGTGTCCACCACGATGACGTCCACGCCGGCATCGATGAGTGCCTCCACGCGGGCCTCCGTGTCGCCGCCCGTGCCAACGGCGGCTCCGCAGCGCAAACGGCCCTGATCGTCCTTGCACGCGTTGGGAAAGTCCGTGGCCTTCTGAATGTCCTTCACCGTGATCATTCCGCGCAGTTCGTGGTCTTCGTTGACGACCAGGACCTTTTCGATGCGGTGCTTGTGCAAAAGGGCCCGCACCTCGTCCTTGGAAGCGCCCTCCCGGACGGTGACCAGGTTTTCCTTGCGGGTCATGATATTGCGGACGGGGTCACCCAGTTTGTTCTCGAAACGCATGTCGCGGCTGGTGACGATGCCGACCAGGTCACGCCCCTCCACCACGGGAACGCCCGAGATGTTGTGGGCGCGCGTGATATCAAGGACCTCGCGGATGGTCGTGTAGGGCGTGACGGTGACCGGTTCGCTGATCACGCCACTCTCATATTTCTTGACCAGGCGCACCTGGGCGGCCTGCTGCTCCGGGGTCAGGTTCTTATGGATGATGCCGATGCCCCCTTCCTGGGCCATGGCGATCGCCAGCCGCCCTTCCGTGACGGTATCCATGGCGGCGGAAATGAGCGGGATGTTCAAGGTGATGTCCCGGGTAAGCTTGGTGTTCAGCTGGACATCATTGGGCAGCACATCGGAGCGGGCGGGAACGAGGAGGACATCGTCGAATGTCAGAGCTTCCTGGGAGATACGCATGGGGGGATGTCACCTGGGTGTGCCAAAAGGGAAGTATACGGGAGGAGGGGGGCCCGGAGGAATCCATGCGTCACCATGGTGCGTTGGGTTGGTTTCCCCCCATATGGTGGTTTCCGGTGCGCGGTCACCCCATATATGGCGTTGCATTGGCGGGGCGATGTCCCCCCTGTCCGGTGCCGTATGATGCGCGCCCATGTCGACTCCGCTTCCTCCCTCATCGCCCGGGCAATCGCCTCCCGCATCCGCCGGACGTGATGGACGGGGGCGCGATATCTGGCCGGTGTCACGGCTGGTGCGCGAGGCGCGGGCGGTGGTTGAGGGCGCCTTTCCGCTGCTCTGGGTGGAGGGCGAGCTCTCCAACCTGTCGCGACCGCGATCGGGCCATTGGTATTTCACGCTCAAGGACCCTGCGGCCCAGGTTCGTTGCGCCATGTTCCGCAATCGGAACATGACCCTGCGGATGGTCCCGCGCGAGGGTATGCAGGTGCTGCTGCGGGTCCGGGTGAGCCTGTACGAGGCACGGGGTGACTTCCAACTCATCGCGGAGGACATGGAAGAGGCGGGTGATGGTGCCTTGCGACGGCGATTCGAGGAATTGAAGGCCAAGCTCGCGGCGGAGGGCCTGTTCGACGCGGGACGGAAGCGCACGCTTCCCCCGATACCCCGATGCGTCGGGGTGATGACATCGGTCAGCGGCGCCGCCATTCATGACGTGTTGAATGTCCTGGGACGACGTTTCCCCGCGGTTCCCGTGGTCGTCTACCCCGTGCCGGTGCAGGGAAACGATTCACCACGCCGGATGACGCGCATGCTGGATGTCATCGAACAGCGTGCGGAGGTTTCGGTTCTGCTTGTTGTGCGCGGTGGTGGGTCTCTTGAGGATCTGGCCGCTTTCAATGACGAAACCCTCGCGCGGCGGATCGCTGCCTTGTCCATTCCGGTGGTCAGCGGTGTGGGCCACGAGGTGGATTTCACCATTGCCGATTTCGTTGCGGACCTGCGTGCGCCCACGCCGTCCGCGGCGGCTGAGGCCGTGGTGCCGGACCGGGTTGAGTTGATCAATCGTTATCAGGCACTGGTTCGACGTCTCGGCTTTCAGGCGCGACAACGGGTGGCACGGGGTGGGGAACGTTGGCTGAGGGCCGCGGCCCGTTTGCGCCGGGTTCACCCGATGCGGCGTATCGAGGCCCGTGCGCAGCGTCTCGATGAGCTGGAACGCCGCCTTCTGCGGATGCAGGTGCGCACGTTCGACCTTATGGAACAGCGCCTGCGCGCAGTGTCCGCCCGCCTGTTGCGCCAGCACCCGGGCAGGCGTCTGGTGCAACGTCATGAGCGGGTTCGCGCGTTGTCCCGGCGCCTTGCCCGTTCGGGGCCCGCCCGGGACCTTCCCGCGCTTGGTTCGCTGGTCGCGGAGCGTCATCGGCGGCTGCGGCGGGTGGCTGTCGCCTTGCTGGGCGCGCGGCGGAATCACTTCTATGCCATCGCGCAGCACCTGGATGCGGTCAGCCCCCTGGCCGTCCTGGGCAGGGGGTACGCGATCATCAGCCGCGATGATGGTTCGGTGGTCGAAAGGGCTGCCGACCTGACAGCGGGTGATCGGGTCACTGCCCGCCTGCGTGAGGGTGAGGCGCGATTGTGCGTGGAGGATACCCGCGTTGGCCCCTCCGACCTGGGGAAAGCCGATGAAAAATAGCCGCCATCACCCTATGATCGTGACCTCTTCAAGCTTGGGAGCCGCTCCCCTGGGAAGCCCGGATGTCAGACGAACCCCGTAAGTTCACGGTCCACCTGGAGCAGCAGGAGGATTTTTCGTTCAATGTCAGCTTCGATCTGGACGCCATTCCCGACCTGGAGGTGGATGAACCGCCCCCGCTTGGTGAGGCCGCCGGGCCCAATCCGGCGCGATTGGTAGGGGTGGCTGCCGCTCACTGTCTGAGTGCCAGCCTGCTGTTCTGCCTGCAGCGCTCGCGCAACGAACCCGAGAATGTTTCAGCCACCGTGATCGGCACCATCACCCGCAATGACAAGGGACGCCTGCGCCTCAGCGCGCTGGAGGTTGAACTGGAGCTGGAAGGAGTGGATACCGATAACAACCGGGTCCGCCGTTGTCTTGGCATGTTCGAGGATTTCTGTGTGGTCACCGAGGCCATCCGCAATGGCATACCCATCGACGTGAAGGTTGTGGACCAGGAGGGTGCGGTACTCATGAACAGCCAGGAGAACGGGGACGGTGCTTCAGCACCGGACAACGGCTGAGCGGTGTTCGAGGAACGTAAACCCCGGCGCAGGCGGCTGCTCTGGCTCGTTGTGTTTGTGGCGGTGATCGTGGTGCTCGTGCCCACGGGGCTGCGCGCGCTCGGTTCCTGGCTGGTTTTCGAGGATATTCCCGACAAGGCCGATGCCGCCGTGGTCCTGAGTGGGCCGCAATACGCGGCGCGATTGGCGCGTGCCGCTGACCTGTACACCCAGGGGGTGGTCAGCAAGGTGGTGATCAACGGCGGGCGACGGGGCAGCGATGATGATTGGGTCTATGCCAAAGGATATCTGCCCCCTTGTCCCTGGGACATCAACACGCGGGAGATGCTCGCGGTGCTCGGGGTGCCCCAGGTCGACGTGGTGTCCGTGCACGCGCCCGATGCGTTCGATACCCGTACCGAGGCAGCGCAGGTGGCGGATGAACTGGCGCGGCGGGATTACCGCTCCGTGGTGGTGACCACCAGCGCCTACCACACCCGCCGCGCGGCGGGGATCTGGCGATCCGATCATGGTGAGGCCCTGGGGATCGGGGTGGCGGCGGCCCGCCGGGATGGCTACGACCCGGAAACGTGGTGGACATCCCCGAAGATGGTGCGCGCCGTCATGGGCGAAGTCGGCGGGTACCTCTTTCGCGCCATGGTGAGCATGAATCCCATAGACGACGCGTCCGACCGGTGAGCGCCGTGCCCGGAACGGGTCAGGCGGGTATTGGGGGGCGTTGATGCTCGACGTGTTCTTTACCGTCGATACCGAAACCTGGTGTAACGGCTGGTCGGACCTGGACGCGCGGTTTCCATCGGCCTTCGGGCGGTACATCCACGGTCACACGCGCAAGGGGGATTACGGTATTCCCCTGCAGATGAAGATCCTCTCCGATCATGGTCTGACGGGTGTGTATTTCGTCGAACCGCTGTTCGCGGCCCGCTTCGGCATTGATCCGTTGGCCGAGGTCGTCGGTTTGGTGATGGAGGCGGGGCACGAGGTACAACTGCATCTGCACACGGAGTGGGTGGATGAGGCCCACTCCGATCGGCTACCGGAAGTCGCCGGCAAGCGGCAACACCTGCGTTTGTTTGACCTGGACGATCAGGTCCAGCTCCTTGGTGAAGGGCGCCGCCTGCTCATGGAGGCGGGGGCACGGGCGCCGAATGCCTTCCGCGCTGGCAATTACGGGTTCAACAACGACAGCCTCAAGGCCCTCTCGCGCCTGGGCATACGTTTCGACAGCAGCTACAACCCGGCGTCGGTGGCAGGCGTGGCGGACGTTGCCCCGGGGCGCCTGTTGACCCAGCCGGAGGAGATTGAAGGTGTCATCGAACATCCGGTGACGGTGTTCCGGGACAGGGGGCCGGGGAGCCTGCGGAACCTGCAATTCACCGCCTGCTCCTTCGCGGAGATTCGCCACGTGTTGGACAGTGCGGAACAGGCCGGTTGGCAATCCGTCGTCATTGTTTCGCACAGTTTCGAGTTGCTTGGCCGTTCGAAGACCGCCCCGGACCCCTGGGCCGTGCGGCGCTTCGAGCGCATGTGCGCGTACCTGGGGCGACACCGGGATCGTTTCACGGTGCGCGGCTTCCGCGGCTTGGCCGATGATGTGTATGGCGACCAACCCGAGCCCTTGACCTCAAACCCCCTGCGAACCGCCGGACGCTATGCCGAGCAGGCACTGCGGCGTCTGGCGCGTTGATCCGACAAACCCGGTCGACACGAGGAGCAACCAAACGATGAATCGCAAAGACGGGACCGTGGAGGCCGTGCTTGCGGCGCAGGATCTGTTCGAGGTACGCCGGGCACTCGCTTCAGCGCGTGTTGCTCTGACCCTGCCTCAGGCCCAGACCCTGAGTGCCCATGTCTCCGGCTTGCTCGCCGAATCCGAATCCCTGCGCATCGGCTTCGTTCATACCTACACCAGTGACCTGCTCGATCCGTGGCTGGAGCTGGAGGCCGCCGTGCAGGGGCTGGATGTATCGATATATCACGCGCCTTATGGCCTCAATGTCATGGAGGCGGAGGCCGGGTCCGGGCTGGAGCAGCATCGCCCGGATCTCACCGTGCTGCTGTTGCGTCGGGAGGATCTTCACCCTGAATTGGGCGGGCCCCTGAGCCGTTTTGACGCGGAAGGCGCGAAGGTTCTGCTGGGGGATGTGATCAGCCGCCTCGGCGGCTTGTTACAGCGTTTCAGCCGACAACAGTTCGGGGAACTGGTGGTCACCGTTCTGCCCGCCTTGCAGGGGCCGGGGCTCGGGCTTCATGACCCCATGTCGGAACGCTCCGAGACGGCTTGGTGGGCCGATTTCAACCGTGCCCTGCGCGAGGAGATCCAAGCCCGATTCAACTCCGTCCGTCTTCTCGATCTGGATGCCGTGGTTGCCCAATTGGGCCGGGAGCGGTTTTTTGATCAGCGCTTCTGGTATTCGGCCACGTTTCCGTTCTCACCCGAGGCGGCCCGGGAAGTGGCCCGCCGCCTGGTGGCCCTGGGTGCGGTGCGCAAGCACCCCAAGGCGAAGGTGATCGCCCTGGACGCGGATAACACCCTCTGGGGTGGCGTCGTGGGCGAGGACGGGCCCACGGGTATCGCTCTGGGCCCTGAGTATCCGGGCAACCTGTTCGTGGACTTCCAGAAGCGCCTTCTGGAGTACAAACAGCGTGGATTCGTCCTGGTGTTGTGCAGCAAGAACAACCCGGAGGACGTCGATCAGATTCTCAGGGAGCACCCTCACTGCGTGCTCAAGGATTCGGATTTCGCAGCCAAGCGTGTCAACTGGGTCAGCAAGCCGGAGAATCTGGCGTCCATGGCCAAGGAACTGAACCTCGGCATTGATTCGTTCATCTTCGTGGACGATAGCGACTACGAATGCGCCGCCGTGCGCCATGAACTACCCGCGGTGGAGGTTATCCAGATACCCAAGCGTGTGGTGGATGTGCCCCGTTGTCTCGAAAAGGTCGCCCGGCTCGAGGTCACCAGCCTCACCGCCGAGGATATGAGCAAGACCCAGATGTACGTGCAGGAGCGCAAGCGGCGCGAGCTTCAGAACGACATGGGCTCCGACGGCGGTGACCTGACGGAATACCTGAAGTCACTGGAACTGCGCATGAGCGTTGGCGTGGATGACATGGCCCACGTGAAGCGTCTGGCGCAACTGACCCAGAAGACCAACCAGTTCAATCTCACCACCCGTCGTTACACGGAGAAGGAGATCGAAGACATGATCCGCTCGCCGGACTGGCGGGTGTTGCACTTCTCGCTGGTCGATGTGTTCGGTGACAGCGGTGTGGTGGGCTTGGCCCTGGCGCGTCGCTCGGGCGCGGACATGGCCATGATCGATACCCTGCTCATGTCCTGCCGCGTAATCGGCCGCATGGCGGAAACGGCGTTCCTTTACTCCCTGTTGGATCGGCTCGCCGGGGAAGGTGTGCGCGAGGTGCGCGCCGAGTATCTGCCCACCCGGAAAAATGCCCTGGTCAAGGATTACCTCCGTGACCACGGGTTCGAGGAGGAACCCGATGGCACCTGGCGCATCGATCCCGGCGAGACATCGGGACGCTTGGATCCACCCATCGAGATCGTGCTGACCGGCCAGGTTTGATGCGGGTTCGGGGCTTCCGTGCAGGGCAACGTGGCGCCGCGCGCACCCCGGGCCGGGCCGTGGCGGCGGGCGGTTGTCTTCGCGGGGTGATATGCCATGATTGCGCGCTCGAACCCCACCCGGAGACGCGATTCCGTGAGTCTTTTTGAGCAATTGCGCGACACCATGGCCGCCACCCTGAAGATCTCACCGGATCTGATCAAGGAGGACTCCACGGCGGAGGACATCACGGCCTGGGATTCGCTCGGTCACGTGAACCTGATGATGGCCCTCGAGCAGACCTTCGACCTGTTCCTGGATGTTGAGGACTTCGCCAAGCTCAATACGGTGCCCGCGATCCTGGAATGTCTGCGCGAGAACGGTGCCGGGTAAGCCGGCCCCTCCGGTACTGCTCTCATGGGGCTGGTGGAAAAACTCTCCGCTGTGTTGCACCGGCATCTCGACGCGGAGCGCATGGAGCGGCTGCGGGCGTTGTATTTCGCGTCGCGACGGCGCTTATACCCGGTCATGCGGGGCCTGCACGGGACCTTCAACGCCGATGATCTGGTCGATCATCTGCGTGAACGTTTCGCGGAGGATTTCGACATTCTCATGGTGCACAGCTCCGTCAATCACATGGAGCCGACCTATACCGGGACGCCCCTGGACCTGGTCAATGCCCTCAAGACCTTCTGTGGCCCCGAGCGAACCCTGGTGATGCCGGCGTTCTATTTCGGCGATCCCGAATACCCGAGCGTTGCCGCCACGTTTGCCGCCAAGCCCCGTTTCGACCTGCGGCGCACCCCGTCCCAGATGGGCTTGGCCACGGAGCTGTTCCGTCGTACCCGGGGTGCCGTGCAGAGCCGTCATCCTGTCTACCGGGTCGCGGCCCTGGGCCCCATGGCGGAAGAACTCGTTCGCGGTCACGAGAGCGCGGGAACACCGAGCGGAACCGGTACGCCTTTCGATTTCATGGCGAAGCATCGCACCCTGATCCTGGGCGTGGGCAAGTTCTCCGATGTGCTCACCCAGGTCCATCACATCGAGGACGTGATGGGGGATGCGTTTCCGGTGCCCGCGAGCAGCGGTGAGCCGATCGACCTGACTGTCGTGGACAAGGGCGAGGATATTCCCGTGCGCATCGGTCAGCGGGGCTTTAAATGGCGGCGCGACATGGGGCGTCTCCACGACCTTATGCCGGCGGGTACCCTGCATGAATGGCGCTTCCACCATGTGCCGATGTTTTCCACCCATGCCCACGCGGTGTCCGAGTCCCTGGAATTGGCGGCGCGCGAGGGACGGACCCTCTACATTCCGCGTTGACCCGATCGGGCTCGGCACGTCACAGCGAATACCTGCCATGCGTTTCCACCACGTCGGCTATGCCGTTGCGGACATCCAGACCTTTCTCGACGAGCACCTTGTGCCGCTGTTCGCGCCCGAGGAGGTGTCGGGAATCACTGATGACCCGATTCAGAAAGTGCGGGTGTGTTTCGCGCGTATGCAGGGTGGCACGACCATTGAGTTGGTTGCGCCGTTGGCTGACGGCAGCCCGGTGGACGCGATCATCGATAGCCCGCGGGGTGGTCTTTATCACCTGTGCTACGAGGTCGATGACCTGGATGGGGCGATCATGGACTTCCGCCGCAAGCGCTACATGCCGCTCGGGCGGCCCGTGCCTGCCGCGGCCTTCGACAACCGCCGCATCGTATTCATGATGACGCCCCAGCATGACCTGATCGAACTGCTGGAGGCCGTTTGAGGCTCACTCGTAATGCAGCGATTCCGCCGATGACACCCGGGTCGCCGCCAGCGCGGGGTAGAGGGCGGCCAGCAGACAGACGCCGATGACACCGAGCGAGGTGAACAGCAGCAGGCGTCCGGAGGGTTCGTAGGTCAACTCGAAGAGGGTGAATCCGTCCAGGAAGGCTACGCTCACCGCACCGAGTATGGAGCCAAGTGCGGCTGCCAGAACCGCTCCCACCAAACCGATCAGGGAGCCCTCGATGAGCAGCAGCCGAATCATCTGTCCATTGCTCATCCCGACAACGCGGTAGATGGAGAACTCCCGCGCCCTGGAGCGCACCTGTATGAGCAGGGCGTTGGCCACGCCGATGCCCGCCAGGGCCACCGTCAGGCTGAGGATGAAATCGAAGATCAGGAAGTCGCGATCGATCTCCTGTTGTTGGCGCCAGCCCAGCCAGCCTGCCCGCCACTGGGCTTGGTACTGCGGTGCTACACGCAGAATCTGTTCGCGATCTGGATCGTGCTCGTCTCCCGCCGCACGGGCGATGGCCAGGTCCCCGAGGCGCTGTTCCAGGTTGTTCGCGAACAAGGGATTGCCGTCGCTGAACAGGGCGTAGGTACGCATGTCGACGTACTGCTCGCGGACCGGGTAATAACCGTATCGGTCGCTGACCTCGAGTACCTCGAATCGATGCTGCTCTTCCGGCCCCGCGAGGATCAGCCGGTCTCCGGGTTCAAGGCGGTAGCGCGCCGCCAGCGTGGTGGAGAGAATGACCTGGCCAGGGCCGAATGCGGGCCGACCGTCCGCGGCGCGCAGGCGGTTGAGATCGTGTGCCTTTACCAGGCGCATGGGCAGGGCACCGAGACCCTTCGGGCTGACGCGGTAGAAGTACACGCCTTGCGCGGCCATTTCCTCAAGCAGCACTTCGGGCAATGGCTCATCGAGACCGCGCACCTTGGTGTAGTGGACGTTGGGTATCAGCGCGTCCGTGGCCCAGTGGTGGATCTCCATTTTCAGTGAAGTCGCGATGCCCTGCAGGGCGGTGACCAGGCTGAAGACCACGACCACGGAGATGATGGTGAAGGTGAACTGCCGCAGTGCCAGGCGCATGCGTCGCCCGGACAGCAGCGTCTCCAGGGGCAGGGCCGAGCCCAGCACGAGTTCGAAGGCTCGGATCAACATCTTGAGCACAGGGCGTACCCAGATCAGCACGGCCAGGGCAAAAAGGACCACAAAGGCCGATTCAACCAGGAAGAACACCACCACGGTGAGCCAGTCCTTGAGGAAGGGCCGCATCATTACGTAGGCCATGGCCAGTACGGGAATCAGTATCCAGGCGTAGCCGCCGCGCTGGCCCCCATCCAATTCGTTCTCATCCGCCACAAAGCGCGGCTGCAGTACGTCGCGTATGGACAGGCGCCACAGGTGCAGGGCGGGGCCGGCCACGCCGGCCAGGGCGACGAGAATGCCGATAGTGCTCACGGCCCCCAGTTCCAACCAGGGCAGATGGAAACCCGCCACGAAGCTGCGCCCGGTGGTGGTCACCCCATGGGCGAGCAGGGTCATGGCCGTGGGAATGGCCGCCAACGACCCGAGCAACAAGCCCACAAAGCCCAGTATCACGGCCTCGATCGCCAGGGCCAAAGCCGCAGTCTGGCGTTGTTCGCCCAGGGTCAGTAGAAGGGCGAACTCGCGTCGCCGGGAGGCCAGCGAGAAGCGCATGGTGTAGAAAACAATGACCGCGCCGATGGTGAACGCGAAAACGGAGGCGAGGCGCACGGCCAGGCGCATGGCCTGGTAGTCCGCCTCCCCGATACGTTCGGTGGCCTCGCCACTGGGTTCGACCCGGTCTTCGTCACCCTGCTGCGCCGGGACCAGGGCGATGCGGGTCTGCTCTCCGCCTGCGCGTTCAAAGCGCAGTTCCCGGATATCAGGGAGTCCGGCTGCCGCGGGACGCTCGCGTACCCGTTCCATGCGGGCCAGCTCACGGGCGTCACGTATGGACTCGGATCGTGAGGTGTTGTGATCGACGATGAGGATGGTGCTGATCACCAACATGCCGATGGCAACACCCAACACCGTGATCAAGGCGACTCCGCGATGGAAGCGGATGCCCTTGAGAGCGAGATAGAGGGCGAGACCCAGGCGCATGGATCAACGGCACGGGGACGCGTTCGGACCCGCGCGCATGCCCCGTGTGGGGATCGTGTTCATATCTCCAACTCCATGAGCGCGTCGTACAAGGGCCCCACGTGTTCCCGGTCGCGTCCGTGCTGACGCGTGGAGGCGATAACGCCATCCTTTATAAACGCGACGCGGTCCGCCCAGGCGGCGTGCTCCGGGCTATGGGTGACCATGATGACCGAGGTGCGTTGTTCCGCCGCGAGTCCGGAGAGGATCTCCATGATGCTGCGTCCCACCGCGGGATTGACGTTGCCCGTGGGCTCGTCGGCAAGCAGTAGGGGCGGCCGGTGAACCAGGGCACGGGCTATGGACACCAATTGCATCTCGCCGCCGGACAGTTGAAAGGCGTAGTGGCCTGCGCGGCGGCCAAGTCCCGTGCGCTCAAGCATCTCATCCACGCGGTCCGCGCTGTCGGCGTCCTCTCGCCCCATGATCTTGAAGGGCAGGGCCACGTTCTCACGCGCGGTGAGCGTGGGGATCAGGTTGAAGAACTGGAACACCATGCCGATACGCTCGCGGCGAATGCGGGTGCGCTCGCGCTCACCGGCTCCGCTGAGCATTGCGCCATCTACCTCGATGGTGCCGCTGTCCGCCGCGTCGATGCCGGAGATGCAGTTCAGCAGCGTGGTCTTGCCCACGCCACTGGGCCCCATGATGGCGAGCATTTCACCCTCGGGCACATTCAGGTTCAGGCCCTTGAGGACGGACACGGGGCTTTCGCCCAGGCGGTAGTCCTTGAACAGATCACTGACGCGCAGCAAGGGGGGGGCTTCGGTGGTGGTCACGGTGTGGGGCTTGTGAGGTTAAGTTCGACCCGTGGCAGTTTCAGCGCACGCCCCGGTTGCTGTTGTCCTCGGCCTCGCGGGCGCCCGCGTCGTCGCCCATGGCGAGGCGGGCCTTGGCGACGATAAGCCAGTTTCGAGGCCACAGGGTCGGTTGCCCACCTGCCAGCGCGTTGGATTTCAACGCCAGGGCCTCGGCTTGGTCGAAACGGCGTTGATCCAGTCGGGTCTGGGCAAGATCGGACCACACTCGGGGGTCTTCCGGCGCGATGCGCAGCGCGCGCTCCAAAATCGCCGCACGGCGACCCGGGTCGGCCTCGGCGTCCGCCTGATTGAGCAGCGCTGCGGCGGGTGAGCCCGCGCGGGCCGACGTGGTTCGGGGCGCGCTTACGGGCGGGTTCGAGCCCGTCGGTCCGATGGGTTTGGCAGAGCGTGGGCGGATAGCCGGTGCGGCCCGGACCACGGGTGTGGCCTTCGGGGCGGGCGCGGGTTTGGGGCGATAGCTCGGGGATGACGAGGTACTGACCTCGGCGGTCCGGCCGGTCGTTGCCGCGCGCGCCTGTCCGATCCGGCTGCGCTCCTCGACCGGCGCCGAGGCACCTTGGTGCGGGTTGCTCACGCATCCCGCCAGCGGGCCCAGGACGCCGAGGGCCAGCACGAGGGCCCAAGGGGATACGAAGGTCTGTGGAAGGGGGCGGTGGGGCCTGGGGGAAATGCTCATGATCTCGGGTTGTATGGGGAGGCGGGCGCGCGCGGCTACGAATGTTTCAAGGGGAGGTCCTGACCCGGCCTCCGGCTCCGCGCAGGATATGTTTCTCGGCCTGGGCCAGGGTTTCAGGGTCGCCTTGCAGGATCAATGCATCACCGTCCTGAAGGGTTACTGAACTTTCGGGTTCGTCGCCGCTTACACCGTTATGGCGCATGGAGACCACCTCCACGCCGGTTCGTTCCTCGAGACTGAGATCAGCGAGGGATTGGCCTTCGGCATGGCACCCCTGAGCGACGACCACTGTGTGCAGGCGGAAACGGTTGGACTCGTCCTGATCATCCAGTTCTTTCAGATCGTCGCCGTGGAAATAGCGGCGCAGCCGCTTGTAGTGATCGGCACGTGACTGGCGGATAAGGTCCTGGATCTCCTGCTCTGGAACATTCATCAGGCGCATCAGTTGCCCGGCGAGGGTAAGGCTGGCCTCCACGGTTTCGGGAACCACCACCGTGGCGCCGGCGCGCTCCAGGGCCTCCATGTGATGGTCGTCATGGGCGCGCACAATGATGGGAAGTTCGGCATTGATACTGCGCGCCGCGTTGATGATGCGCTCGGCCAGGTGGTGGTCGTCGAATGTGATAACGAGGGAGCGCGCGCGCGCCACGCCAGCGCCCCGCAGGATGTGACGGTCAGCGGAATCACCGTAGAACACGTTCTCACCGGCCTCGTATGCCTCGCGGATGATGGTGGGGTCGAGGTCCACGGCGACGTAGTGGAAGCCTTCTTCCTTGAGGAATCCGGCGAGGTTCTGTCCGAGTCGTCCGAACCCGCAGACGATTACGTGGCCGTCCAGGTCGTGGGTGGCATGGACCAGGTCGCGGACTTCCGCGGCCTGCTGGCGCAGATAACCCGCGCAGAAGCGGTTGGCCAGAGGCCCGTTGGCGCGGATGATCAGGGGCGCGATTGCCATCGATAGCACGATGGACGCGAGAATCGGCTGCGATTGGGTGCTGTCGATAAGCCCGTAGGTCAGGGCCAGGGCCAACAGGGCGAAGCCAAACTCACCGCCCTGGCCAAGTACCGCGCCGGAACGAACCGCGGTGCCGAGGTCATGACCGCCGAGGCGGGTGAGCAGGGCGATCCAGCCTCCCTTGCCTACGATGAGGCCCACCACCAGCAGAAGTACCCAGGGGGCGATGTCGGGCAGCACGGCCAGGTTGAGTTGCGTCCCGACGGTGATGAAGAACAGGCCCATGAGCACATCGCGAAACGGCCGGATTTCCGACTCCACCTGGTGTTTGAATTCGGTATCTCCGAGCATCATGCCCGCCAGAAACGCGCCCAGGGCCAGCGAGAGCCCGAGACTGGCGGTCAGCCAGGCCGCCACCAGGGCGACCAGGAGAATCGCGAGGGTGAATAATTCCACGGATTTGGGCGCGCCAGACCAGTGCAACAGCGGACGGATCAGCTTGCGCCCGGCCACGAGCATAACCACGACCGCGAGGGTGCCCTTTAGCAGTGCGAGCCCGATAGCCATGGCCATGGAACCCTCGGAATCCCCGCCGAGAATGGGGATCAGCACCAGGAACGGCACCACCGCCAGATCTTGAAACAGCAGGATTCCGAGTGCAATTCGTCCGTGCCGCGAGCCCATTTCCAGTTGCTCGGTAAGCTGCTTCACCACCAGGGCGGTGGACGACAGCGCGAGGGCGCCGCCGACGATGATGGCGCCTTGCCAGGGGATGCCCAGCCACCATGCGATCAGGCCGCCACTGAGCGTGGACCCCAGAACCTGCGCGCCGCCCAGTCCGAGTACCGTGCCCCGCATGGCCAGAAGCTGGGGCAGTGATATCTCCAGTCCGATCATGAACAGCAGGAAGACGACGCCGATCTCGCCCAGCAGGTGGATGGCGGGCGTGTCCGGCACCCATCCCAGGGCGTGATGCCCGGCGACTACGCCGATCATCAGGTAGCCCAGGAT
The DNA here is from genome assembly GCA_049604295.1 of Gammaproteobacteria bacterium. GTDB lineage: Bacteria > Pseudomonadota > Gammaproteobacteria > JACKNK01 > JACKNK01 > JBMYTL01. The sequence goes on from JBMYTL010000002.1 coordinate 34,738, forward strand.
GGGTGGCAGGTTGACGCGCCGAACCACTGCCACGGTCAGGACCGAGAGCAGAAGCAGGATGACTACGTCGTTGAGTGCGCTGTGGTCCATCGGCCGTGTGTTCCGCGGGATCGATAGGGCGGCCCGCAAGGGGGCGGGGAGGTTGAACGTGCGTCAGGCGCTGTCGTGAACCTCAATATTGGGGCAGGACCCATCGCCTATACCCGCCATCGTAGCGGGGTTCCGGTGCGGTGGGCAGATCGGGGGAGTTGCGGCGCGGTAGCGGGTTTCGGGGATTCTGATATCGGGCAGGCCCGCGGAGGCCTGCCTGGGTCTGGCCGATTACTTCTTGAGGGCGTCGATGGCTGCGGTTACCCCCTGCAGGGACAGCTCAGCGACTTCCTGGCGGCCGTTGATGAAGACCAGACCGACCTTGAGTTTCTTACCGGCTTTGAGTGCGTTCTCGAAGTCGTCCTCCATGGGGCCTGCTGCCTTGCAGCCCGCCTTGAGGCAGACCACGAAGGGCACGGCGATAGTCTTGCCGTCATCAATGGCAAGTCTCAGTCGCCCGCTGAGGGCAACACCCAATGGCACCGTGAAATAGCCGAACAGCTGCTCCTTGCCCTCCTCATAGCCCATCTCCATGACCACCATCGGCTGGCCGTTCTGGGCAAGACCCTTCTGGTGGACCCGGCAGATGTCGCGGGTGCTGCCACCGACCTCCACACCCCGACAGGTCAGGGTCCAATCCTTGAAGGTTTCTTCCCGGTCCTGCTGGGCGTGGGCGGGCAGGGCCCAGGAAAGGGCGAGCAGGGCGGCGCAGGTGGAGATCAGGAACGACCGGATCATGCGGGGCATTGTGTTTCCTCGTTTGATAAGGGCGCGCACTTCCACTGACGGAGGCACGAGCTCTGGCGGCAGCATTCTACGCCATGGTGCGATGTGCGTGGGGTGGCGTTGCCGGGTTGGAAGGCGTGCCGGTTTCAAGGTGCACGCCTACCGTGGGCCTCGAGTACGGTTGCGACGCAACCGGTCAGCCCCTTCGCCATGGGGATGTGCAGAAACTCGTTGGGACCGTGCGCGTTGGAATGGGGACCGAGGACGCCGGTGATCATGAACTGCGCCCTGGGGTACTGCTCGGCCAACATGGCCATGAAGGGTATGGAGAAACCTTCGCCCGTGTGCACCGCGCCTTTGCCGAAAAATGCCTGTGATCCCCGCTCCAGGGCCTCTTCGAGCCAGGGGGCGAACGGTGGCGCATTCCATCCGGATGCGTCCCACTCCGGTTCGAAACGGACCCGTGCCCGGTGGGGTGGGTTCGCTTCCAGGATCTGTTTGAGTGTGGCGGTGGCTCGCTTGCCATCAACCAGTGGCGGGATACGCAGCGAGAGCTTCGCCGAGGTGCGCGGCCGCAGGACGTTGCCCGCGCTATCCAGGGGAGGAAGGCCGGCGCCGCCGGTGATTTCCAAGGCAGGCCGCCAGGTCCGGTTGAGCAGGGCATCAACGCCATCGCGGGTCGTGGCCTGGGTATCACCGGCGAAGGGATAGCGGTCGATCGCTGCGTCCCCGAGAACCTGCGCGGCCGTGTGGGCCTGCCGCAGACGGTCCCTGGGAATGCTGGTATGAAATTCCGGCGGGATGATCCAGCCGTTGTGTACGTCTTCGATGCGGTCGAGCAGCTGGCGCAGGATGCGGAAACTTGACGGCACCACGCCGGATGCGTCGCCGGAGTGCACGCCTTCCTCCAGCACCTCGACGCTCAGGTCGCCGCCCACGAGTCCGCGTAGGGAGGTGGTGCACCACATCTGCTCGTAGTTTCCTGCCCCGGAGTCCAGACAGATCACCAGGTCCGGGTCGCCTATGCGATCGGCCAGATGCGCCATGTAGGCGGGCAGATCTGGGCTGCCGGATTCTTCGCTGGATTCAATGAGAATGGTGCACGGTGCATGCTCGATACCCTGCTCATGGAGTATGCGAAACGCCGTGAGGCTGGCGAACAGGGCGTAACCGTCATCCGCGCCGCCGCGCCCATAGAGGCGATCACCTCGGAGGACGGGGTTCCAGGGCCCCAGTCCCTCCTGCCAGCCCTCGGTCTCCGGTTGCTTGTCCAGGTGGCCGTAGAGCAGGCCCCGTCCGCTGCCCGTGCCTGGTATCTCCATGAGGATCACCGGCGTCCGTCCCTCAAGTCGGATGATGTCCAGTGTCATGCCCGGTACGCCGTGGCTTCGGGCCCAGTCGGCCATCAGGTCCACCGCGTGGTCCATGTGCCCGTGGGCCGCCCAGTCGGGGTCGAACAGCGGTGATTTGTTGGGGATACGGATGTAGTCCGTCAGGGTGGGAACGATGCTGTCGTCCCAGATGCGGTCGATGTGGCCTTGGGCCTGGGCGGTGTCCATGGATATTCGGGCTGAGGGGGCGGGGCCGCCGATTGTGGGAGTGTGGCGTCGTCATGCCAATGGGGAACACCCGCGCGGCAGGCGTTGGCCACCGCGTTCGCGGGGTTTTGGGTATGCTTCGCTACCTGCTGATGGCGGACCCGCACCATGGGGGTGCGCTGGCGCACCTGTCGGCAACCATCGGACTAAGTATGTTTCTTGACGATTACCACCAGTACGACCAGGGCCGTGTGCTGATCAGCGCCGACCAGGCAAGCGCTTTCGCCAAGCTCGTGGCGGGCGACTTCAATCCGATTCACGATGCCGATTCAAAGCGGTTTTGCGTGCCCGGAGACCTTTTGTTCTCGTTGGTCCTTGCGCACCACGGGGTCAGCCCGCGCATGTGTTTCGTCTTTGCCGGCATGGTGGGGCGGGATGTGCCGCTGGGCTTCGCGCCGACGGATGCTCAGGCCTTTGACGTTCAGGATGACAAAGGTCGGACTTACCTCAAGGTGGAGCGGGAAGGTGCAGCGGATCAGGACGCCGATCGAGTTGCCGCCCTGGCGCGCGCCTATGTGCAGTTCTCCGGCAAGACCTTTCCGCACCTTCTGGTGCCGCTCATGGCGGATGCGGGGGTGATGATCAATCCCGAGCGTCCGTTGGTGATCTATGAACGGATGGCAGTGGAGCTGGACAGAACGGTCTTCGGTGAGCCGGAGTTGAAGTACGCGGGCGGCGAGCTGAAGGCATCGGGCAAGCGCGGGGAGGTCAGCCTCGAGTTCGAACTGACCGACGCCGACGGGGTCTTCGGCACGGGCGTGAAACGCATGCTGCTCAGCGGACTACGCCCCTACGAGCAAGCGGCCATGGACGGTGTCGTCGAGGCCTATGAGGGCTGGCGTAGCCACTATCTATCGGCGCAGGCCGCCGACTGAACCCGCCAACGACGCCGGAGTTCAGACCGCGGTTCAGACCGCAGTTCTGGCTGCGGTTCTGGCTGCGGTTCAGGCCGCCTGGCTTTGCTCCTGTTCGGCTGTCTTGAGGAAGTACGCTTCCACCACGCTCTGGTGAATCCTGATGAGGCCCAACTGCAGCTCGTCGATAGCGTCGTGCAGTGAGGGGTCGTCGTGTTTGTCCGCGGTGATGCCGTCCAGTGTGTGCACGAACTCGTCCAGGGCGGCCTTGACGATGTCATGGTGCGGCAGTTTCTTCAGTTCCCCGACCATCTGGCCGTGGCAGTAACGTACGGCGCGCGGAAAGTCCTCGTGATGGAAGAGGAAATCCAGCACGGCCCCGCGCTGAATGCGGACCTGCATGGCCCGGCGATACATCTGGTAGCCGGTCAGAGACTTGAGCACGGCCATCCATCGCAGGCCCTCGATGGCGCGGGACTCTTCGTCGGTGCCATGCATGATCGTGGCGGCCTGAACGTCGATCATGCGTGTGGTCATGTCCGCCCGCTCAAGCTTGCGGCCGATGTTGAAGAAGCTGTAGGCCGCATCGTGGTTCATGCTGCCGGCCAGGATGCCGGTGAGCGTCTGGATGCCCTCGATCAGGCTGGAGAGGAATTCAAACCGGCCGTGTTTGGTCAGGCCTTTCTGCAAGCCGTCGCTGACCTGGTGGTAGAGCTCGTTGAGTTTCTCCCAGGCTTCGCGCGGGATGATGTCGCGGATGGTGCGGGCGTTCTCACGGGCGAAGGCGAGGCTGGAAAGTGTCGAGCCGTGGTTTTCCAGATCGCCAACGATGAAGTGAACGACCCTGCGTTCGGTGTACTCGTCCCAGCGTGCTTCGAAGGCCTGTTCGCCGCCGAGAATGACGACAAGGGGGCGCCAACCGGGTGTGATGCCCCGGGGCAGGTCCATGAGCAGGTTCGTGGAGACCTGCGTCAGACGTGCGGTGTTCTCAGCGCGCTCGATATAGCGCCCCATCCAGTAAATCGTTTCGGCGACTCGCGACAACATGGCTCTCTACCTTATCTCTAGCTCCAAGGGTGTCGATCCGCGACGACGGTTCGGATGGACTCCATCAACACACCGTCCGCGAGGCGGACACCCCCGGAATTCAAAACCCAAAACTCATAATTCAAAGTTCGCGCGCCAGCGCGCTAGACGTCTACGATCCAGGTGTCCTTGGACCCGCCCCCCTGGGAGCTGTTGACCACGAGTGAGCCCTTGCGCAGGGCGACGCGGGTCAGCCCGCCCATGGTCACCTCCTGGGTTTTGCCCGTGAGGATGAACGGCCGCAAGTCCAGGTGACGCGGCTCCAGGGTTTTGCCGATCACGGTCGGCGTGGTGGACAGCGACAGCGTGGGTTGGGCGATGTAGTTGCGCGGGTCGGCCTTGATCAGTTCCTTGAACTTGGCGCGCTCGGCCTTGGTGGACGCCGGCCCCACGAGCATGCCGTAGCCACCGGACTCGTTGGCGGGTTTAACCACCAGATCCTTGATGTTGGCGAGTACGTACTCCAGGGAGTCCTCGTCCATGCAGCGGTAGGTGGGGACGTTGGGAACGATGGGGTCCTCGCCCAGGTAGTACTTGATGATGTCCGGTACGTAGGAATAGACCACCTTGTCGTCAGCGACGCCGGCTCCGGGGGCATTGGCCAGGGCGACGTTACCGGCCTTCCAGGCGCGCATGAGCCCGGGTACGCCCAGCAGCGATTCCTTGTCGAAGACCTCCGGATCCATGAACAGGTCATCAATGCGGCGGTAAATCACATCGACGCGCTCGGGGCCCTCAATGGTGCGCATATAGACGCAATCGTCATCGTCAACGTACAGATCACGACCCTCGACCAGTTCACAGCCCATCTGCTGCGCGAGATAGGAGTGCTCGAAGTAGGCTGAATTGAAGATGCCGGGGGTCAGCACCACGATCTCCGGGGTGTCCCCGGGGCGGGGGCTCAGGGAGGCAAGGGTGTCGAACAGGTCCGAGGGGTATTCGTCCACCGGCAGGGGGGCGTACTCGCGAAACAGTTCGGGGAAGACGCGCTTGGTGACCAGGCGGTTTTCCAGCATGTACGACACGCCGGACGGCACACGCAGGTTGTCCTCCAGAACGTACAGGGTGCCGTCGCCATCGCGCACCAGGTCCGATCCGCAGATATGGGCCCATATTCCCAACGGCGGGCTGACCCCGATGCATTGCTTGCGGAAGTTGACGGAGTTCTTCAGCAGGTCACCAGGGAAGACTTTGTCCTTGACGATCTTCTGGTCGTGATAGAGGTCGTCGATGAACAGGTTGAGGGCGTGAACGCGCTGTTTCAGGCCCTTGGCCGTTTGGTCCCATTCCTTCTTTGCGATGATCCTGGGAATGATGTCGAAGGGCCATGCCCGGTCGATGGAACCTTCCTCCTGGGTGTACACCCGGAAGGTCACGCCCATCTGTTTCATGGACAGGTCGGCTTCAGCCTGTCGTTGCTGGAGGTCTTCGGTGTCCAGTTCGTCCAGGAAGGAAACCAGCTCCTTCGCGGCTGCGCGGGGTTTGCTTTCTTCATCTATGAGTTCGTCGAAAAAATCCGATTTCTCATAGGCTTGCCAGTTTATTGTCATGTCATTTCTAGCTCTTTGGTGCCGCCCCTTGCGTGTTTCGGGGCTCCTCTTGATGCGTTTCGGTATGGCCCTCCCTGGCCTGTCGGGTCAGCGCCTGGGTGGATGGCGCAGGTCGAGGGTCCAGGGGAAGTCGGGGTTGGGGTTCTCGTCGGGCGGCGTGATGGCCGAGCTTGTATGGCCGGTCTTGGAGAAGCGGGCCAGGCGTCGGGACTCGGCTTCGTTGGCATTCACCGGGAAGGTCTCATAGCTGCGCCCGCCCGGGTGAGCCACGTGGTAACTGCATCCGCCCAGGGAGCGGTCATTCCAGGTGTCGACGATGTCGAAGGTGAGCGGGGCCTGCACGCCGATGGTGGGGTGCATGCCCGAGGGCGGTGCCCAGGCCTTGAAGCGGACGCCGGAAACGAACTCACCCCGGGTACCGGTGGAGCGCAGGGGCAGGCGGCGACCGTTGCAGGCGATGACGTGGCGGCCTTCCACCAGGCCCTGGGCCTTGACCTGGAGCCGTTCCACGGAGGAATCCACGAAGCGGGCGGTGCCCAGGGCGGTGATCTCCTCGCCGAGCACGTTCCAGGGCTCGATGGCGAAGCGCAGTTCCATTTCCACGTCGTCCACGTTGATGGTGCCGTAGCGGGGGAAGCGGAACTCCACGAAGGGGTCGAACCAAGCCGGGTCGAAGTCGTAGCCGGCACGATTGATGTCATGCACGACGTCGTGAATGTCGCGCTCCACGTAGTGGGGCAGCATAAAGCGGTCGTGCAGTTCCGTGCCCCAACGCACGGGGTCGTGGTCGTAGGGTTTGTCCCAGAAGCGCGCGATCAGGGTGCGCAGCAGCAACTGCTGTACTGAGGACATGCGCGAGTGCGGCGGCATTTCGAAGCCGCGGAATTCCACCAGGCCCAGGCGGCCGGTGGGGCCGTCGGGGGAGTAGAGCTTGTCGATGCAGAACTCGGCGCGGTGGGTGTTGCCGGTCAGGTCCACCAGCAGATGGCGGAGGATGCGGTCCACCAACCAGGGGGCGGGGGTCTCGCCGGGTGGCACCTCGCTGAAGGCGATGCCCAATTCATAGAGGCTGTCGTCGCGGGCCTCGTCCACGCGTGGGGCCTGGGAGGTTGGGCCGATGAACAGGCCGGAGAACAGGTAGGAGAGCGAGGGGTGGTGCTGCCAATAGGTGATCAGCGAGCGCAGCAGATCGGGCCGACGCAGGATGGGGCTGTCAGCGGGTTTGGCCGCGCCAATGGTGACGTGGTTGCCGCCGCCGGTGCCGCTGTGTCGCCCGTCGAGCATGAATTTCTCGGTGCCCAGGCGCGACTGGCGTGCCTCCTCGTAGAGGACTTCGGTGTTGCTCACCAGTTCGCGCCAGTCGTTGGCGGGATGCACGTTGACCTCGATGACGCCCGGGTCGGGGGTGACGTTGAGGCGCATGAGGCGCGGATCGTGGGGCGGCTCGTAACCCTCCATGATCAGGGGTACGCCGGTCTCCGTGGCGGCGGCCTCCAGGGCGTTGAGCAGGTCCAGGTAGTGTTCAAGTTCCTCGAGCGGGGGCAGGAACACATGCACGTGACCGTCGCGGGGCTCCACGCAGAGGGCGGTGCGCACCACGTTGCCTTCCGCTTCCTCTTCCTTGCTCGGTCGGGCATCGGCGGCACGAGGCTCGGGCGGGCGGGCGATGACCTCGCCAGACTGCACCATGCGCAGGCGGTCGCGGATCTCCGGCAACTCGTCGCGCTCATCGAACGGGTCCTTGGGGATGACCTGTTGGCGGTTCTTCTTCGGCTCCCAGATCAGGGAATCGAGGGGTAGGCGGTAGCCCATGGCCGAGTCACCGGGGATCAGGAACATATTGCCGCGCCGGAAGGCCCAGGGACCGGAGATCCAGCTGTCCTTACGGTAGTCCCAGGCCACGGGAAGGGCGAAGCCCACCTTGTGGTTGAGGCCCTGGTCGAAGACTTTACGCAGACGCGCGCGCTCCATGGGGTCGGCCATCTTGTTGTCGAGTACGTCCACGTTGGAGGGCAGGGTGCCTTCCTTCCACAGGTAGTAGATCGCGTCCTCGTAGCCGGGTACCACGTTCGAAGTCGGCACCCCGAGGTGCTTGGCGATGGCCTGGGCCATACGCAGGGCATCGGTGGTACCGCTGTCACCATCGGTGGCCGGGTCGGCCAGCAAATCGGGTTCGTTCCAGACGGACTGGCCGTCGCGGCGCCAGTAACAGCCCAGCGCCCAGCGTGGCAGTTGTTCGCCGGGGTACCATTTTCCCTGGCCGTAGTGCAGCACGCCGTTGGCGCCGAAAGCCTTCTTCAGCTTGCGCACCAGAACGCCGGCGCGCTCCAGTTTGTGCTTGCCCAGGGCGGCGGTGTTCCACTGCGGGCTGTCCATGTCGTCGATGGATACGAAGGTGGGTTCGCCGCCCATGGTCAGGCGCACGTCGTTCTTGTCGAGCATCCGGTCCACGTGGTCGCCCAGGGCGAGGATGGCCTGCCACTGCTCATCGGTGTACGGCTTGGTGACGCGGGGATCTTCGCGGATGCGGGTGACGGAGTTTTCGAACTCGAAGGTGACTTCGCATTTGTCGCTGGCGCCGACAATCGGCGCGGCGCTTACCGGGTCAGGGGTGCAGGCCAGGGGGATGTGGCCTTCACCGGCAAACAGGCCCGAGGTGGGGTCCAGACCCACCCAACCGGCGCCCGGGATGTAGACCTCGGCCCAGGCATGCAGATCAGTGAAGTCCTCCTCGGGGCCTGACGGACCATCCAGGGCTTTCTGGTCGGCGGTGAGCTGCACGAGGTAGCCGGAGACGAAACGGGCGGCGAGGCCCATATGCCGCAGAATCTGCACCAGCAGCCAGGCGGAGTCGCGGCAGGAACCGGTCTTGCACTGCAAGGTCTCCTCGCAGGTCTGGATCCCCACCTCCATGCGAATGTTGTAGCCGATGGCTTGCTCGAGACGCTGGTTCAGCTCGACCAGGAAATGAACGATATGCGGCCCGTTCGGCAGGTCGTCGTCTTCCTCCGCCATGGCGCGGGTCGCTGCGCGGCCGGGCATGTCGGCGCGCAGATCTTCCAAGAGCTTGGTGAGAAGAGGGCCGCGTTCCTTGATCTCCAGGTAGGGGGCCAGTTCCTTGCGTTCCTGGTCGGCGTACTTGAATGGGTAGTGGCTCGAGTAATCCTCGACGAAGAAATCGAACGGGTTGATGGTCACCAGGTCGGCGACAACCGATACGTCCACCACCAGCTTGGTGGCCTTCTCCGGAAACACGAGGCGCGCGATGTAGTTGCCGAAGGGATCCTGCTGCCAGTTGAGGAACTGTTCCTCGGGCTCGACCTTGAGGGAGTAATGGTGAATCGGCGTGCGGCTGTGCGGCGCAGGGCGCAGTCGAACCAGGTGGGGTGACAGGGCGACGGGCCGATCGTAGTGGTATTCCGTACGGTGCCGGATGGCGACGCGTATCGACATGGTGCAGGTGTCTCTTGGATGTGCTCTAAAATGGTGCGTCGCACCATTGGGTGGAGGCGCGATACTCCCCCATTTCACCCCATCTGAACAGCGTTGCATCAACCATGCCATGGGCATCGGATGATGGGGCTCTCATTGGCCTGATTGCGGGATTGAAGTCGTGGCCAAGGTGAAGGTGGCCAATGGGGCGTGGGGAATGCATAAAATCATGGGCCCGCAATTTGCTAAGTCCTGACCATGACCTACTGCGTTGGCTTGAGACTCAACGATGGCCTGGTGTTCGCTTCGGACTCCCGAACGAACGCCGGCGTCGATTACGTCACCACGTACTCGAAGATGCACGTGCTGACCCCGGCACCGGATCGCACCTTCGTGATTCTTTCCGCGGGTAACCTCGCTACCACGCAGGCGGTGGTGAACCGCGTGCGCCGGGATCTGGATTTCCCGGACGGTGGCGAAAACCTCCTCAGCGCACGCTACTTGTTCGAAGCCGCGGAATACCTCGGAAGGGTGAGTGTCGGGACCCAGATGCAGCATTCGGACGCACTGGCCGCGTGCAATGTGAGTGGCGAGACGACGCTTATCCTGGGCGGACAGATCGGCAATCAGCCCCATGGGCTTTTCCTGATCTACCCTCAGGGCAACTACATCGAAGCCTCCACCTCCACCCCGTACCTGCAGATCGGCGAGACCAAATACGGGAAGCCGGTGCTCGACCGTGTGATCCGCTCCGACCTGAGTCTGGAGGATGCCGCCCGCCTGGCCCTGGTTTCGTTGAACTCCACGGCCCATTCCAATACCACCGTGGGTCCGCCGTTCGAGCTGTCCATTCTGCGTGCCGGGTGCCAGGGCCTGTCCGCCCATTGTGTTCTGGGCGATCACGGCGATTTTCTGTCGACCCTGGAGCAGGCATGGCGGGACGGTCTCAATGCCGTGTTCGCGAATCTGCCCCGCTTCGATTGGGAGGACCGCATGAGCCAGGACAGCATCGCCTTCGATGAACCGGGGGAGGCGCCGTCTCAGCAGCAGGCCCAGGTGATTCCCGTGCGACCGGGCGATATCCGCGGCGGGTGATCCGCGGGCTTCGGTCCTGGCGCGTCCGGTTTGCCGTCCAGCCTCGTGCCCGGGGCGCTCCATGTATCCGGTAATTGCCACTGAATCAGTGTTTGTATGGCGCGTGGGCCTTAGTGTCGCAGGCGTTTTGCGTTCACAATCCACGGGATGAATCTTCGCGACCTGCGCTACCTCATCGCCGTATCGGAACATAAACATTTCGGCCACGCCGCTGATGCGTGCTTCGTCAGCCAGCCCACCCTGAGTGGCCAGATCAAGAAGCTCGAGGAATCGTTGGGCGTCAAGGTGTTTGAGCGGACCAACAGGTCCGTGGAAATTACCCCGGTAGGACAGCGCATCCTGGTCCATGCGCGACGTGCCATCGAACAGGCCGAAATGATTGAGGCGGTGGCGAAGGCCCACCAGGACCCGCTGGCCGGTCCGCTCCGATTGGGCGTCATTCCGACCCTGGGTCCGTATGTGGCGCCCCTGCTGCTGGTGCCGCTGCGACGTTCGTACCCGCAGATGCGCCTGATCCTGTCTGAACAGGTGACTGAGACGACATTGCACCTGTTACGCCGTCACGAAATAGACGTTGCGCTCATTGCGACGCCCATCGATGACCCGGATCTCGTGGCCCGGCCCTTGTTCGATGAGCCCTTCTGGCTGGCGCATCCCCGCGATCATGTCCTTTATACGGCGGACGAGGTGCGTGCGACGGATATCCCCGACGACGAACTGCTGTTGCTGGACGATGGCCATTGCCTGTCGCGGCAGGTGATGGAGGTGTGTTCGTTGCACGAAGGGGAATCCGGCGCCTTCGGAGACTTGCGGGCAGCGAGCCTTGAGACCCTGATCCAGATGGTCGGTGCCGGATTCGGCTGCACCCTGGTTCCCGCCCTGGCCTTGCGCAGTTCCTGGACCACCGACGCCGGGGTGATTGTGCGTCCGTTGGAGGACAAGGATGCGTTTCGCCGAATCTCACTGGTCAGTCGCGCAAGCTTCCCCCGTCCCGAGGCCGTCAATGCGGTCGCTGAGGCGCTGCTGGCCCAGTTGCCCAACACGGTGAAGGTGATCGAATGATCGACCGATGGGTTGTTGCGCCCATCACTCGGCGAGCAGTTCCCTCACTTGCGTTTCGATCGCGCTGGCGTTGCGGTCGCCTGCGTGGGTTTCTCCGATGAAGCGGCCGCGGATACGCCCCTGTTTGTCCACCAGGTAGAAGGCGGGCCAGTAGCGGTTGTTGAGTGCGTTCCAGTAGCCGAAGTCGTTGTCCATCATGATCGGGTGATGCAGTTCAAACTCGTGGACCTTCTGTTCGACGTTGGGCCGCTTGTGTTCGTGCCGGAACTCGGGGGTGTGGATTCCAATCACCGTCAGTCCCTTGTCGCCGTAACGTGCCTCCAGGGAATTGAGCCACGGGAAGGAGCGATAGCAGTTCCAGCAGTCGAAGGTCCAGACGTCGAGGAGAACGACCTGTCCGCGCAGGTCATCCCAGGTCAGCGGCCCGCTGTTGATCCAGGCCTCGGGACTTGTCTGGGTGAACGGCGGGGCAACCGACGGAGGTGAGGATGCCCGGGCCGTGGGCGACAGACCCGGAGGTGTGGGTAACAGGGTGAGCACGGTGAGCAGGACGAACGCACCCATGAGCAGGTAACGCAATGGACGAGGTATACGGGCGAGCATGGCAGCACCGGATCGTGACTGTGGGTCCCACATCAGACCGGAGAACGGCCCGAACCCTTACAGATCGCGGTGGTCGCCGAACCTTCCCGGCCGTTCCAATCAGGTATCCTTCCCGGCCCGCATGCAACTCCTGAAGACGCGCTCTATCCATGTCCGGTAATTCCTACGGCAAACTGTTCACGGTCACCACCTTTGGTGAGTCCCATGGTCATTCCCTGGGGGCCATCGTCGATGGCTGTCCTCCCGGGCTGCCGCTGACGGAGGAAGACCTGCAGCTTGACCTCGACCGGCGTAAGCCGGGCACGTCGCGGCATACCACCCAAAGGCGGGAGGATGACCGAGTGAAGATCGTCTCCGGCGTCTTCGAAGGGGTGACGACCGGTACGCCCATCGGCTTGTTGATCCAGAACACCGATCAACGCTCCAAGGATTACTCCAACATCATGGATACCTTCCGGCCCGGCCACGCGGACTACAGCTACCGCCACAAGTACGGGGTACGGGACTATCGCGGTGGCGGCAGGTCGTCGGCCCGCGAGACCGCTGTGCGGGTCGCAGCCGGGGGGGTGGCCAAGAAGTGGCTGCGTGAGCGGATGGGGATCGAAATCCGCGGCTATATGGCCCAACTCGGGCCTATCGCCCTGGAACTGAAGGATTGGGATGCGGTGGAGAACAATGCCTTCTTCTGCCCTGACCCGGGGAAGGTTCCTGAGTTGGAGCAGTACATGGATGAGTTGCGCTCCGAGGGGAACTCGGTGGGGGCGCGCATCAACGTGGTTGCAACCGGGGTGCCGCCGGGGTGGGGCGAGCCGATCTTTGATCGCCTCGATGCGGACATTGCCCACGCCATGATGAGTATCAATGCCGTGAAGGGCGTCGAGATCGGCGCGGGGTTCGATTGCGTGGCGCAGAAGGGCACGGAGCATCGCGATGAGATCACGCCCGAAGGTTTTCTCAGCAACAATGCAGGCGGTGTGTTGGGTGGGATTTCCAGCGGCCAGGACATTCTGGTGAGCATGGCCCTCAAGCCCACCTCTTCGATCCGTATCCCGGGGCGCTCCGTGGACACCAAAGGTCAACCCATCGAAGTGGTGACGAAGGGGCGTCATGATCCCTGCGTCGGTATCCGTGCGACGCCCATCGCGGAGGCCATGCTGGCCATGGTGCTTATGGACCACTGCCTGCGCCAGCGCGGACAGAATGGCGATGTCGAGGTCGATACCCCGGTAATTCCGCCGCGCCCGCTCGGGGCGGGCTGAGGCCCGGCCTGCCGCGTTTTTCTTCGTGTCCGCGCCCGTTCCGTATTGGCGGCTGTCCAATTTCTACCTGCTTTACTTCGGTACCTTGGGGGCCTTGCTGCCCTATTGGGCGGTGCTGCTGAAAGACCGTGGATTCGCCGCCAACGAGATCGGTGAACTCATGGCCCTGCTCGTGGGGACCAAGATCATCGCGCCCAATATCTGGGGCTGGGTCGCCGACCACACGGGTTGGCACATGCGCCTGGTGCGCCATGGCTCCCTGGCGGCCATGCTCAGCTTCGCGGCGGTTTTCTTCGTGGACGGTTATTGGTCCATGGCCGCGGTCATGGTGGTGTTCAGTTTCTTCTGGAACGCCGTGCTGCCCCAGTTCGAGGCCGTCACCTTGAACCACCTGGGTTCGGAGACACACCGCTATGCGCGCATCCGCCTATGGGGCTCTGTGGGTTTCATCCTCACGGTCGTGGTTGCCGGCGCGCTTCTCGATCTCTGGGGCGCGGGCACGCTGCCCTGGGTTCTTCTGTTTCTTTTCGCCGGGATATGGCTCAGCAGTCTGCCGGTCTCGGAGGTTGGTGATGGGCCCGTCGCACCGGTCAGCGGATCGATTCTGGGTGTCTTACGTCGTCCGGAGGTGATCGCCCTGCTGGTGGTGGTGTTCCTGTTGCAGGCCAGCCATAGCCCGTACTACATCTTCTATACCCTGTACCTGGAAGCGCATGGATACAGCCACTCGGTAATCGGGCCGCTCTGGGCCCTTGGCGTGGTCGCGGAGATCGGTCTGTTCCTGGTGATGGGCCCACTCATGGCACGGCTGGGGGCACGCGGCTTGATGGTCGTGGCCCTGGCCCTGACCGCGCTGCGTTGGCTCATGATCGGGGCCTGGCCGGACAGTCTGCTCAATCTCGTCATTGCGCAGTTGCTGCACGCGGCAAGTTTCGGCGTGGTGCATGCGGTCGCCATACACCTGACCCACCGATTCTTCCGTGGCCGCCATCAGAGTCGCGGCCAGGCACTGTATAGCTCGGTGAGTTTCGGAGCCGGTGGTGCCGTGGGTAACCTGGTCAGCGGCTACCTGTGGGATTCGGAGGGGCCTTTTACCGTTTACGCGATTGCCGCCGGGGTGGCGACGCTGGCCATGCTGGTGGCGGTCATCAGTCTCCATGATCGTGATCCGGTGCCCCGTCCATCTGAATAATGCGCCGTGCAATCCCGGGCCACTGCCCCGTTACGCGGTGGATTTCTGGTCGCGCTGACCCGGGCGGATATGGCCCAAAGGGGATATGGCGGTGCCGATCCAGTTCATTAGTGTGTGCGCAACTGCTAATCCGTCTCCAATGGACGTGCCTGCATGAGCTCAGCTGTCTACGCACTTTCCGGACTGCATCACATTCTCACCCCGACCGAGTCAGTTCCCGGTCGGCGCGTCGAATTGGCCATCGAGGCGATCTGTGCTTTGGGCTGTCAGGAAGTGCACGGTGTCATCCAGCGCATGGAAAGTGGCGAGCATGTCGCCGAGACCGCCGGCTTGAGTGTGATCGAGCGCGAGCGGGTGCTGGATGAGATCAAGGATGTCATGTCTGTCTACGGTAACCGCTGCGCCCTGCGGTGATACCGCATGTCGATTCTTCCCATTAGCACGGCCGGGGCACGCAAGCGGATACCGAACGTGTCGCGCTCCCGAAACATCTTGGTCGTGCGCCCCACGTACACGCCCCATCGTTGATGCCAGGTGGCATACGCTACCGATTCTGGTAAAACCCCCGGGTTTGACTTCCCAGGTTGTGTATACGCCGATGCCCGTCACCGTTCGCTATTTCGCCAGTCTTCGGGAGCGTCTGGGTACCGATTCCGAATCCCTGTCCATCGACGACTCAGCGACGACAGTCGGAGCAGTACACGAGCGGCTCATGGAGCGCGGCGGGGTCTGGTCCGAGGCGTTCGGCTCAGGGCGGGTGCTTAGTGCAATCAACCACGAAATGGCAGCACCTGATTCGGAAGTCGTCGACGGGGACGAAGTGGCGTTCTTTCCGCCCGTGACCGGCGGATAGCCATGCAGGAACGTTTTCAGGTGCGGGTGCAGAACGGTGCCTTCGACCTTGGGGCGGAGTGTGAGCGCATGCGCTTGGCCGATGCCGGCATCGGCGCCATTGCCTCCTTCGTCGGCGTGGTGCGCGAACTGAACGATGGTGTCGGGGTCAATGCACTCGAACTCGAACACTACCCGGGTATGACCGAGAAGGTTATCGAGGGCATTGTCGATGAGGCCCGCTCCCGTTGGCCTCTGAATTCGGCTCTCGTGGTGCACCGGGTGGGGCTCCTGCGGCCGACCGATCCCATTGTTCTCGTGATCTGTACCTCCGCGCATCGCGCGGCGGCCTTCGAGTCCTGCGCTTTCATCATGGATTTCCTCAAGACCCGGGCGCCGTTCTGGAAAAAGGAGTCCACGCCGGATGGCGCGCGCTGGGTGGAGGCGCGCGATTCCGATAGTGCGGCGGCCCGCGGTTGGGAAGGCAAGTGAGTACCCGCGGCGGGTGGCGGTTCTACGTCGCGCTGACTTTCTTTTCGATCTGCTGGGTATTCACCGCGCCAAGGGCAATGGCCGAAGAGGGGCCGCAACTGCCAGGGCTTTCCCATACCGTGGAGATTGCCGCGCCCATGCTCAAGGACGGCAAGCTTTTCCTGCGTAGAGGCACCGGAATACTGATCGGGCCGCGCACGGTTCTGACCGCCGCGCATACGGTGTTGTCCGTGTACGACGCCGATACCGGATCGCTGCTGGAGGGGGTGCCATTGGATCGTGTCACGGTGAGCAGATCGTCCAGCGGCGCAAAGTCCGCGGTGTCGGGGCGGTCGGTATACATCCACGATTCAATTCCCCTGTCCCAAAAGGCGGATGTAATGGCGGTGTCTGACCAGGATCTGGGGCGTTATCTCCGCGATCTTGCGGGTATCTACGATGTGGCGGTCATCGGTCTGAATGAGCCTCTGGGGTCAAGCAGTGAGCGCTACCCGGCCATCACCGGGAGTCATCCCAGGGTTCTGGGGCAATACCGCTTCACCGGAATCAACCTGCGTGATGACGCGGTCAGTGATTTTGCACCCTTCGCCCTATCCACCATTGTGACCCGTCTCACCCGCTTCGCCGTCGCGGCGCGGATCAGCTATGACGGTGCGCTTCGGCGTCACCGCACCCGCGCGGGAGATTCCGGTGGCCCCCTCTACAGCAGTGACGCGGATGGAACCGTCACCGTATTCGGTGTGGCCACCTCCAGTCGCTCCAATGTCTACGGCGTCTGGGTTGAGTCCGTGTATACGCGGCTGGACGGTATTCGCGAATGGGTACTCCAGCACCGTGATGGGATCGAGGGCTGACTCCCCACCCGGGGGGGCAGTGACGCACCCAGCTCAGGTTTCAATCGGTGTGTCACCGCGATTCCCCCATTCCGACCAGGCGCCGGCATATCCACGAACCCGTGGGTAGCCCAGGCTGGTCAGAACCATCCAGGTGTGGGACGACCGGTGATGGGTTTGGCAGTACGTGATGACTTCTTTGTCCGGGCTGATCCCCACGTCCGCGAGCAGGCCCTTGATCGCGGGCGCCGGTAGTAGGCGTAGATTGCGCTCCTGATCCATAAAGCGCGTCCACTCAATGTTGACTGCTCCGGGAATATGTCCTGAGCGAGCGGCGTAACGTTGGCTGCCGATGAATTCACCCGGCGAGCGCGAGTCAAGCAGGGCGATATCCGAACGTTCGAGACGGGCGAGGAGGTCGTCAATGGCGATGTGGGCCGGACCGAAGCCGCGCACCTCGAAGCGCGATTCGGTGGGGCGGTTGGGCGTTTGCTCGAGGGGATGAGCCTCATTGGCCCAGGCGTGCAGACCGCCATTGAGAAGCGAATAACGGGTGTGCCCGATGGTTTCCAAGGTCCATAGCAGGCGCGATGCGTTGCCGCCGCCTTCGTCGTCGTAGGCCACCACATGCAGGTCGCGACGCAGGCCGAGAGCCGACAGGCGGGCACCGAGGTCTTCCGGGCTGGGGAGCAGGCCTGGAGCCGGGCGGCGGCCGAGGGTGAGTTGGCTGTAGTACATGTGGATAGCCCCCGGAATGTGGGCCTGGGCATAAGTCGACGGTCGGCTGAGATCGACAATCAGCACATCGGGGCGGCCCAGTGCCTCCTCCAGCGCCTCCGGCTCCAGCAAACGGGGCAGGGCATCCATGATCAGAGCCCGGCGTACAGACGGCCGGGGTTGAGGATGCCGAGGGGATCCATGGCCGCCTTGAGCTTGCGGTGGAGGACAAGGGTCGCCGGGGCGGGAAGATGGAAAACGTCGTCGTTACGGTTGCCGCCCCGGAACGCGGTCGCGTGGCCACCCATGGCAACGGCAGCGGGCCTCAGGACGTCCGCTCCCGCCGGACCGCGATACCAGCGCTGACTGCCCCCCCAGTCCAGCAGATAGCTTCCTTCAATTTCTGGTTGAGGGCGGGAGCCGCCCACGGACAGGCGCCAGAGCGGCGCGTTGCCGGAGAAGAACGGCAGGGTATGGTCACGCAGGTCATGCCACCACCGGTTGTCGCCATCCTGGCGCTCGCCTCCGAGCTTGGTCACCGCCGTTGATACGGCGGACTCGAATCCGGAGAGGCGGATTCGGAGGACACCATCGACCCATGCCGCGGCGGAAAGCGGCACGGCCTGGCCCGCCCAACCGTTCATGTGGTCCAGGGCTTGTGGCGCGTCACATTCGAAGGACAAGGTGACTTCGGAGCGCGGAGCGGGAAGCAGTTTGATGGAGATGTCGAGCAACACACCGAGCGTGCCCATCGCCCCGACCATGAGTCTTGATAGGTCGTAGCCCGCGACATTCTTGATCACCTTTCCGCCGAATCTCAGGTCCTCGCCCTTGCCGTTGATGATCCGCGTGCCGAGCACCAGATCGCGAACGGCCCCGGCATAAGGACGACGCGGGCCGGACAGACCGCACGCGACAATCCCCCCCAGCGTGCCGCATGGATTCTCAGAACCACCGAAGTGGGGGGGGTCGAAGGGGAGAATCTGCCCCGCCTCGGCGACCGCTTGTTCGAGAGTGTCCAGAGGGGTGCCCGCACGGGCGGTCAGGACGAGTTCCCCCGGCTGGTAGTCGATGATGCCCGAGTGCCCTGAAACATCCAGGGGCACGCCGGTCGCTGAGCGGCCGTAAAAGGTCTTCGAGCCCGCCCCACGAATGTCCAGGACGCATTCGTCCCGGTAGGCGGCGAGTACGGATTCGCGCAGCGCAGCGCTCAGGTC
Organism: Gammaproteobacteria bacterium; assembly: GCA_049604295.1. Lineage (GTDB taxonomy): Bacteria > Pseudomonadota > Gammaproteobacteria > JACKNK01 > JACKNK01 > JBMYTL01. The sequence goes on from JBMYTL010000002.1 coordinate 53,375, forward strand.
AGCCATGGGGGCAATAGGGCCGTAATTCAGTCATGGGCGCACGGTAGCCCGGAGGGGCCCGACAGTCACCTCTCACGAGGCGGGGAACCTCGCAAACCGGAGGAAGCGCCTCACCTTGGGGCGAGGCGCTCCGTGGCCGCTTTACATCCGACGGCGGCGCGACTGTCCCGTGGTGAACGAGGGATCGGAGGGGAACAGGTTGTTGGCATTGCTGATCTCGCGGCCCGGCTTGAAGAAGGCCGTCTGATCGTCATCCTCGTGGTAGCTGTTACCCGGCTGCGGCTCGTTGCGGGCGCGATTGCCGGCGTTGCCGTTGTTGGAGCGAGAAGGCCGCTTACGTTTGCCACCAGCGCGATTTCCGCCGTCCCTGTTGCCATCGCGGTTTCCGCTGTCCCTGTCCCGGTTGCCACCGCCGTCACCGCTGTCCGCACGGCTGCGGCGCGGGCCGGAGGAGCGGGTACGCGGGGCGCTCTCGGTCCGTTCGCGGGGGGGCTTGCGCCCGCCGCGATCGGGCTCGGCCTGTTTTTCGCCGTCTCGGGAAATATCGAGACGACGTCCGCAGACCCAGAGTCCCGCGAGATGGTCCAGGGTTTCCTGCTGAATGTTCTCCGGCAGATCTACGAGGCTGAAACGGTCGAAGATCTTGATGTGGCCGATATCCGCCGCCTCCAGATCGGCCTCGTTGGTCAGCGCGCCGACGATGTTTCCAGGTTTGACCCGGTTGGCGCGTCCCACCTCGATCCGGTAGCGCGCCATGCCGGGCTCGGGTTCGTGGCCGCGGGCATCACGCTTGTTCTGGGGCTCCTCTTCACGCTTGGGACGACGCTCCTTGGGCGCCTCGTCTGTGATCAGGGGGCGGTCTTTCTGAGCCATGAACGCCAGGGTGCTCGCGAGCTTCTCGGCGTCGATTTCCGTTTCCTCGCGCAGCTCGGCCAGCAGACCATCGAAGAGGCTGAGGTCCTGGCGGGCGGCGGTGGTCGCGATGCGTTGCTTGAAACCCGCCACGCGGCGATCGTTGGCGTTGTCCAGCGGCTCGACGGTGACGTTGCCAAAACGCACGCCCGTCGCTTTCTCCAGGGCCCGCACCCAACGCCGCTCCCGGGGCTGACTGAGCAGGATGTGGCTGGCGCTTTCGGTATCGGCCCCGATGAGTGCCTGCCGACCGGCCAGTTCGTCCGAGGTCCAAGGCAGGTCATAGCCGATCACGTGCGTCAGGCCCACGCGCTTGACCTGGGAAGCGTAGCTGGTGGTCAGCACCGCGATGTCGGCATCGCCGTTATTGAAGGTGCGTAAGGCCGTGTCGCGGTCTGCCTTCTTCAATCGGCCATGGACAGCGACACAGGAATGGCCCTGCGCGCTGAGATGATCCGTGATTCGCCCGCAATCCAGGGCGCCGCGGGCAACAACAACCATGGATTCGAAGCTTTCGAGGTCCGTGAGGCGGGACAGTGTCTCGAGTTTGTCGAAGGCGCGAATCTCGCGCTGCTGCGGGACGACACCTTCCCAGGCCGCCGCTTCGCTTGCGGTGATTTCGTCGAGCACCAGGGTCCGTGCCTGCGCCGTGTGTTCCTTCGCGGCCGCGGCTATTCCCTTGGGCATGTTGTTGCCCGTGAATACCCACTGGATGTCGCTCGGAAGAGCATCGAGGAGGGCGCGCATGTCGGTTGAAAAACCGCTGCGGGCGGCTTCGTCGCACTCGTCGAATACCACGCAACCCAGGGTCGACGGGTCGAAGCCCTCGTCGGTGACCAGTTCAAGCAGGCGGGTGGCCGTGCCCGTGATCAGGCGGACACCGCGTTCCAGATGACGCTGCTGTGCCGCGGACAGTGCGTTGCCGTACGCGCTGAGCGCGGGCATCGCCATGTCGGCGTGGCGGGCAAATCGCTGGAAACAGGCCGCGACGTTGATGGCGCGTTCCCGGGTGGGGGTGACCACCAACACGGAGGGAGTCTGGCTCCCGGTGTCGGTGTCATCCACCTGGGCGGCGATCAGGCGTTCCACGAGAGGAATCACATAAGCGGCGGTCTTACCCGAGCCCGGCATGGCCTCGATGATCGCGCTTTGGCCCTCGAGCAGGGTCGGGATGACTTCGCTCTGCAATGGAGAGGGTGTTTCGAACCCGGCTTCGTCGATGGCTTTGAGAACGGGCTTGGTAAGGGCAAGGCCCTTGAAGGTTGCACTTTTGTTAGAGGACAAGACTCACACCTGGTCGGTGACGCCGCTGGAGAAACGAGAGCCGACGTGACCGATGCTGTTGAACAAATTCAGTTCCGGAAAATTTACACGAAGATCGCCGAAATGTCTTCCCGCATCCCGCCTGCCGGAAAATCGGCGTCACTGCGGACGCGGCATAGGCAAAATCCACGACATCATCACGGCCCGACCGGCTGGCTCGCGGGCATACTGCGCCTCTGCCTCGGCGATTCCCGCTGGCTTCGATCCGCCCCAACCCGAAGAGAACTCAACCAGACATGCGCGGCTTTGCCCGTCCCACCGAAGATCCCCACGCTGATCGCCGCGATTGGCAAAACCTGAAAAACCTTCTCCCCTATCTCTGGGCTTATCGTGGGCGCGTATTGGTGGCCCTGGTGGCCTTGATTCTGGCCAAGGGTGCCAATGTGGGGATTCCGGTCGTTCTCAAGGGCATCGTCGACGGGTTGGACGTGGACGATGCGGCCCTGGTCGCCCTGCCGGTGTTTCTGCTTGCCGCATACGGTGCCCTGCGCTTGGCGGCGTCCCTGTTCAACGAATTGCGTGACGCCCTGTTCGCGCGCGTCCGCTTCCATGCCATGCGGCGGGTTGCACGGGAGGCACTGGCCCACCTTCATGCCCTCGCGCTGCGCTATCACCTTGAGCGCCAGACAGGCGCGGTGTCCCGTGACCTCGAGCGGGGGACCCAGAGCGTATCCACTTTGCTCAACTACATGGCCTTTCAAATTCTTCCCGTTGGCGTCGAGTTCAGCCTGGTGGCGGCCATTCTCATCGGTGCCTACGACTGGTATTTCGCGGTGTTGATCTTCGGCACCGTTGGTCTCTACGTGTTTTTCACGGTGAAGGTCACCAATTGGCGCATGCACTGGCGCCACGAGATGAACGCACTGGATTCGGAGGCCGGTTCCCAGGCCACCGATTCACTGATCAACTTCGAGACAGTCAAGTATTTCGGCAACGAGGAGCACGAGGTTCGCCGCTACGATCGCACCCTCAGCCGCTGGGAGAATGCCGCCGTCAACTCCCAGGTGTCCATGTCGGCATTGAACTTCGGTCAGGGCGCGATCATCGCTCTCGGTGTCACGCTTATCATGATATTCGCCTCCCAACAGGTGGTGGAAGGAACCATGAGTCTGGGCGACCTGGTGATGGTCAACGCCCTGATGTTGCAGTTGTTCATACCACTCAACTTTCTGGGCGTGGTGTATCGATCGATCCGGTACTCCCTGGCGGATATGGACCGTCTGTTCAAGCTCATGGAGCGAACGCCCGAGATCCAGGATAACAGCGATGCACGCCCGCTCGAGTTGCGCGAGGCATCCATTGAGTTCCGGGATGTTCACTTTCACTACAACGCCGACCGGCCCATTCTCAAAGGCGTGAGCTTCGCGGTGCCGGCAGGGCGCAAGTTGGCCGTGGTGGGGGCTTCGGGGGCCGGAAAGTCGACCTTGGCCCGCCTGGCGTACCGTCTCTACGACGTCACCGGCGGGGAAGTCAGAATCGGCGGCGTGGATGTGCGTTCGGTAACCCAGGACAGTCTGCGCGAGTCCATCGCGATCGTTCCGCAGGACACCGTGCTGTTCAATGACAGCATCTACTACAACATCGAATATGCCCGTCCGGGTGCGGGTCGCGAGGAGGTGGAACGCGCGGCCCGGCTTGCCCATATCCATGACTTCATCGCGTCGTTGCCCCAGGGTTACGACACTGTGGTGGGTGAGCGTGGCCTGAAGTTGTCGGGAGGTGAAAAACAGCGGGTGGCGATTGCGCGCGCGGTGCTCAAAGGAACTCCGATACTGGTCTTCGATGAGGCGACATCGAGCCTGGACTCGCGTTCGGAGCGGGATATCCTCGAATCCCTGCGGGAGGTGGCGCAGGGGCATACGGCCCTGGTGATCGCCCACCGACTGTCGACCATAGTCGATGCAGACGAGATTCTGGTCATGGAATCAGGACGCATCTGCGAAAAGGGTACACATGAGGCGCTTCTGGCTCGAAACGGGGCCTATGCGCAGATGTGGCGTCTGCAACAGAAGGAAGAGCAGGCGCAGGGGGAGGAGGCAGCTGAACCGGCGTAACTATCTGAAAGATCGAGAGGTCTTCAGGTGTGCAGACGGTGTCCAGTCATTCCCCCGTAATCTATTGGCTGGCTTAATGCCCAGTGGTCTTGACATCAAGGCTCCCCCCGTTTTGAATGGCGATGTTGCGGTGCAGCGAAGATCGAAGCACCGCTGAATCATCCCAGAGGCAGGCGCTTGGCCCCGGATTCCAATCCACGAACGCCAGCCACAAAACAACGAAGCGAGACCGCAAGCCACCATGTCCCCGAAACGCCCGGTCTACCTGAATCTGATCCAGATTCGGCTGCCCCTGCCCGGCATCGTTTCCATCATGCACCGCATCTCCGGTGTGTTGATGGTGCTGGCCATTCCCCTGGCCTTGTACGTGCTGGACCTTTCACTCAGCGGCGATGAGGGCTACGCCCAAGCCGTCGCAACGCTTGACGCCGTGTTGGTGAAGCTCATCCTGATGGTGCTCACCTGGTCGATCATGCATCACCTGTTCGCGGGCATCCGCTATCTGCTTATCGATATCGACATCGGTGTCGAGCGTGACGCCACGCGCAAGCTGGCCTGGGCTGTCCTGGCTGCCTCCATCGTTATGACGCTGATCCTTTGGGGAGGTCTGTGGTGAGCAAACTTTCCGGATTGAATGCCTGGATTCTCCAGCGCCTCACCGCCATCTATATGGCGGTCTACATTTTTATCTCCCTCATCTCCCTGGCGGTGAACGGTCTGCCCGACGGGGCGGCCCAGTGGCAGGGCCTGGTGGCGAAGGGTTGGTTCAACCTGGCCCTTCTGGTCTTCGTGTTGGCGTTGATCTACCACGCCTGGATCGGCATACGCGACGTGATCGTCGATTACATCCACCCGGTTTGGGTTCGATTCACCGTCCTGACCGTATTCGCGTCGGGTCTGCTGGTGTGCGCCGTGTGGAGCGCCCGCATCCTGTTCAACGCCCTCCAATAACAACGACCCGAGCGTCCCTGAGGACTGAGGCTGACTTTCATGACAATTGAACGACGTCAATTCGATGCACTGGTCATCGGCGCGGGTGGCGGTGGCCTGCGCGCCGCTTTGCAACTGGCCCGCGCCGACGTGAATGTGGCTGTGGCATCGAAGGTGTTCCCGACCCGCTCGCATACCGTTGCAGCCCAGGGCGGCATCAATGCCGCATTGGCCAATGTTCTACCCGATGACTGGCATTGGCACATGTTTGACACCGTGAAGGGCTCCGATTACCTGGGCGACCAGGACGCCATCGAATTCATGTGTCGGGCCGCTCCGCGCGTGGTGTACGAACTTGAGCATTTCGGTGTTCCGTTCTCGCGTCTGGACGACGGCAAGATCTATCAGCGCCCCTTCGGCGGCCAGAGCCAGGACTTCGGTGGTGACCAGGCAGCCCGTACCTGCGCCGCGGCTGACCGGACCGGACACGTGATGCTGCACACGCTGTACCAGCAGAACATCAAGGCCAAGACCAACTTCTTCGACGAGTACTTCGCGGTTGACCTGATCAAGGGTGAGGATGGCTCCATCCAGGGCGCCTTGTTCATCTGTATCGAGACCGGAGAGCCCCTGATCATCGAGGCGAAAGCGACCCTTTTGGCCACCGGTGGCATGGGCCAGATGTTCCGTACCAATTCCAATGCCCTGGTAAATACCGGTGACGGTGTCGCCATGTGTTTGCGCCAAGGCATCCCCGCCGAGGACCTTGAGTTTTTCCAGTTTCACCCCACCGGTATCGCCGGAATGGGACTGCTCCTCACGGAGGGGTGCCGGGGCGAGGGTGGTCTCCTTATCAACGGCGACGGTGAAGCCTTCATGGAGCGTTACGCACCGCGCGCGAAAGACCTTGCTTCCCGCGATGTGGTGTCGCGCTCGATTTATACCGAGGTCAAGGAGGGCCGGGGCTGCGGGCCGAACAAGGATCACGTCATGCTGCAGCTCACTCACCTCGGGGCGGAGAAGATCCTCAAGCGACTGCCCGGCATTCGTGATACCTGCATCACATTCCTCGGGCTTGATCCGATCGAACATCAGATCCCCATCTATCCCACGGCACATTACGGCATGGGCGGCATCCCCACGGACATGCATGGCCATGTGGTCGTGACCACAGGAACGGGCCCAGAGGAAATCGTCCCCGGGCTGTACGCGGCAGGGGAGTGTGCCTGCGTCTCCGTGCATGGTGGCAACCGCCTGGGTGGTAACTCCCTCCTCGACATCCTGGTGTTCGGCCGCGCCGCCGCCAATACCATGATCGAGTACCTGGGCGAGAACCCCAATCACGGCAAGATCAACGAAACGGCCGTCGAAGAAGCTGTATCCCGCATGCAGCGATGGGATCAGGAAGGCGACGGTATCGGCGTGGACGAGCTGCGCAAGGAATTGCAGGCAGCCATGGAGGATCACTGCGGTGTGTACCGTACCGAGGAGATCATGGCCGAGGGCGTGGAGAAGGTGAAAGCCATTCGTGCAAAGCTCAAGGATGTACGTCTGAAGGACCATTCCAAGGCCTTCAATACCGCCCGTATTGAAGCCATGGAGCTGGAAAACCTCCTCGATTGCAGTCTGGCCACCGTGACCTCGGCACTGACCCGCAAGGAGAGTCGCGGTGCCCACTCGCGCGTGGACTTCCCGAAGCGTGATGATGAGAACTGGCTGAAACACACCATGTACGACCTGGCCAGCGACACCGTGCATTTCAAGCCGGTGAAGCTCAAACCGCTGACCGTGGAATCGTTCCCCCCCAAGGAACGCGTCTACTGAGTTTCGCTCAGATCCGAACCACGTAAAGCGCTGACCGCCAATACCGGGTACCCCCACCATGGCCGATCCAACCCAGACCAAGATGACCAAATTCCGCGTGTACCGCTACGATCCCGCCAAAGATTCGGAGCCTTACATGCAGGACTACGAGATCGAGACCAGCCACGGCACCATGCTGTTGGATGCACTTCTCGACATCAAAGCCAAGGATGAAACCCTCAGCTTCCGACGCTCTTGCGGAGAGGGTGTGTGCGGCTCGGACGGGATGAACATCAATGGCCGCAATGGCTTGGCCTGCCTGACCCGCGTGGCCGACCTCAAGGAACCCGTAGAGGTCCGTCCGTTACCGGGCCAGCCGGTCATCCGGGACCTGGTCATCGATCAGAATCCCTTCTTCAATCAGTACAAGGCCGCCAAACCCTATCTGATCACCAAGGACGCCGATCCGGAGAAAGAACGCCTGCAGTCTCCCGAGGATCGCGACAAACTCGATGGCTTGTACGAATGTATTCTCTGCGCCTGCTGTTCGACCTCCTGTCCCAGCTTCTGGTGGAACCCGGAAAAGTTCATGGGACCGGCAGCCCTGTTGCAGGCGTCGCGTTTCGTGCAGGACAGCCGGGACCAGGCTACGGAGGAACGTCTGGACATGATGAACGATGCGTACAAACTGTTCCGCTGTCACACCATCATGAACTGCGTGGAAGTCTGTCCGAAGGGGTTGAATCCGACCAAGGCCATTGGTGAGATCAAGAAAGTCATGACCAAAAAGGCCATCTGACCGACGTGAACGACGCAGCCCCAGTCACGGAACAGCCATCCCACGACCCGGAGCGTGCGCGCATTGAGTGGGCGTGTCGGCGTGGCCTGTTGGAGTTGGACCTGCTGTTCAAATCGTTCATGGCCCATGGCTACGATGACCTGAACGCCAAGCAGCGCAGCGCGTTCGAGCGCTTGTTGAAACTACCCGACCAGGAGTTGTTGGGCTGGATGATGGGCTATTCTTCGCCCAACGACACGGAGTGGGTCGATGTCGTCGCCCGGGTTCGCGGCACCTCTCAGATGCGCGCCTGAATCCTCGCATTTCCTCGATCATCTGAACGCCACGGTACACGCGCTGGTTGGGTGCGCGGTGTGCGCCGTCCGGTGGCCCCCGGAGGGGGAAATACTGCTCCTTGTATCCCTGGTTCTCGTCCTTGGCAGTTTCCGTCACTGGGTACGCCGACTGTCTCGAGCTTTCGAGCTCCATTGGCCCCTCGATACCGGGGCGAGACTGATCTACCCGCAAACGGGCGAGGAACACCGCGTCACGGTACTGCCGGGGGCGCTCATCACCCCCTGGGGCGTGCTGCTTACCCTCGCGGATGAACGTGGCCGGCGCCACTCGCTGGTGATTGCATACGATGCGCTGCGTCCCGAAGACTTCCGGCGCCTCAGGGTTCGCACACGATTGAACTCAGGTGGTGGGTAGATCCGCCTGCATTGCTTCAATGGCTTCTTCGACTTCAGCATTCAGGGCTGAGGCTTTCTTACCGTCGGGGTGTATAGGGGGGCCGAAAACGACCTGAATGGTGCCGGGACGGAGTTTCCAGTCCTTACCCCGCCAGAAGACCCCGGCGTTATGAGCCATGGGAACGATGTCGGCTTGGGCCTTGACCGCCAACATCGCTCCCCCCGCGTTGTACTTGCCGCGTTGGCCCGGGGGCGTCCGGGTCCCCTCGGGAAAAATGATCACGTTATCTCCGGCGGCAAGGCGCTCCGATCCTTGGCTGACCACCATGGAAAGGGCTTTCCGGCCCGCGCCGCGGTCGATCGCGATCTGTTTGGTGGCCGCCAGTGACCATCCGAACACCGGGATCTTCAACAACTCCTGTTTCAGCACCCAGGACTGATTGCCCGGAAGGATGTGACGCAGGGCGATGGTCTCCCAGGCGGATTGATGCTTGGACATGATCACCCGACCGCCAGATGGAATGTGCTCCGAACCCTTGATGTCGTAGCGCAGGCCACAGAGCAGTGCCATCAATTTCAGTGCCACCCATCCCCAGAGACTGGCCGCTCCGTTGGAGATGTAACGTGGCAGGAGAAAACCGAACAGGGCGATGGGCAGGCCTATGACCAGGGTCGCGACGATCAGTAAAATGAAGAACAGGGCGGAACGAAAGGCGAGCATGGTGACGACCGGTCAAAGACGGGCCGCTTATGTTCGCAAACGCCGCAGCCGGGGGGAATGCTGTTCAGTGTGATTGGGTGAGCGGGGCACGGGAACCGATGATCAATCCGAGGGCAGGGCGGCCCGGCGTTCAGCCGGGAACAGTGTGACGTCAAGCCGGTGTGGTTGCCCGCGGGTTCCGGACCTCTTTGCCGTTCGTGCCGTTCGGGCATCCTGCCCTCGCTGCGATTCACACGCCGACCGGCCCGGTAGCCCGCCGGGTGTTCGGAAAAAAGGAAGTGACGTTCAGTCACTCCCTTGTGTCCTCACCCGTAAACCTGTCTGGGGAGCCAGAGCACGACCTCCGGGAAGATGATGCAGATGCTCAAGCCCACGATCTGCAGGGCAAGAAAGGGCAGGGACGACTTGTAGATCTGCGCCATGGTGATTTCCGGTGGCGCCACGCTCTTGAGGTAGAACAGTGCGTAACCGAATGGTGGGCTGAGAAAGCTCATCTGCATATTGACCATGTAGACCACCCCGAACCAGAGGGGCAGCTCCTCAGGAGCGACACCCGGCAGGCCGAACACGCCATCGAAGCTCATGGATTTCATCAGGGGCACGAAGATCGGCACGGCTAGGAGCAGGATGCCCACCCAGTCGAGGAACATCCCCAGGATCACAAGAATCACCATCATCAGAACCAGGATGCCGTAGGGGCCCAGGCCGGTGCCGATGATGGTCTCGTTGACGAACTGCTGACCGCCGTTGACGACGTAAAAGCCCACGAAGAGCGTCGCACCGAAAATAATCCACAGGACCATGCCCGTAACCCGCAGGGTGGTCATGGCCGCGGCACGAAGGTTTTCCCAGCTCAGGCGGCGGTGCATGGCGGCCACCACAATGGCTCCGAAGGTACCGACACCCGCTGCCTCCACGGGGGTCGCGATGCCGCCGAAGATGATACCCAGCACCAACGTAACCAGTGCCAGAGGCGCGAACATATTGCCCAGCAACCGGAATTTGTCCGCCGTGCTGACACGTTCCTCGACGGGCAACGGCGGGCCCTTGCTGGGATCGATGGTGGTGACGACGGAAACGTAGGCAATGTACAGAGTGGAAAGGATCAGTCCGGGTATCACCGCACCGATGAACAACTCGCCCACGGATTGCTGGGCGACTACCGCGAACAGGATGGCGAGGATCGACGGGGGGATGAGGATGCCCAGTGTGCCTCCGGCCAGGATCGAGCCGCAGGCGATGGTCGGGTGGTAGTGGCGCCGGACCATGGCGGGTAGGGCAATCATTCCCATGGTGACCTCGGTGGCGCCGATGACGCCGCACATGGCCGCCAGAACGGTGGAGGCGATAATGGTGGATATGGCCAAACCACCTTTCAGGCCGCCGAGGATCTTGTACACCATGTCGTACAACTCCTCGATGATCCCCGCCCGTTCCAGCATTGAGGCCATGAATATGAACAAGGGGATGGCCGACAACTGGTAGTCCGTCATCAGCGGGAAGATGCGGCTGGGCAGTATGTTGAGCATCTGCGCATCGCCGAAGATGAACAGGAACACGCAGGCCAACCCACCGGTGACGAAGGCCAGGGGAAGGCCCGCCATGAGCAGTATGGCGAGCGACCCGAACATCAGCACCGTGAGCCAGGCGATATCGATCTCAAGTCCCATGATGACCCTCCTCGATGGCCAGACGCAGTTCGTTGGCGTTGGTGTCAGGGTCATCCGGTGGTGGGTGCAGGACGGTGTCGATATCGTTCAGCAGTTGGGCGATTCCCTGCAGCATGAGCAGGGCCGCGCCGAGGGGGAGGGCGAACTTGATGGGGTAGTACTGAATGCCCCATTCGGTGAAGGACACCTCCTGAATCTCCAGGGCGTCATGGAAAAAGATCCAGCCGGTGACGAGAAGGGTCGTCACGAAGATGAAGAAGGCCACGGAGGTGATCAGGTCGAGGATGGCCTTGGTGCGGGTGCTCAGATTCGTGTAGATAACGTCCACGCGGACATGCGCGCCCTCGCGCAATGCATAGCCGCCGGCGAGCAGGTACTGCATGCCGAACATCAGGAACATCGCCTCGTGGGCCCAGTTGGTCGGCGAGTTGAAGACGTAGCGCGCGATGACCTCGTAGTAGTAGACAAACACGGCAATCACGGACCAGTAGGCGGCGACCTCACCCGCGAAGCCATTGATGCGGCCCACAACCCGGTTGAAGAGAAACTTCTCCCGGCTGACATCGACCTCTTCCTCCACCGCCGGGCAGACGAACCCGGGCTCGGTGGGTTCACCCTTCTCGAGTGCGTTGCGTCGGCGCACAAGGGAGGGCAGGAGCAGGGCATCGACGATCAGGAGGGCAAGAATCGCGAGGCCGAGATTTCGGGACAGCGTGTTCCAGTCGTGAGCGACCGCTTCCGCTTCATCCCATTCAATCTTGCGGACGTCCATTTGCTTCCGTGCGTCGGTGATTTTTTCCCGCTCGCTGTCCACCCGTTTGCGATTCCGGTCGCTATCGCGCCGCTGCAGCCGTCGTTCGGCTTTCTCCAGTGATCGCTCAGCGCGCGCCAGACGACTTTCTGTCATCGTGTAGGCACCGTGGGCGTTGGAGACGTTGTCGCGCGCGTTTCGAGCCTCAACGTTGACGAGCAGGACAGCGGTGAACAGGGCGATGAACGCGAGTGCCCAGTAACTTTTCAAATACAGCCTGTGGCAGCCGACGAAGCCGCCAACGAGCAGAAACAGGTAGGCGACGAGCAGTGAAACGGGACCCTGCTCCGCGTTGGGCAATGAGCGGCGTTGCTCGGCCCTGCGCACCATGAACAGTGCGAACAACGGAAATACGATCAGCCCGCCCCAATACAGCCAGTGGGGCAGGACGAAACTCAATTCAGGCATTGTGGCGGCCCTTCAGGTGTGACGTGTGAGCCGTGGATGAAAAGGGCCCGGGCGGCTGATTCGATCAGTCGCTGCCCCTCACACCGTTTGCGAATGAAACAGAGGTGTGCGGGGAACACGTGCGCCCTGCACCGGTTCTCCGCACACCCCGCCCGAGACACGTCACATATTGAGTTTCTGACCCTCGATCATGTCCGGGGTCACGTAGCCCAGGGAGCCGGACATCATGTAATCGAGCTGGGTCTTGAACACCCGTGCGGCGTCCTTGTCCTTGTTGGCCCACTTGAACCAGATCGGCACGGCCAACTCGGTAAAGGCCTCCACGTCGTCCTGGCTGAGGCGGGCCACCTCGGTACCGGCCTCGGTGAATTTCTTCCAGGCGTCCTGGTCGGCTTTCTGGATACCGGCGTGGTGCATGTCGGAGTAGACGTGCACCTCCATCTCCACGAAGGTCTTCATCTTGTCCGACAGGGCGTTCCAGCTCTTCTTGCCCACGGTGAGGTCCATGAGGTCCACGGGCTGGTAGATGGACATGAAGCCAGGCGGGCCCATGGAGATGTAATCGGTGACCTGGTGGAAGCCCAGGGCGTAGTTGATGGCCGGGCCCACGTAGTCAGCCACGTCGATGGTGCCCTTCTCCAGGGCAGGGAAAATCTCCGAGCCGGGCAGCAGGGTGGTCTTGGCACCCGCGGCCTGGAACATCTCGGCAACCATGCCGCCAGGCAGGCGCATCTTACGGCCGCGGAAATCATCGATGGAGCGGATCGGCGTTTTGGAGTGGATGATGTTGGGGCCGTGATGAATCGGGCCCACGTAATGGAGATCGAATTTGGCGAACAGGTTGCGTGCCATCTCCAGGCCACCGAGGCCGTAGTAGAAGACATCCCACTCATGGGGGTTGCGCAGACCCATGGGGTAGGAGCTGAGGAACGCCGCGGCCGGCATACGACCGGCCCAGTAAAGGGTGAAGGGATTCATGGCGTCGAGTACGCCATTTTTCACCGCGTCGAAAAGCTGGAAGTCACCTACCACATCCTTGGCCCCGAACGGTTGGAAGGCCAGTTCACCACCGGTCTTCTCCACGATGCTGCCGCACCACTCTTTGAAGATGTCCAGTCCGATGCCTCCGGGCCATGAGGTCTGGATCTTCCAGGTGGTGGTCTCCGCCGCCTGGGCATTACGGATCATGGGTGCGCCGAGGATGGCGGCTCCGCCCGCGGCCGCGGCGGTCTTCTTGAGAAAGTCGCGCCGCTGGGTATCGGCCCCGGAGGCCTTGCTGTTATCAGCCATTGTTCTCACTCCTCACTTTGGTTTTGCGATCGGTACGTGCCGACTCGTCTTTTCATAGTTTTTAGTGATAAGGGGCTCAGCCTCCTTAATCACCCGGGCAACCATATCAGCCGATCCTGGGGGGCGGGTTCGAAAATGCTGCGATTTTCGTGAGGGTTTCCCCCGGGGAGCGCTTTTGATCGGGAGTGGGGTCCACAAAGAAAGCTCGCTCGTGCGCGGGCCGCTTGCCCATAATGCGCGGCTTTTCCGCATCTTCGAGGTTCCGTGGGCATGGGCCGCAGCCGCCGCAAAAAGCTTCCACTTGATCCGTTTCCCGCGCATATCGAATCCCTCGCCCACGATGGCCGTGGCGTGGCGCGCATCGACGGGAAGACCACCTTTATCCGCGGGGCTCTGCCGGGTGAGGATGTTGAATTCATCTACACATCGAAGCGTCGTAATCGCGATGAAGGACGCTGCGTCAGCGTGCAAACGCCTTCGCCGGAGCGTGTGGAGCCGGGGTGCCCGCATTTCGGCTTATGCGGTGGGTGTTCCCTGCAACACCAGGATCCAACGCGGCAGATTGAGGCCAAGTTCCAGGTGCTCAAGGACAATCTGGAGCGGATCGGCAAGGTTGAGCCGGAAGCCTACCTTGCTCCATTGACCGGGCCTCACTGGGGCTATCGTCACAAGGCCCGACTCGGGGCCCGCTACGTCCACAAGAAGGAAAAACTCCTGGTCGGGTTCCGGGAGGCGGGTACCTCCAAGGTGGCGGACCTGACCGCTTGCGCCGTTTTGCATCCGGCGGTGGGTGAGCGTCTGACCGCCCTGCGTGAGATGTTGGCGCGCTTGAGCGTTCACGAACGTATTCCCCAGATCGAGGTGGCGGTCGGCGATGACCACGGCGCCTTGATCGTGCGCAACCTGGAGCCCCTGCCTGAGAATGATCGTGCCGTGCTGCGAGCGTTTGGGCGCGAGACGGATCTGGATATCTACCTGCAGCCCGGCGGTCCGGATACGGTGGAACCGCTGACCGAGGTCCGTCCGCTCAGCTACAGGCTGCCGGAATGGAACGTGGAGGTCTTCTTCAGACCGGATGATTTCACTCAGGTGAATACGGAGCTGAACCGCTCGATGGTGGCGCGCGCGCTCGAGATGCTGGACCCGAAGCCTGAGGACAGGGTGCTTGATCTGTTCTGTGGCCTGGGCAACTTCACGCTCCCGCTCGCGCGCAAGGCGGGTCAGGTTACCGGCGTCGAGGGTGATGCGGGGCTTGTGGAGCGGGCGCGTGAGAATGCCCGGAGCAATGGTGTGGACAACGTGAACTATTTCGTCGCGAATCTAATGGAAGACCAAAGCGGTGCGGAGTGGTTGCAGCAGTCCTACGACAAGATCCTGCTTGACCCGCCGCGTTCGGGAGCCGTTGAGATGATCCCCCATCTGGCCGGCCTGGGCGCGCGCCGCATTGTCTACGTGTCATGTCATCCCGGGTCTTTGGCACGCGATGCGGGGCTGTTGGTCAACGAACACGGTTACCGCATGGTCAGGGCCGGGGTCATGGATATGTTTCCGCATACCGCGCACGTGGAATCCATCGCCCTGTTCGAGCGCAAAGACTTGTGTGGTGCGCCGAAATAGACGGAGCGAGAACGCGTTTCATTTTTCGTCAGGCAAGGCGCGAGGTGCATCCAAAGTGGGACCATGGCGACAACGAGCCACGCGGCGTGCCGGATAATGGGGCCGTAATGCGTGCCAAACAGGTTGGCGCACTAAACCGGATGACTGCTCGGTAGAACATGGCAACCCTCAGTGGTCGGCCGTTGCGCCGTGCAGGCTCCTTGCGGTACCCCGGTAAGGGGGGTCGCGTTTGCTTGGGTCCGATGCAAAGAAAAACCGGCGTTCCCATGGGAACGCCGGTTTTCTTCTTCGGTTTGGATGGCCCCGCTGGGCCGTCGGACCGTGTTCGCCGTGAAGAGGGCGCCTCAGTTGAAAGCGGCTCCGGGCTTGGAACCTGCCTTTTTGAGGATCAGGGCGAGGGGGCAGAAGCCGGTGAATGCCGACTGCAGCAGGTTCGCGCCGATGAAAACGGTGAACCACAGCCAGTAGGTGTGGTGGTACATGCCCAACAGGACGGTGGCGATGATCATGACGCCGGCGAAGGCCAGAACGATGCGGTCGATACTCATGGTGTACAACTCCGGAAACTCGTTTGAAGGGCCGCGGACGTCTCGTTGCCCGGGCTGATGGATGGCGCGAATATTAGTAAAAACGCATATAAAGTCAAGTTGGGCGGGTATCAATCCGCAACGTTGCCAAGGTTGCTGTCTTCGGGGTGTGGCCCGGTTACCCGGGTTACAAAGGCGGAAAACTCCGTGCGGTAGGTGGCTCCGCTGTCGTGGACCGCGGTGTTGTGCCCGCCGGTCAATGTCACAAA
>JBMYTL010000002.1:69189-114784 GCA_049604295.1 Gammaproteobacteria bacterium
CGGGCGAGCGCGCGGCCATGTTCGTAGGGCACGATCTCGTCGTCCGGGCTGTGAAAGATGAGGACCGGGGCCGTGACCCGGGAAAGGGTATCGATACTGGGATAGCGGTGCCGCGAAAGACTTCGAACCGGCAGCCAGGGGTAGATGGATGCGCCGAGGTCCACCAAGCGGGTAAAGCTGTTTTCTATGATCAATCCCGCCACCGGCCGATGTGCGGCGATGTGCACGGCAATGGCCCCGCCCAGGGAACGGCCCACCGTTACAATCCGTGCCGGATCTATACCGCGTTCGTGAACGAGGTAATCAAAGGCCCCGAGGCCGTCGGCGTAGAGGCCTGCTTCATGAGGGGACCCGGGGCTGAGCCCGTAGCCCCGGTAGTCGTAGAGGAAAACCCGGAAACCCATGGACTGATATAAAGCGACGGATTTGAGGCGGTGGGCGATATTGCCGCCGTTACCGTGGCTGAACAGCACGACCGGCGCTTGCGGGTTACTCGAACCAAAATACCAGCCGTGCAGATTTTCCAGTCCGTCGTTGGCTGTGAACCGCACGTCCTCAAAGTCCAGCCCGCTCTCCCTGGGAGTCCACGCCAGACCCTTGACCGGGATGTAGATGAGGCGCCCCTGAAACACATAGATGCCCAGGCCGACAAGGCCGTACATGATTGCCACTGTGAGCAGGGCGTAGAGGAGGAGTTTCATTGATGCGGGAGGTCTACAGGGCGGCCAATATCACCGAGGCGCATATCGTCGCCGGAATGTTGGAGGCCGAGGGTATCGAGACCCATGTGGGTGGGCACTATCTTCAGGGTGGTGTGGGTGAGTTGGCCCCACTGGACCTTGCCCGGGTCTTTGTAGCCGATGTTCAGTTTGATCGGGCGCTGGCGCATGTTCGCACCTATACCGGGGAGCCCGTTGATGATCTGGAACGCGGCCCGGAACACGGTGTCCCCGACGGGAGCCGGATGGCGCGACCGGTCAGCGCGAGCGGTGCGGCCACGGCGTGGGTCGCGGTCAGCGTTGTCTTCGTGGTGATCGGGGTGTTTGCGCTGATCAGCATGCTTTGAACAGAGGGAACGACAGGCGCCCGGCCAGGCATCAGCGAAGGCGCGGGGGCGGTTGTGTCAATCCGCATCGCGTGCGGCAAAGCCGGTCTCGCTCCTCTCGACATTTCAGCGCGCAGTGGTGCGTCTGTTTTGGGTTTCCCGCCGCGGAGTCGCCGCAGGATAAGTCGCAGCGGGGTGGTTCGCGGCGGCAGTCAATGAAACAGGTGTCCGCCGATCGGAGGCCGTAAGCCTCCCCATCCGTTTCCGGCGTCGCGGTTTGTGCCACGGATACGTCCGTGATCAGGGCCAGGCCCAGAAACAGGGCTGAGACCAGGGCCGGGGTTGAAGTCATCAGCGGCATGATTCGGGCAGTTTTTAGGGTGGGTGGGGTTGCGGCGCGAAGCGTTAAACGTGCGCAGCGGGGACGGAGCTTAATGCCTGGATGCAGTACCATCACCGGCTTTCTTCCCAAGGGGTATCGGCTTTGGCTACCGAGATTGAGCGCAAGTTCCTGACCTGCGGTGACGAATGGCGGCATACGGCACACAAGGTGGCGCGAATGCGCCAAGGCTATCTGTCCAATAATGCCAATGCATCCGTGCGGGTGAGGATCAGCGGCGACAAGGCCCAGCTCAATATCAAGAGCATGACCCTGGGCGTGCAACGCCATGAGTTCGAATACGACATTCCCCTGGACGACGCCCAGACCCTGCTGGATGAAATGGCGGACGGTCCGCTGGTCGAAAAGGACCGGTATTACGTTCGCCACGGGGACCATCTCTGGGAGGTCGACGAGTTTTTCGGGGATAACGCGGGCCTTATCGTCGCGGAAGTGGAGTTGTCCCACGTCGACGAGAAACCCCAGTTGCCGGACTGGGTAGGCGAGGATGTTTCCCACGAGGAGCGCTATTACAACGTGATGTTGGCGAAGCACCCGTTCAAGGACTGGTGAGACCGGTGCCGCGTATGCAGGTCGTCAAGGGCTGGGCGCTTGCCGCGCTGGCTCTGGTGTTGTCGGGTTGTGGTCAGTCGGAGCGGGAAACAGTCGCGTTCGCGGTGGCTACCGCACCATCCACTCTGGACCCGCGCTATGCCACCGATGCCACCTCCGCGCGGGTCAACCGGCTCATTTACAACCGGCTGGTGGATTTCAATGCACACTCGGAACCCACGCCAGCGTTGGCCACCTGGGACCGCGTCAGTCCAACCCAGTACCGCTTTTACCTGGGGGAGGGCGGCCGACGCTTCCATGACGGCGGCCGACTGACCAGCACGGACGTTGCCGCGACCTATCGATTCATTCTCGATAAGCGTAACGCTTCACCCCATCGGGGCATCTTTGCGGGCATCGTGCGTATCGACACCCCTGACGCCGATACCGTTGATTTTCACCTGTCCTCACCCGACCCGCTGTTTCCGGGCTACCTGGTAATTGGCATCGTCCCCGAGCGATTTCTTAACCCCGCGCTTGCCTTGGGTGAGGCACCGGTGGGCTCAGGACCGTTTGCCTTCGTACAGCGCGCGGGTGAAAGCAGGGTTACCCTGCGCCGCCGGTCCGATGACCTCCCGGTCGAGTTCATCCGCGTGAAAGACCCCACTGTTCGCGTGCTCAAGTTGCTCCGCGGTGAGGTTGATCTGGTGCAGAACAACCTGCCGCCGGAGTTGGTGGGCTACCTCTCCCGTGAGCGGTCGCTGCGTCTCGATACAGCACCCGGCATCAATTTCAGCTACCTGGGCTTCAATCTGGCTGACCCTGTCACGGGTCGTGCGGAGATTCGAATGGCCATTGCCCATGCCCTGGATCGTCGGGTGATCATCGAACACCTATGGGGCTGGGCGGCGCGGCCGGCCGAAGCCCTGTTGGTTCCAGGCAACTGGGCGGGACACCCCGGACTTGCGTCCATCGCCCATGATCCCGACCGGGCGCGTGCGCTGCTTGCTGGATTGGGGTTCGGGCCGCATAACCCGCTCAGGCTCACCTACAAGACCTCAACCGACCCATTGCGCATCCGTATCGCGACCGTGTTTCAGCGACAGTTGGCGGAAGTCGGTATCGACCTGGAGATCCGCAGCTACGATTGGGGCACCTTCTTTGGCGATATCAAGGCCGGTCGTTTTCAGCTGTATTCCCTGACCTGGGTGGGCATTCGAAGTCCCGATATCTTCGAGTATGTTTTCCACAGCAGCATGATTCCGCCCGTGGGTGCGAACCGCGGCAGATACAAGAGCGAGGCGGCTGATCAACTGATTGAGGCGGCCCAACAGGCGCCGGACCGGGGTCGGCAGGCTGCGCTTTTCCGGGAGTTACAGGCATTGCTGCACCGTGACCTGCCGTACATCCCGCTCTGGTACGAGGATAACTTCGTGGCCCAGGGGCCGCGGGTCAGCGGGTATGCGTTGGCGGCGGATGGAAACTACGATGGTCTCAGACATATCCGCTTGGGGGCCTCGCTGTGAAGCGACACATCGTGATCAGTGTTCCGGCGCAGGCCGTGCGGCTCGTCGAGTCGGGATGCGTGCTGCATGAATGGTCGTGTTCGACGGCCACCGCGGGGGTTGGCGAGCGCAACGGCAGTGGTTGCACCCCGCGCGGCCAACACATGATCCGTGCCCGGATTGGCGCCGGTTGCGCCCCGGGGACCGTTTTTGTCGGACGTAGGCCCACGGGCGAGATCTGGTCGCCCCAGTTGGCCCGGGCGAATCCTGATCGCGATTGGATTCTGACCCGAATTCTCTGGCTTTCCGGTTGTGAGCCTGGATTCAATCGCCTCGGAAACGTGGACACCATGCGGCGTTATATCTACATCCACGGATCGCCAGACACCGCCGAGATGGGGGTGCCCGGTTCCCACGGGTGTGTGCGTATGCGCAATGCTGATGTGGCCGAGTTGTTCGACCTCGTGGAGACTGGCACGTCCGTGCACATCCTGGATGAAGCCTTCGCCGATACTGAAGGGGCGAGCTGATGGGTGGGGGCGGGCCTACCGGAGGCCGTGGGCTTGAGTTCCATGTGCCCGGCCTGTTCGGCCCCTATCCCGCACAGCACAAGCCTCCGGGGGTGGATGCCCCCGGGCTGGAGCAACTGCTGCGTTTCGCGGTTCTACAACCCGGACGCGGCGACGATCCCTTGCGACAGCGCCTGGTGGGCTTTATTGATGAGGGTGCGTACTCCGGGGGGGGAACGGTCGCCGTGGCCGCGTTGGAACGGCTTGCGGGGGGGCGTTCGGCGGGCGGGACGGACGAGGGGGTCTGGATGCGCTGCGATCCGGTGATCCTGCGTGCCGATCGTGACCGATTGCTGATGTTTGACGCCGTCGAAGCCAATTTGCAGGCAGATGAGGCCGAAGGGATATTGGACACCCTCAACGCGACCTATGCTGACGACGGCTGGTATTTCGATGCCTACCGGGCGGATGTCTGGCATCTGCGCCTTCCCCGCTCACCCCGTGCGCTGTTCGTTGAGCCATTTCATGCGGTCGGTCGCCCGGTCGAGAGTTTTCTGCCTTCCGGGGAGGATGGTCGTTTCTGGCTCACACGGCTGAACGAGATGCAGATGCTCCTGCACGATCATCCGGTCAATCGGGCCCGCGAGGGGCGGGGCCTTCCGGCCATCAACGCCCTATGGCCCTGGGGGGCGGGAACCCTGCCTACGCTGCGCAGGCCGCACTGGGATGTTATTTGGGATGACGACCCCACCGGGACGGCTCTTGCCGAGGGCGTTGGCATCGAATCAAGGCCTGTCCCCGCGGACGCGTCGGCCTGGCTCGCCACCGCCGGCTCGGGCAATCATCGGGTGTTCGTCGATACGCTACGCCGTTGCCTCGAGTACGGCGATTTCAGCGAATGGTTGGAGCTTCTGCCCCGTTTTGACCGGGACTGGTTTCAACCGCTCGTGGCGGCCCTTGATAACCGCTCATTGGATACTCTGACGTTGATCGATGGCCTTTGGTACGTGCGGGTCGCCCCCCCCAATCGGTTTGCTTTCTGGAGACGTCTGCGCCGGTCGCCAGGGGTGATGGACCTCGTTGTCATCGAGGACACAAGCCGACGCAAGGACCTGTCGTGAGGCGCATCGTTCGTCGCCAGGCCCAGTGTGACGGGGCGGCGTTGCCTGCCGCCCTTCATCCGGTGTTGCGCAGGCTGTATGTGAACCGTGGGGTGGCCGATGCGACCCGGGTGGACTACCGCCTTGGCCGCCTCGCGGCAGCGGACCGCTTGGAGGGTACCGACCTGGCCGCGCGTATTCTTGAACGGGGGCTGCGTGATGGGGCCTCTATTGTAGTGGTCGGCGACTTCGACGCTGACGGCGCAACCAGCACCGCACTCGCCCTGCATGCCCTCCGCGCCATGGGCGCGCCGCGCGTTCACTACGTCGTCCCGAACCGCTTCGAGTATGGATACGGGCTGACGCCACCCATCGTGGAGTTGGCGGCACGCAAGGGCGCCGAGATTCTGGTTACCGTGGATAACGGTGTATCGAGCGTGGAGGGCGTGGCCGCGGCACGGGCCCGGGGCATGACCGTGGTGATCACCGATCACCACCTGCCGGGTGAGGTGTTGCCCGATGCCCATGCCATGGTCAATCCGAATCTCCCTGACAGTGCGTTTCCCAGTCGAAACCTTGCCGGGGTCGGTGTGATCTTCTACGTGCTCTCCGCCCTGCGGGCACGGCTGCGATCAGGCGGTTGGTTCGTCGAGCGCGGGTTGGATGAACCCAATATGGCGGCGTATCTCGACCTGGTCGCCTTGGGCACGGTGGCGGATGTGGTTCCGCTCGATGACAACAACCGGATCCTCGTGGACCAGGGGCTCAGGCGTATAAGGGCCGGGCATACGCGACCGGGTATCCAGGCCCTGATCGAGGTTTCAGGTCGACACAGGGGCACGCTTTCGGCCACCGACCTGGGCTTTGCCCTGGGGCCACGTTTGAATGCGGCTGGGCGTCTTGAGGATATGTCCATCGGTATTGAATGCCTGCTCAGTCGCGAGGAGACCGATGCGCGCCAACGGGCTCAGCGCCTGGACGTGCTGAACCGTGAACGGCGCGAGATTGAGGGGGACATGCAGGCACGTGCCCTGGAGGTTCTGGAGGGCCTGGAATTCGATGATGGGCCGGGTCTGCCGTTCGGGATCTGCCTGCACGAGAGCGACTGGCATGAAGGGGTGCTGGGAATCGTTGCCGCACGGGTCAGGGAGCGCTTTCATCGACCCGTCGTGGCGTTCGCTCCGGGGCAGGATGGACAGCTGAAAGGCTCCGCGCGCTCGGTGCCACGGGTGCATATTCGCGATGCCCTTGACGCCGTGGCGGCCGGTAACCCCGGATTGATCACCCGTTTCGGGGGGCACGCGATGGCCGCCGGACTGACCCTGCCGATAGGTAATCTCGATGCCTTCCGCTCCGCCTTCGATTCTGAGGTCCGGCGTCACCTCGATGAAGGCGACCTGGAGGGGCTGCTGCACAGCGACGGTGCCCTTGGGCGGGGCGAACTGAATATCGATACGGCCCAGGTCCTGCGCGCGGGAGGCCCATGGGGACAGGGGTTCCCGCCTCCGCTGTTTGATGATGATTTCGTGGTTCTCAGTCGACGTCTGCTCAACGGTGGGCATCTCAAGATGATGGTGGAAGGGCCCGATGGCTCCGCCGTGGAGGCAATTGCCTTCCGCTTCGAGCACGAGCCGCCCGAACAGGGTGAGCGGGTGCATCTGGCGTACCGTCTCGACGTCAATGAATGGGGGGGCGAGGTGCGCGCGCAACTTATCGTCGAATACCTGGAGCGCGTGTCCCGGGTCTAGTGGAAAGGGTGGGGAATCGGGGAGCAGCGAGCAGCGTGGGGTTGCCGGGTGCATCCTGGACATGGCATGACGTGGCTGGTGGTTCCCCTATCGGCGGTCAAGAATGACTTGCATCCACGCGCGGGCAATGGCAAACCGACGTTTCGGATGGGCGGCTTCTTGCGTGGGTTGATGCTGAGCCGGATCAGGTCGCGGCCCGGTCGTGATGCGCATGATGCGCACGAACCGATTGCTCTCCCCAAAGGGGCGGGGCGCCTTTACACTACGGTGGCAAATCAATGGAGGTCCCATGGCCAGCGCGCCGATAGAACTATATAACGACGGCCATCACGTCTGTCTCAGCTTCGACACCCTGGTGGAAGGCACGGGTATCCAGGCAAACCAGTTTCTGATCGCCCATGGCGAAGACGAAGCCCTGCTTGATCCCGGCGGAAATCTGACTTTCGTGCCACTGTCCCTGGCGGTGTCGCGTTATACGGATCTGGCGAACCTCGACTATGTGCTCGCGTCCCACCAGGATCCGGACATCATTGCCGCCATGGATCGCTGGATGGAACGCACCAAGTGCAAAGTGGTGGTATCCACGTTGTGGTCGCGCTTCCTGCCGCATCTGGTTTCCAGTTACCAGGAACGTACGCTGGGCATGAATTCCCACGACCGCATCATCGCGGTCCCCGATGAAGGGATGGTCCTGCCCCTGGGCGAAGCCCACCTCAAGGTGCTTCCAGCGCACTTCCTGCATTCGGTGGGCAACCTGCAGTTCTATGATCCGGTCAGCAAGATCCTGTTCTCCGGTGACATGGGGGCCTCCGTGGTCGACGGTCGGGGCGGATTGGCGGTAGAGGATTTCGAAGCCCACATCTCGAACATGGCCGGGTTCCACCGTCGTTACATGAACTGCAACAAGGTCTGTCGCTTGTGGGCCAATATGGTGCGTGAGCTGGACGTGGAAATGATCGTTCCCCAACACGGAAGGCATTTCAAAGGCAAGACCATGGTCAACCAGTTCCTCGAGTGGATCTCGAACCTCGAGTGCGGGACGGATCTGCTCACCCAGCGGGACTACCAGGTGCCGCGCTGAGGCGGAACTGCACCAAACTCAGAGCAAGCCCCGCATTTCGCGGGGCTTTTTCTTGGTCCTCGAAGAGCGGGGCAGGACTCGCGGGTCGGTCCCGGGGCATACGGGAAACACCAGCGCGTGTCGCGCGCCCACCGGCCTTTCTGGGATCTGACCGCGAAAGGGTATCCGCACGCCCCCCGCGTGCATGGCCCATATGGCCCTCATTCGGTACACTCGCGCGCCTTTCGAACACCTCAAAAAGTCCGACCTCATGCTCGAAATCAACCCCCTCAAGAACCAGATTGCCGACCTGCAAGGGCGCGTGTCCGCCCTTAGGGGGTACCTTTGACTACGAAACCAAATCCGAGCGATTGGTAGAGGTCAACCGCGAGCTGGAGGATCCGAACGTCTGGAATGACCCGGACCGCGCGCAGAACCTCGGACGGGAACGGTCGGCCCTCGAGGCGGTAGTGGTGGGCCTGGAGGAGATCAGCAGTGGCCTCGAGGATGCGGGTGACCTGATCGATATGGCCGTGGAAGAGGATGACGAGGACACCGTGGAGGCCGTCGCCGGTGACCTTGAGGGCCTGGAGAATCAGGTCGCGAATCTCGAGTTCAGGCGCATGTTTTCCGGTGAGACCGACGGTAACAACGCGTTCCTCGACGTGCAGGCGGGGTCCGGTGGGACCGAGGCCCAGGACTGGGCGGAAATGCTCCTTAGGATGTATCTGCGCTGGGGGGAGCGGCGTGGGTTCAAGACCGAGCTGCTTGAGGCCTCTCCGGGCGATGTCGCGGGCATCAAGTCGGCCACGGTGCGTTTTGAGGGTGAATACGCCTTCGGTTGGTTGCGCACCGAAATCGGGGTTCACCGCCTGGTGCGCAAATCGCCCTTCGATTCCGGAAACCGTCGGCATACCTCCTTTGCGGCCGTCTTTGTGTCTCCTGAGATCGACGACGATATCGAGATCGATATCAATCCGGCCGATCTGCGGGTCGACGTCTACCGGGCGTCAGGCGCCGGTGGTCAGCACGTCAACCGGACCGAGTCGGCTGTGCGTATCACGCACATGCCTACCAATACGGTCACCCAATGCCAGTCTGAACGGTCACAGCACCAGAACAAGGATCGCGCCATGAAGGCGCTGCGCGCTAAGCTCTATGAGCTGGAAATCCAGAAACGTAACGCTGAAGCTCAGGCCCTCGAGGACAGCAAATCGGACATCGGCTGGGGCAGCCAGATCCGTTCCTACGTGCTCGACTCAGGACGGATCAAGGACTTGCGTACCAATGTGGAGATCGGCAACACCCAATCCGTACTCGATGGCAATCTCGACCCGTTCATCGAGGCCAGTCTGAAGAGCGGACTGTGAGTGCAGTGGCGCTTCAACCGACACAAAAAAAGCCCCGGACCGAAGGACGGCCGGGGCAAACTCGGTCTTCGAAAGACCTGAGGGAGAGAACGGTTGATGGGCCCTTCAGACAGGCGTGCTGCAATGGTTGTTACGGCACAACCAGCCCGGGGCGGATGGGTGTTTGCTGATCAGGCGGCGACACAGGGAGCAGCGGATGAACCCGTCGATGAACTCGAACAGGACACCTGCTCCCATGAGGGACCAGAAAATTGTGTCGATCCACGGATGTGACGAAGTATTTTCGATACCGATCACAGCCGTCGCGACCATGCCGAAGATGCTGGCTAAACCAGCACTAGCGAGGATGACGTACATGGCTGTCTCCAGGTAAAACATAAGTTAATAACCGAATGCTTATGAAGATACCGGGATAATCCACGCCGGCCACTGAGAAAACGCAATCCCCTAAAATTTTGGGTGTTTTTCCGCGTTTTTGTCACTTTTCTGAAACACAGATTGAAACCCTCCATGTCCGAAACCGACGAGAACAGACTGATTCAGCAGCGACGCGAGAAGCTTTCCGCGCTGCGCGAGCGGAACGCTCCCGCCTTCCCCAACGATTTCCGTCGCGATTGCCTGGCGGGCGCGCTGCAGGCGGAGCTGGGTGAGAAATCCAAGGATGAACTGGCGGCGATGGGACGCACCGTCAGCGTCGCGGGGCGGCTCATGGCGCGCAGGGGCCCGTTTCTCGTGATCCAGGACATGAGCGGGCGCATCCAGTTCTACGTGGATCGCAAAACACTTCCCGCCGAAACGCTCGAGTCCATCAAGGGCTGGGACATCGGCGATATCGTCGGTGGCACCGGCACGATCGATAAGTCCGGCAAGGGGGATCTGTACGTCTACCTCAGCGAGGCCCGGCTGCTTACCAAGTCGTTGCGGCCGCTGCCCGAAAAGTGGCATGGCCTCACCGATCTTGAGCAGCGTTACCGCCAGCGTTACGTGGACCTGATCGTGTCCGAGGAGACGCGCAACAGTTTCCGCCTTCGCTCAAAGATCATCGAGTACATCCGGGGCTACTTCAGCGCCCGGGATTTCCTCGAGGTGGAAACGCCGATGATGCAGGTGATTCCCGGCGGTGCAACGGCCCGCCCGTTCGTGACCCACCACAATGCCCTGGATATGGATCTGTACCTGCGCATCGCGCCCGAGCTCTACCTCAAGCGGCTCGTCGTGGGCGGTTTCGAGCGCGTATTCGAGATCAACCGCAATTTCCGCAACGAGGGCCTGTCCACCCGGCACAACCCGGAATTCACCATGCTGGAATTCTACGAGGCCTTCGCCGATTACCACGTGCTCATGGACCGGACCGAGGAGCTGCTGCGCGGAATTGCCGTTGACGTGCTGGGATCGGAGACCATCACCTATCAGGGTGAGCGCTACGATTTCGGCAAGCCCTTCGCGCGTATGACGGTGGTGGAGTCGATCCTGCACTTCAACGACGACATCAGTGCGGACGACCTGGCGGATCCCGACCGCGCCCGGGCGGTGGCTGAACGCCTCGGAATTCCGCTGAAGGATGGATATGGTCTCGGCAAGGTGCAGATCGAGATTTTCGAAAAGACGGTGGAGCACCGGCTCAGCGACCCGACCTTTATTACCGCCTATCCCACTGAGGTTTCACCGCTGGCCCGTCGTAACGATGCCGATCCCTTCGTCACTGACCGTTTCGAGTTCTTCGTGGGTGGCCGCGAACTCGCGAACGGCTTTTCCGAGCTCAACGATGCCGAGGACCAGGCCGAGCGTTTCCAGGCCCAGGTGGCGGAGAAGGACGCGGGCGACGACGAAGCCATGCACTACGACGCGGACTACATTCGCGCTCTCGAGCACGGTCTTCCTCCCACCGCGGGCGAGGGCATCGGTATCGACAGACTGGTGATGTTGTTCACGGACGCTCCATCCATCCGCGATGTCCTGCTGTTTCCCCACATGCGCCCCCAGGGCGGTGTGGAGTGAAAGAGATGGAATAAGAGCCCGGGGCCGCCCGTCTTTTCTTGCCCCCGTTCCCCCCGATGGATTCCCCTTCGTTACGGGCTAGAATGCTCGCTCCCGGGGGGAGAACCCGTGCTACACATAACGATCCGAAGGTAACCGCAATGAAGAAACTCCTGATCAGCCTCCTGCTCTCGATTGGTCTCGTCGCCTCGGCGAACGCCGCCGACAAGGGCAAGGGCATGGAAATGTCCAAGGAAATGATGCAGGCCATGGTGGCTCAGTCCATGACCATCACCCCTGCCGCTGATGACATCAGCTTCGAGGACGTGGTGGATTCCATGAAACTCCGCGCCAACAGCCTCAACTTCAAGCTGGTGGCCGAGCTGCCGCTGTCCGAGCAGGTCAAGGCCATGGGTCAGGAATCGATCCGTATGGAGATATACGCCTTCTGTGACGCGCTGATTGCCAAGCACATGGTCGAATACAACCTGGTGTTCGCCGGCTATCTTCCCTGCCGCATCGCCGTGGTCGAGGACAAGGAGACCGGCCGTCCGATGCTGATCACCATGAACATGGACATGATGGTCAACGCCGTGGACCTGCCGCCGGAGCTTCAGAAAATGGCCAACACCGTGCGTGACAACATCAACTCCATCGTTGATGCCGGTGCCAATGGCGATCTCTGATGCGCCTATGAGCCGCGTCCATCCCTTCGATTGACAGGGCTGGGCCAGGAAAAAGCCCGCGGAGTGCGCTCCGCGGGCTTTTTTTTGGCGTCGGCCCCGGGGTTCCGTTGCGATGGATTACGAGCGGGGAACCGCGTTGAACAGCATTCGAACGTATGCGCGGATCGTCACCAATCCTCTGAAATACGAATCGGGGGGGCAGGCCGCGGTGGGGGGCGGCTCCCGTCGCCAGCGAGCGAGGGACGTTGCCGACGCGTCAGGCAGCGGCCCGTTCGATCATTTCCCGGGCGTGGTTGAGTGTCGCCTCGGTGAGCTCGACGCCGCCGAGCATGCGTGCGATTTCGCGCACGCGCGTTTCGCCGTCCAGGGTTGAGATAGCGGTTCGGGTGTCCGTGCCTGTTTTCTCCTTGCTGACATGCAGGTGGCCGTGGGCCTGGGCGGCGACCTGGGGCAGATGGGTGACACAGAGCACCTGGCGGGCGGATCCCAGTTCACGCATGAGTTTGCCCACCACCTCGGCGACGCCGCCTCCGATGCCGGAATCCACTTCGTCGAATACCAGGGCTGGCAGGCTCAGAGTGGCCGCGGAGACCACCTGGATCGCGAGGCTGATGCGCGAGAGTTCTCCCCCGGATGCCACCTTGCTGAGGGACTTGAGCGGTTGGCCCGGATTGGCCGAAACCATGAATTCGATTCGATCCTGACCGTGGGCCTGGGGGGAGGGGGCTTCAGCGAGGGAAATCTCAAAACGCCCGCCTTCCATGCCCAGTCCCTGCATGAGTCTTGTCACCTGGTCGCTGAGTGTGTCCGCGGCCTTGCGACGGGCGGCCGAAAGACGGGCGGCGGCCGCGGAATAATCGGATTGAAGATGCTCCAGTTCCTGCTTGAGCGCGTCCAGGCTCTGATCCGCGTTTTCCAGGCCCGCCAATTCATCGGCGAGTTCCTGATTGTGGTCGGGCAGTTTTTGCGGCGCGATATGGTGTTTTCGAGCCAAGTCGTGAATGGCGCCCAGGCGCTGCTCCAGCCAGTGCAGGCGTTCGGGGTCAAGGTCCAGTCCATCCGCGTAACGGCGCAAGTCATCGCTGGCCTCGGCAAGCTGAATGCGGGCGTTCTCGAGGCCTTCGCGTATCGGGACCAGCCGCGGGTCGACTTCGCTAAGGTCTTCCAGGTCACGCAGGGTCTGGCTGAGCGACTGGTAGATGGATGTTTCCTCGTCCTCGTAGATCCGGTGCAGGGCCTGTTGTGCGGTGTGCAGAAGCTGGCCTGCATTGGACAGACGGGCGTGCTCCTCCTCGATAGCCGGGAGTTCGTCCGTGCTTAGATCGAGGGCGTCCAGTTCCTGTACCTGGTAACGCAGCAGTTCCAGTCGGTCCGAGCGCTCGCTGGCACTGGCGCTGAGTGTTTCGAGACGCTCGGCCGTTGCCCGCCAGGCAGAGAATGTTTTCGCGGTCTTATCCAGGAGCCGGTCGTGCTTGCCAAAGTCGTCGAGCAGGCCGCGCTGGGCATCGCGGTGCATCAGGGACTGGTGTTCGTGCTGGCCATGGATATCGACCAGGCGTTCGCCCAGTTCACGAAGGGCAGCCATGGGGCTGGGTTGCCCGTTGATGTATCCGCGTGAACGGCCGTCGGCGCCGATAACCCGTCGCAGATGAACCTGGCTGTCATCATCCAGGTCATGTTCACGCAGCCAGTCCAGCGCGGGCTGGCAGCGGCTGACGTCGAATATGACCGTGATTTCCGCCTTGTCACGGCCCGCCCGAACCCAGCCGGCGTCGCCCCGGTCGCCCAGTGCCAGGCCCAGGGCATCGATGAGGATGGACTTGCCCGCACCGGTTTCCCCGGTGAGCACGCTCATGCCGGAACCGATATCCAATTCGAGGGCATCCACGATGACGAAGTCACGGAGATGAATCTGGGTGAGCATGGGAGAGAGGGAGGGAAGGGGAGGGAAACAGGGGTTATGAGGAGGGCCGCGGCCCCGGGGGGGTCAACGCCGCGGCTCCGGTGCCGAACCCCAGTGCAGTTTGGCACGGAGGATCTCGAAATAATCATAATCCGCCGGGTGGATCAGGCGCAGGGGGACGCGGTGGCGGCGGATATGAACGATGTCGTCATAGCCCATCAGGAAATTGCATTGACCGTCGAGGGTGATGCGGGCCTCGGGGCGCTGAGGGTCATTCAGGCGGACCCGTATTTCACTGTCCATGGAAACGACGATTGGCCGATCACTCAGGGTGTGTGGACAGATGGGGACCATGACCACCGTGTCCAGGGTGGGGTAGATCAGAGGCCCCCCCCCGGATAGCGCATAGGCCGTGGATCCGGTGGGCGTGGCGACGACCAGCCCGTCGGCGCGGTGTCGGTTCACGAATTTGCCATCGACGTAGGTGTCGAAGCCGATGATGCGGGCGATCTCCGCCTTGTGCAGGGCCACGTCATTGAGCGCGCTCCCCGCAAGGAGGATTTCGTTCCCCCGGCGTACCTCCGCGGCCAGCAGGGCGCGCGGTTCCTCGATGAACTGGCCGTCCAGAATCTCGTCGAGGCGGGCGCCGGCTTCCGAGGGTGAGACATCAACGAGGAAGCCCAGGCGCCCCAGGTTGACGCCGAGGACGGGCACGTCGGTATCCGCCAGTTTGCGTGCCGCGTGTAGCAGCGTGCCATCGCCGCCCACAACGATCACCAGGTCACAACAGTCGGCCATGGATTCGTAGTCCAGAACCGGGCCATCGCTGGCGGCGAGGTAGTTCGCCGTTTCCCGATCAAGGTGCACGGTCCGGCCCCGGCGCAACAGGTGCTGGCGCACGGCATCGACTTCCGATGCACTGCCTGGGTCGCCGAACTTTCCGATCAGACCGATGGTCTCGAACACGGGTGGTGATGACCTGGTAAATGGATGTTGGCGGACGTTAGCACGCGCCATGGAAAACGGGCCACCGGGCGGTCAGAGCAGCCGATTGACACTCCAAGCGACGGACTGCTAGCTTGCCCGAAACTTGCCGCCCGGGCATCGCATGGGCGTGTTCATTCCCGTCCAGGTTTCAACTCGGATCCTCCTGTCAGGTAAACAGTCACATCGCGACGATGGACCCGAAATCCCGAACAGAACAGCACACCGACGTAACCGTGGGCGCAGACCTCAGCCAGCGCAGCCAGGGGATTTTGCGGCTGCTCGTGGAGCGCTACATCCGTGATGGTCAGCCCGTCGGGTCGCGAACCCTCTCGCGGGCCGTGGAACTCAGTCCCGCCAGCATCCGCAACGTGATGTCGGATTTGGAGGAAGGTGGCTACCTCGCATCGCCGCACACTTCGGCGGGTCGAATTCCCACCAGTCGTGGCTTTCGTTTTTTCGTTGATTCGCTGCTCAACGTTCAGACCCCCGACGTTCAGGCCCTGGACGAGACGAGTACCCGAACAGTTCGCGAGCAACTACAGGGGTCAGGTGACACCGCGACCCTGGTGAACAGCACCTCATCGGCTCTTGCCGATCTCACCCGCCTCGCCGGTATCGTCACCTTGCCCCATGGGGACGTGGCCAGCCTCCGACGCATCGAGTTCCTCGGGCTGTCGGATAACCGGGTGTTGGTGATCCTCGTCGTCAATGACGCTGAGGTCGAGAACCGCGTGATTCAGACTGAGCGCAATTACTCTGCCGCGGAGCTTGAGCGTGCGTCCAATTATCTGACCAACCGGTTCGCGGGTAAGCCGCTGGGCGAAATGCGCCGCACGCTCGCCGCGGATATCGAGCAGGCGCGCCATGATCTCGATCAGGCGGTGGACTCGGCGGTTCGCATGGCGGAGCAGGCCCTGGCGAAACGTCAGGATTCCGAGGACTTCGTGCTTTCAGGCCAGACCAATCTGATGGACTTCACCGAGCTGGCCGATGTCTCGCACTTGCGGCGCTTGTTTGATGCCTTCCAGGAAAAGCAGGAAATCCTGCATTTGCTTGATCGTTGCATCGATGGTCAGGGCGTCCAGATCTACATCGGTGAGGAAGCAGGCTACGAGGGATTCAACGAGATGAGCCTGGTGACGGCGCCGTACACCGCCGGGGGACGTATTGTCGGTGTGCTCGGCGTCATAGGCCCCACGCGTATGGCCTATGACCACGTTATTCCGATCGTCGATCTGACCGCAAAATTGCTGACCTCGGCCTTGAACTCGCGGCATTAGCCCCCACATCCCCCCCGTCGATTCATTTACCGTGCTTCCCGTTGCAGTGCTGACGGGGGCGCAGTGTCTTGTATTTAAACGATTTTGGAGTAACCCCGATGTCCGATCAGGACAAGCGCGACAAGCTTGCCGAAGACGAGGATCAGCCGACCACCGATGCATCCACGGGCGCGGAAGACAGTGCCGAGGTGACCGGAGAAGGGGCTGAAAGTGCAGTCTCGATCGAAGAGCAACTGGCCGCGGCGGAGGCCAAGGCCGCCGAGCATTGGGATGCCTTCGTACGTGCCCAGGCCGAGATGGAAAACCTGCGTCGGCGCGCCCAGCGCGACGTGGAGAACGCGCACAAGTTCGCGGTGGAAAAGTTCACCAAGGAACTGTTGGCCGTGAAGGACAGCCTCGAGATGGGGCTCAACGCGGCAAATGAAGGGGGTGAGGCCGACATGGCCAAGCTGATCGAGGGCACGGAGTTGACCCTCAAGATGCTGGGCCAGGCGTTCGAGAAGCACGGCATCGCCGAGGTAAACCCCATGGGTGAGAAGTTCAACCCCGAGTTGCACGAGGCCATGGCCATGCAGCCCTCGGCCGAACACGAGCCCAACACCGTGATCACGGTGATCCAGAAGGGCTACACGCTTAATGACCGGCTGGTTCGCCCGGCCATGGTGATGGTGTCGAAAGAGGCCTGAACGGGATCGCGCGCCTCCGCTCGCCCCGACCCTTGAAGGGGGCGCCATCCATCCCCATCTACGCAAACAACCGCAAGGCGATGCCCTCAACGCGTCGTCGTGAACGAATCACAGACAGTATTTTTGGAGTCTCAAATCATGGGCAAAATCATCGGCATCGACCTCGGTACCACCAACTCCTGTGTGGCCGTCCTCGAGGGCAAAGACGTCAAGGTCATCGAAAACGCCGAGGGTGATCGCACCACCCCCTCCATCGTGGCCTTCACGGCCGATGACGAGGTTCTGGTCGGCCAGCCCGCCAAGCGCCAGGCGGTAACCAATCCGGAGAACACCTTGTTCGCCGTCAAGCGTCTGATCGGCCGTCGTTTCGAAGAAGACGCGGTACAAAAGGACATCAACCTGGTGCCCTACAAGATCGTCAAGGCGGACAACGGTGATGCCTGGGTTGAAGTGAAAGGCAACAAGATGGCCGCCCCCGAGGTCTCCGCGCGGGTGCTTCAGAAAATGAAGAAGACGGCGGAAGACTACCTGGGTGAAGCCGTTACGGAAGCGGTTATCACCGTTCCGGCCTACTTCAACGACTCCCAGCGTCAGGCTACCAAGGACGCCGGCCGTATCGCCGGCCTGGACGTCAAACGCATCATCAACGAGCCCACTGCCGCGGCCCTGGCTTACGGCATGGACAAACGCTCGGGTGGTGACCGCAAGATCGCCGTCTACGACCTGGGTGGTGGCACCTTCGACGTGTCCATCATCGAGATCGCCGACATCGACGGCGAGATGCAGTTCGAGGTGTTGTCCACCAACGGCGACACCTTCCTGGGTGGTGAGGACTTCGACAAGCGCCTCATCGACTACCTGGCCGACGAGTTCAAGAAGGACAACGGCATGGATCTGCGCGGTGACCCCCTGGCCATGCAGCGCCTCAAGGAAGCCGCGGAGAAGGCCAAGATCGAGCTGTCCTCCAGCACATCCACCGAGGTCAACCTGCCCTACATCACCGCTGATGCGTCCGGGCCCAAGCACCTGAACATCAAGGTTTCCCGCGCCAAGCTGGAGTCCCTGGTCGATGACCTGATCTCCCGCACCATGGGGCCGTGCAAAACGGCGCTGTCCGACGCCGGGCTGTCCACCTCCGAAGTGGATGACGTGATCCTGGTTGGCGGTCAGACCCGCATGCCCAAGGTGGGCGAGGCCGTGAAGGACTTCTTCGGCAAGGAGCCGCGTCGTGACGTGAACCCCGACGAGGCCGTTGCCATGGGCGCCGCCATCCAGGGTGGTGTGCTCGGTGGCGATGTCAAAGACGTTCTGCTGCTGGATGTGACCCCGCTGTCCCTGGGTATCGAGACCCTGGGTGGCGTCATGACCAAGCTCATCGATAAGAACACCACCGTCCCGACCAAGGCCAACCAGGTGTTCTCCACCGCCGAGGACAACCAGCACGCGGTGACCGTGCATGTCCTTCAGGGCGAGCGTGAGATGGCATCGGCCAACAAATCCCTGGGCAAGTTTGACCTGCAGGATATTCCGCCGGCCCCGCGCGGTGTTCCGCAGATCGAGGTCACCTTTGACATTGACGCAAACGGCATCCTGCACGTGTCCGCCAAGGACAAGGGCACGGGCAAGGAGCAGTCCATCGTAATCAAGGCCAGTTCCGGGCTCTCCGATGACGAGATCGACAAGATGGTCAACGACGCCGAGGCTCATGCCGAGGAGGACAAGAAGCTGCGTGAACTGGTTGACGCCCGCAACAGCGCCGACGGCATGATCCACGCCACCAAGAAGTCCATGGATGAGCTGGGCGACAAGCTGGCCGAGGACGAGAAGAAGCCCATCGAGGCCGCTATCGCCGATCTCGAGGAGGCCATGAAAGGTTCCGACAAGGAGGCGATCGAAGCCAAGACCCAGGCCCTGGCCGAGGCGTCGGGCAAGATGGCCGAGAAGCTCTACGGCCAGCAGGGTGGCGCCGAAGGTGCCGCGCCCGGAGCCGGTTCCGGAGCCGGTGGTGCCTCCGGTGGCCAGTCCGCCAAGGACGACGACGTGGTCGATGCCGAGTTCGAGGAAGTCGACGACAAGAAGTGAGTTGTAAGTGGGAGGCCCCTTGCGCTTAGACTTTCAACTCCAGGAACGTGCAGGTGCGCAGGCACCTGCACGTTTTTTTGCTTTTCCACAACCCGATCAAGGCTCGCTGTAGGAGCGGCGTTTCAGGCGCGAACACAACCGGTCCGCGTCCATCGTCAAGGTCGTTCGCGGCCCATTCGCGCCTGGAAAGGCGCTCCTACGACATATTCACATGAGCAAACGCGACTATTACGAAGTCCTCGGCGTTGAGAAGAACGTCAGCGACGGTGATCTGAAAAAGGCCTATCGCCGCATAGCCATGAAGTATCACCCGGACCGCAATCCGGGTGACGCGGCGGCCGAGGCCAGTTTCAAGGAAGCCAAGGAAGCCTATGAGGTGTTGGGTGATGCGCAGAAGCGTGCCGCGTACGACCAGTTCGGTCACGCCGGGGTTGACCCGAGCGCGGGTATGGGTGGGGGCCGGGGTGGCGCCGATTTCGGGGATATCTTCGGCGACGTATTCGGCGACATCTTCGGTGGCGGTCGCGGGGGAGGGCGCCGGGGTCCACAGCGGGGTGCGGATCTCCAGTACAACCTGGAGCTTGATCTGGAGGAGGCCGTCAATGGAACGGAGGTCAAGATCCAGATCCCCAATTGGAAGCATTGCGAACCCTGTGATGGTAGCGGCGCCAAGGCAGGTACCCAGCCCAAGACCTGTTCGACCTGTCAGGGTGCGGGACAGGTACGCATGTCCCAGGGTTTCTTCTCCATCCAGCAGACCTGCCCGTCTTGTCATGGCAAGGGCAAGGTGATCGAGGAGCCCTGCCCGTCGTGTCGTGGGCAGGGGCGGGTTCAGGAGAACAAGAACCTCTCAGTCAAGATCCCGGCCGGGGTGGATACCGGTGACCGGATCCGCCTATCGGGCGAGGGCGAGTTGGGTGAACTGGGTGCGCCACCCGGTGACCTCTACGTCCAGGTGCACGTGCGGGAACATCCCATCTTCGTGCGTGATGGAGATGATCTGTATTGCGAGGTTCCGATCAGCGTCGTCAATGCGGCGCTGGGTGGAGAGTTGGAGGTGCCGACCCTTGGTGGGAAGGCGATGCTCAAGGTCCCGGAAGGCACCCAGACCTCCAAGCTGTTCCGCCTGCGGGGCAAGGGAGTGAAATCCGTGCGCAGTTCGACGGCGGGCGACCTTCTGTGCCGCGTGATCGTTGAGACCCCGGTCAAACTCACCCCCAGGCAACGTGAGCTTCTGGAGCAGTTCGGCGACAGTCTGGGCGAGAATCACGACCGACACAGTCCCCAGGCCAGTTCCTGGTTGGATAAGGTCAAGGGCTTCATAGACGACCTGACCGGATAACTGACCGGATTAACTTGAACCGCAAAGGCGCTGAGGACGCAGAGAGGTCGTGAAGGGAAGCGTTTCTCGTCTCCGCGTCCTCAGCGTCAGCGCCTCCGTGGTTCAATCCAGACAAGCACCGAAACCCGAGTAGTTCTCAGATGACCCGAATCGCAATCGTCGGCGCCGGTGGGCGCATGGGCCGCACCCTGATCCAGGCCATTGAAGAAGTGGAGGGGGCGGAATTGACCGCCGCCACTGAAGCGCCCGGCAGTTCGCTTCTTGGGGCCGATGCCGGAGAGGTGGCCGGCGTGGGGCGCAAGGGTGTGGTACTTGTGGATGATCTGGCCAAGGTTGTGGATGACTTCGATGTGGTGATCGACTTCACCATTCCCGCCGCTACGGCACACCATTGTTCCGTGTGTGAGCAGGCAGGCAAGCACATGGTGATCGGGACCACCGGCCTGGACGATGAACAGAAAGCCGCGATATCGCGGGTGGCCGGGCAGCGGGCCTCGGTCTTCGCCCCCAACATGTCCATCGGGGTGAACCTGTGTTTCAAGCTCGCCGAAATGGCCGCCAAAGCCCTTGGGGACAGCGTGGACATCGAGATCGTCGAGGCCCATCACCGCAACAAGATCGATGCCCCCTCCGGCACCGCTCTGCGCTTGGGCGAGGTGGTTGCCGATGCCCTCGGTCGTGATCTGGGCGAATGCGCCGTGTATGGAAGGGAGGGCGTGACCGGGGTGCGTGACCGCCAGACAATTGGGTTCGAGACCATTCGCGCGGGGGATATCGTCGGTGAGCACACCGTGATGTACGTGGGTTCCGGCGAGCGCGTGGAGATCACCCACAAAGCCAGCTCCCGGCTAACCTTCGCCTCCGGCGCGGTCCGGGCGGCCCTTTGGTGCACGTCGCGGGATGCGGGCCTCTACGACATGCAGGATGTACTCGGCCTGCGTTGAACGGTCATCGTGCGCTGCGGGTGGGCCCGGAACGTACAGTCAATTTATCGTAATAAATCCTCACAGCCGTTGGACGCTGCACCGCGGCATCGCTTAAACTGCGCCGCCGACGCAGCAGTGCATTTTTCTTCTCGAAACGGGATGGGCTCCAAAGGGGTTCAGCCCGTTTTGCATGTCCGGGGGTTACGAAGTGTCCGACGCCAATGGGGTGCCCGCCATACTTGTTCTGGAGGACGGGACCGTTTTCCGGGGTGAATCCATCGGTGCCGAAGGCCGGTCCGTGGGTGAGGTGGTGTTCAACACCTCCATGACGGGGTACCAGGAGATCCTGACCGATCCTTCCTACGCCCGGCAGATCGTTACCCTGACCTATCCGCATATCGGAAACACCGGCACCACGGAACTGGACGAGGAGGCAGCCGAAATAGTCTCAGCGGGACTGGTCATCCGTGACCTGCCTCTGCTCGCCTCCAACTGGCGCGCCACGGAATCCCTCGATGTTTACCTGAAACGCCGGGGCGTGGTCGCAATCGCCGGTATCGATACCCGCAAGCTGACGCGGATCCTGCGTGAGAAAGGTGCCCAGAACGGATGCCTTATGGCCGGGAATGTGGATGAGGCCGACGCACTGGCAGCCGCGCGGGAATTTCCGGGCCTCAAGGGCATGGACCTCGCGAAGGTGGTGACCACCGCCTCTGAGTACGCATGGAATGAGGGCACCTGGAGTCTCAGTGGCGAGAACGAGGGCGAGGCTCATCCGGTCCGTGAGGACGGCCGCTTCCGCGTTGTAGCCTACGATTTCGGCGTCAAGCGCAACATTCTGCGCATGTTGGCCGATCGGGGATGCGATCTTATTGTCGTCCCGGCGGAGACCCCCGCCGACGAGGTGCTGGCCCGCAATCCCCATGGTGTTTTCCTGTCCAATGGCCCGGGCGACCCGGAACCCTGCGATTACGCGATCGAGGCGATCAGGGAGATTGTTGATGCGGGTGTGCCCACCTTTGGCATCTGTCTGGGGCATCAGCTCCTGTCCCTGGCCAGTGGTGCCGGAACGGTGAAGATGAAATTTGGCCATCACGGCGCCAACCACCCGGTGCAGGACCTGGAGAACGGACGCGTCATGATCACCAGTCAGAACCATGGTTTCGCCGTGGATGAGCAGTCTCTGCCCGGTAACCTTGCTGCCACCCACAAATCCCTGTTCGACGGTTCGCTGCAAGGTGTGCATCGCACCGACAAGCCGGCCTTCAGCTTCCAGGGGCATCCCGAGGCAAGCCCCGGGCCCCACGATATCGGGCCGTTGTTCGACCATTTCGTCGAGCTCATGGAAGCGCAGGCCTGAGCGTCTGTTCCATCGTCCCTTCATGACCGCCTCGTCCCGCGCGCGAACCCGCTGAATCAAGAACCGCTCTCATGCCGAAAAGAACAGACATCCAGACCATCCTGATCATCGGTGCCGGCCCCATCGTCATCGGTCAGGCGTGTGAGTTCGATTACTCCGGAGCCCAGGCCTGCAAGGCCTTGCGCGAAGAGGGGTACAAGGTGGTGCTGGTCAATTCCAACCCTGCCACCATCATGACCGACCCCAACACGGCGGACGTGGTCTATATCGAGCCCATCGACTGGCGTGTCATCGAACGTATCATCGAAAAAGAGCGCCCCGATGCCCTTCTGCCCACCATGGGCGGCCAAACAGCGCTCAACTGCGCCCTGGATCTGGCCCGCGAGGGGGTACTTGAGAACTACGGCGTCGAGATGATCGGGGCCTCCCGGGATGCCATCGACATGGCCGAGGATCGGGAGCGCTTCCGTAAGGCCATGGATGAGATCGGTCTGTCGTCCGCGCGCTCGATGATTGCCCATTCCATGGAGGAGGCGAACCAGGCCCAGGCCCTGATCGGGTTCCCCACCATCATTCGCCCGTCCTTCACCCTGGGGGGCAGCGGTGGCGGCATCGCCTACAACCGCGAGGAGTTCGAGGAGATCGTCCGCCGCGGCCTTGATGCCTCTCCAACCACCGAGGTGCTGCTTGAGGAATCAGCTCTGGGCTGGAAGGAATACGAGATGGAGGTGGTCCGCGACAGCAAGGACAACTGCATCATCATCTGCTCCATCGAGAACCTGGACCCCATGGGTATCCACACCGGCGATTCCATCACCGTGGCGCCGGCGCAGACCCTGACGGACAAGGAATACCAGATCATGCGCGATGCCTCGATCGCCGTGTTGCGCAAGATCGGCGTCGATACCGGTGGCTCCAACGTGCAGTTCTCCATCAATCCTGATGACGGTCGAATGATCATCATCGAGATGAACCCGCGCGTGTCACGCTCTTCCGCGCTGGCCTCAAAGGCCACCGGCTTTCCCATCGCCAAGGTCGCCGCCAAGTTGGCCGTCGGGTACACCCTGGATGAACTTCAGAATGAGATCACCGGTGGCGCAACCCCCGCCTCGTTCGAGCCGACCATCGACTACGTGGTCACCAAGATCCCACGGTTCGCGTTCGAGAAATTCCCCCGTGCCGATGCGCGTCTGACCACCCAGATGAAATCCGTGGGCGAGGTCATGGCCATGGGACGCTGCTTCCAGGAGTCGATGCAGAAGGCCTTACGGGGCCTCGAGACCGGGATCGACGGTTTCGACGAGCGTGTGCCGCGGGATACTGATGAGGGGATGGACAAGATCAAGATGGAACTTCAACAGGCGGGGGCCGAGCGCATCCTCTACCTCGCGGATGCCTTCCGTCATGGCATGAACCTCGAACAGGTTCATGAACTGACCAAGATCGATCCCTGGTTCCTGGTGCAGATCCAGGAGATCGTGGAGCTTGAGGAGGGCCTTCGTGGCACGGCCCTGGATGACCTGGATACGGCTCTTCTGCGGCGTCTCAAGCGCAAGGGTTTTTCAGACCGCCGCCTTGCCCTGCTGCTCGATACCACCGATCGCAAGGTGCGCGAGAAACGCGTTGAGACCGGTGTGCGTCCGGTCTTCAAGCGGGTGGATACCTGCGCCGCCGAGTTCGCATCCAGTACCGCGTACATGTATTCCTGCTACGACGAGGAATGCGAGTCCGATCCCAGTGGGCGCGAAAAGATCATGGTGCTCGGTGGTGGGCCCAACCGCATCGGGCAGGGGATCGAGTTCGACTATTGCTGCGTCCACGCCGCCCTGTGTATGCGCGAGGATGGCTACGAGACCATCATGGTCAACTGCAATCCGGAGACGGTCTCCACGGACTACGACACCTCGGACCGGCTCTACTTCGAGCCGCTAACCCTCGAGGATGTGCTCGAGATCGTCGACAAGGAGAAGCCGAAGGGCGTGATCGTGCAATACGGGGGGCAGACACCGCTCAAGCTCGCCCGCGCTCTTGAAGCCAATGGGGTGCCCATCATCGGTACCACCCCGGATTCCATCGACCTGGCGGAGGATCGCGAGCGTTTCCAGAAAATGCTGCAGGAACTGGGACTGCGGCAGCCCGAGAACCGTACGGCGCGGGCGGAGGAGGAGGCTGTCTCCCTGGCGGAGGAAGTCGGCTACCCGTTGGTGGTGCGCCCGTCCTACGTCCTTGGTGGCCGAGCCATGGAGATCGTGCACAACGAGGAAGACCTGCGTCGTTACATGAACGAGGCGGTCAAGGTCTCCAACGAGTCTCCGGTACTGCTTGATCGGTTCCTCAATGACGCCATCGAAGTCGACGTGGACGCCATATGTGACAAGGACGGCAACGTTTTGATCGGTGGCATCATGGAGCACATCGAAGAAGCCGGGGTCCACTCCGGAGATTCCGCTTGCTCACTGCCTCCTTACAGTCTCAGCAGAGGGGTCGAGGACGCCCTGCGCGAGCAGGTTCGCAAGATGGCCCGTGCGCTCAATGTCATCGGCCTGATGAACACACAGTTCGCGATCAAGGGTGACGAGATCTACGTTCTGGAGGTCAACCCGCGCGCCTCGCGCACGGTGCCGTTCGTATCCAAGGCTTCCGGGGTTCCGCTTGCCAAGGTGGCCGCGCGCTGCATGGCAGGACAGACGCTGGAGGAGCAGGGCGTGACCAAGGAAGTGATTCCGACTTATTACTGCGTCAAGGAATCGGTGTTCCCGTTCATCAAGTTCCCGGGCGTCGATCCTCTCCTGGGTCCGGAGATGAAATCGACCGGTGAGGTTATGGGCGTGGGCGAGACCTTCGCCGAGGCCTTCGGCAAGGCTGAACTTGCCGCGGGTGGCGCGTTGCCGCGGTCGGGTACGGCCCTGGTCAGCGTGCGCCAACAGGATCGTTCAGCGGCCGTGGAGATCGCCCGCGATCTGGTTGAAGTCGGTTTCAAAGTGGTTGCCACGCGCGGTACCGCGCGAGCCATCGAGGAGGCCGGAATCCCGGTGGAGGCCGTCAACAAGGTCACCGAGGGGCGGCCGCACATCGTGGATATGATCAAGAACGGTCAGATTGAGTTGATCATCAATACCACGGAGGGCAAGCAGGCAATCGCCGATTCCTATCGTATCCGCCGCGACGCCCTGTATAACAAGGTCAGCTACACCACGACCATCGCGGGCGGCAAGGCCATCTGCCTTGCCCTGAAGAATCCCGAATCCGCGATCGTCCGCTCATTGCACGAGATCCATTCATGAACAAGGTACCCATGACCGCACGCGGCGCGGAAGCACTGCGCGTCGAGCTACGTCAGCTCAAGACCGTCGAGCGTCCCGCCATCATCGAGGCCATCGCCGTGGCGCGCGAACACGGTGACCTGAAAGAAAACGCCGAGTACCACGCTGCCCGCGAGAAGCAGAGCTTCTGTGAGGGGCGCATCAAGGATATCGAGGGCAAGCTGTCGCATGCTCAGGTCATCGATGTCACCACTCTGCCGAAATCCGGAAAGGTCGTCTTCGGTGTGACCGTCGTGCTCGCCGATGAGGATACCGGTGATGAGGTGACCTACCAGATCGTTGGTGACGACGAGGCGGACATCAAGCAGAACCGTATCTCCGTCAATTCACCCTTCGCGCGGGCCCTGGTTGGCAAGGAGGAGGGCGATGTCGCGGATGTACAGGCGCCGGGCGGTACGCGGAGCTTTGAAATTCTGGAAGTGAAGTACATCTGAATGCTCGTGAAGCCGCGTCTATCCCGCGTCGTCCCGGTTGTTCTGGCCGCGTTGCTGTCGGTTGCCTGCTCTGACCTCAATGAGCGCCCACCGGGTCTGAAGTTACCGCCATGGGTGATCAGCGCGCCCAGCCCGGACCAACTTGATGCACTGGGTGTCAGCCTGGGACGGACCACGGTTGCGGAAGCGGAGAAGCGCTGGGGGCGGGTGCTTGAGAAGGCCGTATTCAGCTTTCGTGACGGACGGAACGAGGTGGAAGCCTTTGCCGGCAAGTTGAGCTTTGGCGGTATCGAGGGGCGTTTGGTCGCCCCGCTGGACGTGGATGCGGACACCGCCGAGCTCTATGCCAGTCGCGCTACCGACCGTAAACCGCAGCCCAGCCTGTCGATCAAACAGGAGCTACAGGCCGTCGATTCCCAGGCCCTGGGCACGGTGGTCCTAGATCGGCTGATGTTTGTTCCCGCGACGAAGAAGCTGGAAACCGCCATGTTGGAGCAGCGTTTCGGCAAACCCTCGAGCCGTTCGGAGCGTGGCGAGAACGGTGTCACGCTCTGGACCTACCCGGATAAGGGGCTGGTCATCATCCATGATCCAGAGGGTCCGGAGGTCATGCACTTTGTGCCGCCTGCGTCCTTTCCCGAGCTTCTGAAACTGCTGGAAACCGGGCCCGGTGGGACGGACGCCGCAGCGACGGCGTGATGGTGGCATCGATACCGGCGCGCGGCGGTGGTGTGTACGGCCGCCCCGGTGTGGAGAGGGGGGAGTTTGAGCCGGATCAGCGCTGACGTTCAGCCGATTGAGCAATCAGCCAGTTGGTCAGCGTGCCCAGTATTTCCGCCTCGCGCCGGGTGCACCGGGTTTGCAGTTCCTCAAGCTTGCCGCGCAGTTCGCCGATGATCTGACCCCGGCGTTCGCTGCTTGCCGTAGCCGCGACCAGGCGATGTTCGAGTTCATTGTTCTCATGGCGCAGCCGGGTGATCTCCCGCTGAAGGCGCTGTTCCTCGGTCAACGTCTCACCGGTTGCAAGGTTGGGACGCGCACTCGCCTTGGCACGTTCGCATTGCTCGAGTTGGCTGTCCGATTGATGGGCAAAGGCGGGGAAAACGGTCTCAAGATCGCTGATACGTACCTGGCCTTCGAAGGTAGGCAGGGTGCCTGCTTGAATCTGGGCTTGCACGGCGCGACGGGTCAGACCGAGAAGGCGTGCGGCGCTGGCCGCTGAGACCAGTGGGGTATGGGAGGTCGAGGGGGTCATGGTGTGATCTCCAAAGTGGTGATGAATAGTCGGCCATGAGTCTTATGTGCCCATGGTTTCTATTTATGGTAGGGGATAGTAGCAGATATCCCTTTGGAGATAGAACGGATGCGGTTCGGGCGTTTTTCCCCAAGCGGATGTGTCGTTTGGGCATACCTGGGAAGCACTGCCCGCGCACCCTTCAGCATAGTGGGGGCAGAGATCACCGACGTACGCGGAGGTCGCCGGTTTGGCCGACCAAATAGGAGACCGGGTTCAGATGCAGCGCTCAGGTCTTGGCGAGAGCGAGCGGATTGGCGGGGTCGACACCGTCCATGAACGGCAGGTGACGGTCGGCGTGGGTCACCTGGTATACGAGTCCGATCCAATTACCGACGACGGATTCGGCGGTGTCGTGCCACGTGTTATGCAGACGGGGAATCAGCAGGTGTTCCGGGAACTCGGGGATCGGCGCGGTGCTCTTGCGCGCCTGCTCAAGGTCGAACCGGTACTCGTTGCAGACGGCTTTGCTGAATTCGTCCAGGTAATGATTT
This sequence comes from Gammaproteobacteria bacterium, assembly GCA_049604295.1. Lineage (GTDB taxonomy): Bacteria > Pseudomonadota > Gammaproteobacteria > JACKNK01 > JACKNK01 > JBMYTL01. The sequence continues at coordinate 97,232 of JBMYTL010000002.1, forward strand.
GGAAACGGCGGAAATTCGGCACTTTCACCGCGAGCAAAGCGCATGACCTCGCGCTTGTATTCCTTGAGCAGGGAGATGGTGTCGTACTCGGGGTGGCCCTGGGAGAACACGAACCGGAAACCATCCGCGCTGGTGGCGAGGTGGACACCCACAGCCTCAGATTCAACCAAAACGCGCAACCCCGCCGCGTCGAACTGATCTCTGCCGACATCGTTCCAGCGCGAGTGCGGTACGTCGAAGCGGGTGTTTACGTCGTTGACCAGGGGATGATGCTTGTCGACGACACAATGGTTGAAGACGCCCCAGCGTTTCTGCGGCTGGGGGCGGCGCTGCTGTCCATGTTTCATCTCCAGCACCGCATGGGTCGCGAGGCAGGAACACAGGGTCGAGGTGATATTCGATTCCGCCCAGGCGACGACTTCCTTAAGCGGCTCCCAGAACGGCTGCTCTGAGAGCCTGGGGCCAACCACGTTGGCACCGGTGATGATCAGGGCATCGAGTCCGGCTTCACGCACCTGATCGAAGCTTTCATAGAAGGCGTTGATATGGGTGCGTGCCTTATGACCGCGCGGCAGTTCATCCAGACTGAACGGGTGGACATAGAACTGGGCGATGGGATTGCTTTCGCCGACCAGACGGAAGAATTGCCGCTCGGTGGCTGCAAGGGCTGCGTCGGGCATCATGTTGAGCAGCCCGATATGGAGTTCACGGATGTCCTGGTGGCTTGCCCGGCCGGGATCCAGCACGGTCTGACCCTCGGCGCGCAGCCGCTGAAAGGAGGGCAGGGCGTTGTGAGCAACGAGGGGCATTACTGCTTGCGTGCGATGGCGGTTTCCAGAAGTGCGAGGAAATCCTGCTCATCTCGAACCTGCGCGGCCTCCTGGCTGGTAACGGTGTAGCCGTGGGGCCCGGCGATGGCCTCGTAGCGGGGGATCCGGGAGTGGAACAGGCGTGGGAATACCCAACGCGTGAAGGCATCCGGGTCCATCTCCGCGGCATATTCCAGGCTATGTTCCTCGAGGTATACCGCCAGGTTTTCCAGCAGAAACTCCGGACGGTAGTAGAGCGGCTTGGGGTCGCTCTGTGCCCGTTCGATCAGCTTCTGCTCCTCGGCTTTGTCCGTGGTCTGGATGTAAAGCATGAGGGTGTTCTCGGCCAGCAGTTCGATGATGCCGGGTTCATCCAACTCGCACACCGAGCCGCCCACGTCATTGACGAAGTGTGGGTAGCCATAGACCTCCCGTCCCTTGCGAACGAACGCGGGCACGTCGCGCATGGCCGCGATCTCGGCCTGTCGATACATCGCCTGGTGGCGCTGGAATTGTTCGAGAGGGGTGCCACCGAGTTCCGGATTGCCCAGCTTACCCACGAAACTCAGCACGGGGCCGAGGTCGTGCACCTTGATGTTGTTCTTGATCTTGATCCAGTCGCGGCGCAGCAGGTCTTTCAGGAAGGGCACCTGCATGGCCTGCTGTTTGACGATGTCCACGATCGGTTCGTCCAGGTAGCGGGTACCGATCCGGTAATCACCTGAATAGTGGAACCAGTCGTGGTTGCGCAGCATGGTGGACAGGTAGGTCTTACCCACGCCGGACATGCCCAGGAGGGTGACTTTCTTGTGCTTCCAGTCGCGGAATTGTTCGGGGGTGAACTTCACGAGGGTTTTCTCGGCACCGTACCCGCGGCCGTCGCAGGGAAGTGGGTTATCTGGGAAGCGCGGGACTATGAAGTAAGACGGGGGAAGTTTGAAGTGTGAAGGTTCGTTCGCCCATGGACCCCTTCGTCCACGGGGCAGCAGCCTCAGCCCTTGCGCTCATGGAGTACACGAAAGTCCGGGTCTTCCTTATCCTCGAGTTCCATAACACTGTCGGTCAGCAACAGAATTTTCGAGGTGGATGTCTCAGGTTCATTGTCCGTGAATGAGCGGGCGAGTTCGGGGTCCTGCTTGAGAATTTCCCGGGTCCGCTCATCCATGGGCAGCCATTCCTGATCTTCAATGACCTCCCCCAGCTCCGTGCCCTCGGCTTGCACCTGCCACGTGCCGCGATAGACGAGATTGAACCGCAACACACGCTGTTCCTCGGCATCGATGAGTGTCAACGTCGCTTCGGCCGTGCCGTGCAAACTATCGTCCGCAGCGTAGGTTTGGGTTCCGGACGCGTCAAATACGGTGCTCTGATCCGGCTCGTATTTCAGAGCGTAGCCCCAGGTGCCGACGATTCTGTCTCGGACTGATGGTGCACTCTCGCCACACCCGCTCAATGACATCGCGATCAACAGCAAAGCGAATGTCAGGAAGTATCGAGTCAGTGGACGCCTTCTCATGGTCTGGTCTCCTTCAGATGTGATCCGTGCTGTTACCCGATGCCAGGAGCCAGGAGCCTGGGAACGGGGATACGGCCTCATACTCTGCGTGAGTGGAGAGTCCATGAAAAGCACCCGTCGGTTAAGGGCGCCTTGTCTGTCTGGCGCGGGGGGCAACGATTCGGTCTGGAGGGATGACCGAAAATAGGGGCCCTCAGGGGGGGGCATCTGGGTCCTTCGTTGTCGATCCCGGGATGGATCTGGCGTTTGTCCTCAGACTTCGGCCCACATGCGCATCAGGTTTTCGTAGCTGTGGTTGATCTGCTCCACGGCCTCGCGATCGGCCTCGGTGTCGATGAGAGTGGTACGAGCCTCATCCAGCTCCCGCAGCAGTTCGCGCCGCTCAGCCGAGCGGACCATGCTCTGAATCCAGGCAACCGCCACCACGCGGGTGCCGGAGGTGACCGGTGCAACTTGGTGCAGGCTCGATGCCGGGTAGACCACGGCATCACCTGCCTTCATCTTCACGGTCTGGCGGCCGAAGGGGGTGGTTACCGTGAGCTCGCCGCCCTCGTATTCGTCCGGCTCGCTGAGAAACAGGGTCGTGGCCACGTCACAGCGGAAGCGTGGGGCGCCACGCCCTCCCATGATGGCGTCGTCCACGTGGTCGCCGTAGGTCTGACCGCCGTCGTAGCGCGCGAAGATCGGATCCGAAACCCGCTGGGGCAGGGCGGCATTGTGAAAGCCCCGGTGACGGCCATAGGCCGTCATGTAGAGGCGTAGCAGGTGCTCGACGTTCTTGGCACCGCCGAGGTTGAGTTCCTGATTGTCCTTGATGTCCCGGGCCAGGGTGCCCGCGCTGAGCTTGCCGTCCTGAAACGGGGCATCGGCTATGAAGTCGCGCACCCAGTCGAGTTCGGCAGTGCTGAGCACGTTATGCAGTTTCACCATCATGGTCAGGGTTCTCCGGTGGGCGGGATGAGCCGGTGCTTCAACCGCGGTGGCACAGGTACTTGCCCGGCCACATGGGATTGATCGTGAAGTGCCCACCGCGAACGACGAAAGTCCCTGTCTCGGCCGAAAGTTCCAACTCGATGTGACCGGGGAGGTCCAGGGGCATGGGCAGGGTATCGAGATAGGTCAGGCCATTGACCTCGATGCTGCCGCCGTTCACCTGCATGGGCAGCGGGGGCGGGCTGTCGTCATGCCACTCCGCTTCATCAACGAAGATCAGGTCGGTGTCCACGGCCCACACCGTGCTCTGATCGACACCGGGCATGCCCTCCGACTTGACGATGATTGCCGGACGGAATTCCAGGGTGATGCGCTCGCCGTCCTGTTTCATGCCGGTGAGCTTGGATTCTTCGAGTTGCAGGATGCTGCCCGCCATGGGGGTCTCCTAGTGGGGGTCCGTGGATTGGACCGGGCACGTGATCAGGCGAATGCCACCCAGGTGGTGGCGATGTATTTGACGCCGTCCTGGATGGTCTCAGCGCGATGTTCGTGGGTCCAGAAGGGCGGGAACAGGACCAGGGTGCCCTCCTCGGGTTGAACGGAGACATCCTGGAAGCGGAACTGGGTCGCACCGCCGGGGCCGGGTACGTCGTTCAGATACCACAGCGCGACAAGCTGGCGGTTGGCGAAGTCGTGGCTTCCCCCGTCGATATGCCAGTGGTAGTACTCGCCGGGTTGGTAGCGCTGCATGTTGTAGCCGATGTCCTTGAACGGCCCCTTGAAGTAGGGGAAGCGCTCGCGGAACTCGCGGATCGCAAGGCCCAGGGAACGGTGCAGGATGCTGTCCACATCGGCCCAGTCCTTGTTGCCGCTGATGGCGATGTCCATGGTCTTCTTGACCGCGTCGTCCTCGTTGGCGGTCTGGCCCACGCGGCCCTTGTACTGATCCTGGGGGCGGCTCTCGAAACGGCTGACCATCTCCTGGCAGATCCAACCAGGTATGGCATTGCGTATACGGAAGATGAAGCTGTTTGGCGCCAGCTCTTCAAAGACGTAGGGCGCGACCTGGGTGGACTGGTTCATGGACTTTCGCGGGCGATGAGGGAGCGCGGATTCTCCGGAGCCCCTTCCATGGCGTCAAACCACTGACATCAATGAAAGGGGAATCAGCGCAATACCAGGTTATCCGCCACATCCGCCATATCCGCGATGGCCGTGCGGGCCTCCGCCCCGTGTTCATGGTGCTGGGCCATGAACGCGCGTGCCAGGGTGAGCCAATGCTGCGCGCCTTCGTCCGCGCAGCGGCGCAGCGCTGCATCGTCACCGCTGACCATCCAGGTTTCATAGGCACCCTCCAGGGCGGGAAACAAGGTCGTACGCATGGGCGTCAGGTGAGCCATGAAGAAGTGGATTCCGGCGGGGTCGGCCGCATCGAGAATGGCGGGCAGGGTGCTGATGCAGTCCGCAAGGTTGTCGCGGACCGCGCGACTGACCTGCTCGGCGCGACTGTGGTGCAGGTCCAGCATCATCTCCCCCCAGCCAGGGCCGAGCCGTTCCCCGGCGCGTACCTCTCCGATTTCATGAAGGACCATCGCCTCGAGCTGCTGTTCGGTCATCCGGTCCAGAGAACCCTCGAGGTCGGTCTCCAGGTCGTATTGCGCAAGGGCACGGGACATGGCGTTCCTGGGTTTGCTCCAGTTCCAGCCGTCCACTTTCTCCCAAAGCATGCGTCGCAGGGATTCACGACGGACGAAAATGGTGTCCCTCTGGGCCATGGCGGGCGGGGATGTCAGATCGCGCGCCAGTTCACGGGCGGAGATCAGCAGGGTGAATTCCCCGTGGTGCTCCCGTCGTTCCAGTTCGCCAAGGAAAAAATGGGGCTTCCCACCGCGCCCCATGCCGCCGCTGTAAACCAGGCCGCGCGGGACGAGGTGTTCATTGATGGCATCGGTGTCGAAGACATCGAACGGTCGCCCATCGAGGGTTATGGGTGCGAAGTCCCGGTCTTCCAGTGATTCGAGATAGCTTTCCCGTTCACTCAGCCAGTTGCCGACGCTTTCGCGGGGAAGGCGTGCAGAGACCGGTTCGCCCTGTTCCCAACGATAGAACTCGCGCATCTTGAGCAGGTAAATGCACAGTGTGAAGTCGGCGCCGCCGCGTGCGTCCGCGACATCACAGTTGAATTGCACCGTCTGGCGCAGCGCTTCGTCGGCCGGAGCCAACATCGAATCAGTGGTTGTGCCCATGGTGGCGGGGATAGTACGCCGGGGGGAGGGCGCTCTACCCGGTTTGGGGGCGGGGAATGCTCCTTCATCACTCCTTATAATCCGGCCGCCCAACCCGAGAAACGACCGCGAGATCTTCCGACGTGGCATTGCGAATCAAAAGCCGCTGGCACGAGTCCGACCGTAACGAAACCAGCCAGAAGGGCCTGGAGGAAAATGCGGGTGCCCTGGCATTCATTGCCTGGCGCATCGGCCTTGAGCGTGCCATCAACCTGCATGGCGAGGACTACGTGTATCGTTCGGACGGTCAGCGTATCGCCATCATCTGCGAGTTCCTGGCGTTCGAGATCGCCATCGTGGATCGCATGGTTTTCGACCGGCTCAGTTACGGAGATCGCGAGGTGTTCATGAACGCCCTTGGCAAGCGCGTCGCCGATCACGTGCAGGACAATGCCAAAGACCTCTTCGGTGAAGGCGACTATCGGGCGGGGTTCATCGGCACGCTCAATGAGCGTCTGGAGGAGTATGCCAAGTTCGGCTTCGGAGACGGCGGACCGGCGTACTCCTTCAACCAGTTCCTGGGAACCCGCGTGCTGGCGATCATGGGATCAGATCAGACCAACAAGTGGTCCATCGACCAGGTGATGGATATCGACGCGAACGAGGTTTACAAGAAAATCCGCAAGGCGGTGCTGGACCTGTTTGCGGGTATGTAGGTCGGGTCGTCGGCAGGAGGGCGCTTTGAGATCGCGCATGGTGCCCCGGCGGGGTGTGGAGGCACACTTGCTCCATGCTCACCAATCGCGTTTTCGTCGCACCCGCGCTGCTGCTTCTGGTGTCTCTGGCCGCTGGGTGTGGAGCGCCGGAGTCAAGTCCGCCGACGGTCGAGAGCCTGGTGACCCTCGCTGAGCGAGGCGAACACCAGCGCGTGCACAGGCTCCTTTCAGATGGTGCATCGCCGGACGTGTTGGATGCCTGCCGGTGGACACCCCTGATGAAAGCCTCGCTCAATGGCCACCTTGAAACGGTCGATCGTCTGCTGCTGTTTGGCGCGGATGTCCATGCAACGGACAAGGGCGGCTACACGGCCCTCATGCTGGCGGCGTCCAATGACCATGTTGAGGTGATGGTCAGACTGCTCGATGCGGGCGCGCGTATCGACCAGCGCGAAAGGACCCAGGGTTTCACCGCACTGATCTGGGCCGCGAAGCAGGGCCACGAACGCGCGCTGCGGGTGTTGCGCGAACGGGGTGCGGATGAGTCGATAGTTGACTTCGATGGCCGTAGCGCGGCGGATTGGGAAGCACAGGTACAGGGATAGTGGTGCCCGCCCCGGCAGCGTGTTCGAACGGGGTGTAACGGTCTCCATATGATCGCGGCCAGGGGAGGATGGGCGCGATGATCCGGGGCATCCCTGCCCCGGTCGATTGATGCACGTTGTAACGCTCGTCTCCATAAACCCGAATACTTGCCCTCGAATTCCCACCCGACAGGTCGGGATTTCGGCGGCATAAGAACTAATCAAAGGGCGGATCAGGCTGTCCCCGACGGCGTGACAAGGCCCTCCCAACCGGAGACAGGCCCATGGGGGAGAGACGAGCTTATCCAGCACGTGGACGCGTGCTGACGTTATTGACTGGACCGTTGCTGATCGGACCGTTGCTGATTGGTCTGGTGGCCTTGGTGAACATGGCCCACGCGGGTGGCGCGGACGGGGAAAGCGCGCTGGGAGACGAGCGTCGATTCGCTCCCTCTTATGTATCAGTCGAGGGGCACAAGGATGTTTCTCCCGAGGATTGGACGGACCCGCGTATCTGCGGTCAGTGCCACTCCCAGCAGTACGAGGGATGGAACGGCTCCATGCATTCCAATGCCTTCAAGGATCCGGTGTTCCAGGCCCTTTGGGCGCTGGCCGAGAAGGCTGATCCGAACATGCGCAACCACTGCGGCACCTGCCACACGCCCATAGGCATCACCACCAAGACGGTGGAGTTCCACCCCGATGAGGGATTGCATGGCAAATTCACCGCGCCGCCCATCGCGGAGCAGGGCGTGTCCTGCGACGTATGTCACACCATCTCCGGCACCAACCTGCAAAAGACCGCCGTGCTGGAGCATGGCAACGCCTCCTTCATATTGTCGCCGGGGGACAAGAAGCGCGCCACGCTGAAGGACGCCGAGTCGCCCTACCACCAGACCGAGTATTCCGAGCACCATGACAGCTCGGATTTCTGCGGCAACTGCCACAACATCTTCCACCCGGGCAACAACTTCCCCATCGAGCGTACCTACGATGAGTGGAAGTATTCTATCTATGCCCAGAACGATATCCGCTGCCAGGACTGCCACATGGTTCCGGTGGCCATTGCCGAGAAGGTGGCCGACACTCTGAAGCGGCCCCACGAGTTGAACGAACCGTCCCTGGAAGGCTTCGCGGGACTGGGTGGCAAGTGGCGCAAGGTGGTCCATAAGCACGGTTTCGTGGGTGGCAATGCGGTGGTTACCGCGGCCCTCAACGCCAAGAGCGACAACCCCGAGGAACTGGGCCGCGACAACAACGTCAAGGAGGCCATCGCCCGTCTCCAGGGTGCCGCGTCACTCAAGCTGTATCTGAAACAGAAGTCCGGCCACCTGCACCAGCTGAAGGTGAAGGTGACCAACGAGCGCGCGGGTCATCACCTGCCCACCAGCCTTACCGAGGTGCGTCAGGTTTGGCTGGAGGTGATCGTCACCGACGATCAGGGTAACGAGCTGCTGCGCAATGGCACCCTGACCGAGGCCAACGAGGTGCCGAAGGAGGCGGTGATCTTCAATGCCCACGCCGTGGACAAGGACGGCCAGGACACCATGTTGCCCTGGGAGATCGTTCGCTTCGTGGACGTCAACACCATCCCGCCCAAGGGCTACAAATACGGCAAGTACTACTTCAACGTCACCGACGAGGTGAAGCAGATCACGGTCACCGCCAAGTTGCATTACCGCTCCTTCTCCCAGGGCCTGGCTGACCTGTTGCTCGGCAAGGACGCCGTGAAGGTGCCAGCGGTGGAGATGGTCACGATCAGCGAAACCCACGACGTGGGCGCCATGAAAACCGCCGATGCCGGCACGCACTGAGGGGGGCGGAATAATGAAACGACATATAACGACGGGATTGATTCTCACCCTGCTGGCCGGTTCGGCCTGGGCGGAAACGCCGGTATTCAAGTGGAACTACCACACCCTGCGCCTGATCGCCTCAGGCGACCCGGCGAAGGGGCAGGCCCTGGCGGAGGAGCATCGCTGCGCCAAGTGTCACGGTGACACGGGCATCGCCGAGGATGACGAAACGCCCAGCATCGCGGGCCAGTCCCGCTCTTACCAGTTCAAGCAGCTCATGGACTATAAGTCCAAGGTCCGCGATGAACGCACCATGTACAAGCGGGCACGCAAACTGACCCCGGAGCAGATGGCCGATCTGGCCGCCTTCTACGAGGCCCAGACTCCCGAGCCTCAGCCCAAGCGTGACACGGTCCCGCCCCTGGCCACCGAGGGCGACAAGAGCCGCCTGTTACTGTCGTGCGATGTCTGCCATGGCGAGGGAGGCTCCGGCTATGGCTACGAGTCGCCCGTGTTGCGTGGTCAGAAGCCGATCTATTTCGTCGACACCATGAGCGCGTTTCGCGAGGGAGATCGTGAAAACGACCATTTCGGGCGCATGCGTTTCATCGCCCAACAACTGACGGAAGAGGAGATCAAGGCGCTGGCCGCCTATTACTCGGTCAATCCATCGCCCGAGGAGTGATTCCCAGGTCCTCTCCCCGGGCACGGACCAAGCGTAGCCCGGGGGCAGGTGCGATTCCTGTCCATGGGGTGCACCGGATGTGGCCCGGAGTCCACAAAGCAAAAAGGCCGACTCGAGAAACCTCGAGTCGGCCTTTTTGCTGAATTTGGCTCCCCGGGACGGGCTCGAACCGCCGACCTAGTGATTAACAGTCACCCGCTCTACCAACTGAGCTACCGGGGAATGGGAAGGCGCGGCATGTTAGGGAAAGAGCCCTGATCGGTCAATACCGTGCGCCAGGATTTCTGACTCTTTTACGTTCAGGAGTGGGTCCTCAGGGGGCGATGGCCTCACCGATGCGCTTCAGGGCAGCCTCCAGGTTATCCATGCTGGTCGCGAACGACAGACGGAAGTAGCCCTCGGTGCCGAAGGCCGAGCCCGGAACGACGGCAACACCGGCCTTCTCAAGGAGAAACTCACCGAGTTGCACGTCGTTGCTGACACCGTCGAGACGATCAATCACTCCCTGCACTCCGGGAAAGCTGTAGAAGGTGCCATCGGCCGCTACGGCCTCGACTCCATCCATGGCGTTGAGCGTGCGGTGCACGAAGTCGTGACGCTGCTTGAAGGCCTCCAGCATGGGCGCAATGCAGCCCTGGTCACCATTGAGCGCCTCGGCGGCTGCCGCCTGGGCGATGGAGCAGGGGTTGGAGGTGCTCTGGGACTGGATGATTTTCATCTTCCTGATCAGGGAAGCCGGGCCTCCGGCATAGCCGATGCGCCAGCCGGTCATGGCGTAGGCCTTGGATACGCCATTGAGCACGATGGTCCGCTCGTAAAGGTCCGGGCAGGGATACAGGATGTTACTGAAGCCTTCGTCCGTCCAGATGATGTGCTCGTACATGTCATCGGTGGCGATGAGGACCTGTGGATGTCTGCGTAGCACTTCGCCCAGGGCGGCCAGCTCCGCCTTGCTGTAGGCGACGCCCGTGGGGTTGGACGGGCTGTTGAGCACGAACAGCCGGGTCATGGGTGTGATGGCCGCCTCCAGTTGCTCGGGGGTGATCTTGAAGTTCTGCTCGCCGCCCGCGGTGATAGCGATCGGCGTGCCTCCAGCGAGGATCACCATGTCAGGGTAGGACACCCAGTAAGGGGCGGGGATGATGACCTCGTCACCCGGGTTGATGTACGCCTGGCAGAGATTGAAGAAGGATTGCTTGCCGCCGGAGGAGACCAGGATCTGATCAGCGGTGTAGTCCAGATCGTTGTCGCGTTTGAACTTGGCGATGATGGCGGCCTTGAGTTCCGGCGTTCCGTCCACCGCCGTGTAGCGTGTCTTGCCATCCCGGATGGCCTGGATTCCGGCCTCCCGAATGTGATCCGGGGTGCCGAAATCGGGTTCACCGGCGCCCAGGCCGATGATGTCCTGGCCCGCGGCGCGTAGTTCCGCGGCCCGCTGGGTCACAGCCAGGGTGGGGGAGGGTTTGACGGCAGCTACTCGGCTCGAAAACTGGAGTTCATTCACGGTGTGTGGGCACTGTTGGCGGGATGTCGGGGCAGGGTAGGATGGCGGGCCGCTCGCTGGCGGTCGACTCCCGATAGTACAAGAACCGACGTTCGTGTCGCAGGGGTGACGGATTGATTGCCGTCAGCATTCGCCCTCATTACACACACGCGTCGTGGGCAAACGATCCAAAACATGGAATCCCCTTTCAGTCTCGTCTCCAACTACAAGCCCGCCGGCGATCAGCCCGCCGCCATCGAGCGCCTGGTCAAGGGCTTGCGTGCCGGGCTCGCGCACCAGGTTCTTCTCGGGGTCACCGGTTCGGGAAAGACCTTCACCGTCGCCAATGTGATCGAGCGGGTGCAGCGACCGGCTATCGTGCTCGCGCATAACAAGACCCTGGCCGCACAGCTGTACGGTGAGTTGAAGGAGTTTTTCCCGCGTAACCACGTGGAGTACTTCGTCTCTTACTACGATTATTACCAGCCGGAGGCCTACATCCCGTCCTCGGATACCTTCATCGAGAAGGATGCCTCCATCAATGAGCACATCGAGCAGATGCGTCTGTCGGCCACCAAGGCACTTCTTGAGCACGAGGACAGCATCATCGTGGCGACCGTGTCCTCCATCTACGGTCTGGGTGATCCGCAGGCCTATCACGGCATGGTTCTGCATCTGCGCCGCGACGAGGAGATGGATCAGCGTTTCATGCTGCGCCGCCTGGCCGAATTGCAGTACACCCGCAACGATATGGAATTGCGCCGCGGCACCTACCGGGTACGGGGCGAGGTGATCGACATCTACCCGGCGGAGTCCGAGCAATACGCCGTGCGCGTGGAGATGTTCGATGACGAGATCGAGCAACTGAGCTGGTTTGATCCGCTCACTGGCGAGATTCAGCGCAAGGTGCCGCGTCTGACCATCTATCCCAAGACCCATTACGTGACGCCGCGTGACATCGTTCTCGGGGCCGTGGACAAGATCAAGGATGAGTTGCGCGATCGGCTTGAGCAGTTGCGTGGACTGAACAAACTGGTGGAAGCCCAGAGGCTTGAACAGCGCACCCGCTTTGACCTGGAGATGCTGCGGGAGCTGGGGTACTGCCACGGGATCGAGAACTATTCCCGGCATTTCTCCGGCAGGGCGCCCGGCGATCCGCCTCCCTGCCTGTTCGATTACCTGCCTGACGATGCCCTGCTCGTTATCGACGAAAGCCATGTCACCGTGCCTCAGCTCGGTGCCATGTACCGGGGCGACCGTTCGCGAAAGGAGAATCTTGTCGAGTACGGGTTCCGTCTGCCCTCGGCCATGGACAATCGCCCCCTGAAGTTCGAGGAATGGGAGCGATTGGCACCACAGACCCTGTTTGTCTCCGCGACGCCGGCCGCCTACGAGTTGGAACGCTCCGGTGGGGAGGTCGTGGAACAGGTGGTGCGGCCCACGGGGCTGGTGGATCCGGAGATCGAGGTTCGGCCGGTGGAAACCCAGGTTGATGACCTGCTCAGCGAGGTACGGGGTCGGGTTGCCCAGAAGGAGCGTGTCCTGGTGACCACATTGACCAAGCGCATGGCCGAGGACCTGACCGATTACCTCGCCGAACACGGCGTGCGCGTGCGATACCTGCATTCGGATATCGACACGGTTGAGCGTATGGAGATCATCCGCGACCTTCGGCTTGGTGAATTCGATGTGTTAGTAGGGATTAACTTATTGCGAGAAGGTCTTGATATTCCAGAGGTTTCATTGGTTGCCATTCTGGATGCGGACAAGGAGGGTTTCCTGCGCTCGGCAGGCGCGCTGATCCAGACCATCGGTCGTGCCGCACGTAACGTCAGTGGCAAGGCCATCCTGTATGCGGACACCATCACCCGCTCCATGAAAGCGGCCATGGATGAGACCGGGCGACGCCGTGAGAAGCAGTTGGCCTTCAACGAGGAGCACGGAATCGTCCCAGCATCCATCAAGAAGAAGATTGCCGATGTCATGGAAGGCGCCGTGGGCAAAGGGGGCGGCTCCGGACGCTCCGGCGATGCGCGTAAGGTTGCCGAACCGGAGGCGGACTACGCGGCCATGAGTCCTTCTCAGGTCAACAAGTTGCTCAAGTCCATGGAGCAGCAGATGTACGAGCATGCACGGAACCTTGAATTCGAGGAGGCCGCGGCCCTGCGTGACAAGGTCCATCGGATAAAGGTGGAGGCGGGGCTCGCCATGCCCGAGACATCAGCCGAAGCCTGACCCGTGGCCTTCGCAACCCGCGTGGCGGTGTGGGTGTGAGTACCACAGGATCACGGCATGCTCTCTCATCATCGCCTGACCCGGGAAAGCCGCCGTGCGCCAAACCCTTCTGACCCTCACCGTCTGCCTCATAAGCGCGCTCACCGTGCCTTCGTACTCCGCGGCGGCCGCGGCGACGGTCTTCACGCCCGTGGATGCGGGTGATCCACCCCAGGCCCCGGAGCCACTCCCCGGCAGTGCCACCCCGCGCCCTGATTGCGCGCCCACCCTGGATTTTGAAAAGCGGTATCTGAACTCGGGCACCCGAGTGCGGCTATGTGATGTGTTTCAGGGCAAACCACTGCTTATCGTCAACACGGCCAGCCGCTGCGCCTACACCCCCCAGTACGAAGGGTTGGAGGCGCTGTACCGTAAATACCAGGATCGGGGGCTGGTGGTTCTGGGCTTTCCATCCAATGATTTCGGAGCCCAGGAACCGGGGACCGAGAAACAGGTTCAGGAGTTCTGCCGCCTGACCTATTCGGTGGGCTTTCCGATGTTTGAGAAAACCCGGGTGCGCGAGAATGGCGCCGATCCGCTGTACCGGGCCCTGGGTGAGGGAGCGGGCGAGTACCCGCGCTGGAACTTCCACAAATATCTGATCGACCGTGACGGGAAGCTGGTTGGAAGCTTCCCGTCACGGGTGCGCCCGGATGATTCACGCCTGATAGAGGCCTTGGAGTCCACGCTCTGAATTTCCGCCGTGGAAGTGGTAGCGCCAGGGCGAAGCTGCTTGAACGCTTCAGTAACGTACGGCGGGCGTTTCTATGGGCAGACCATTGGAACGTGCGCTCAGGTAATACTCGAGTAACTTGATCTCATCGGAGTCGGGCGGGAAGGGCTCGGCGCGCATGAGCGTGAGGCACTGGGTTATGCGCATGTTCAGGTTGGTGATTTCGCCGGTGGCAAGACGATAGGCGGGAAAGCCGTTGGCTCGCCCCTCGCTGATTTTCTGACCCCTTATCCACTGTCCGGGATACACCGTATGACAGTGGTAGCAGGACATGTCGATGAGACCGTACTGGGTGCGGTACAACTCCTCGCCCTTTTTCAGGATCCGTTTGATGGGTTCGCCCTCGGTCGCGATCCGAACCGGTTCTCCGACGGCGAGGTGGCGCACAAAGGTCTCCAAGTCGAGCAGATCAGGGTGGTTGACCGGAAGCGGGGCCGCGCCCTGGCGATCCTCTCTGCATGCAGCGATGCGCGCCTGCAGGGAGATGATGGAGCCGGAATCCGGGCTATAGACCGGGTACGCGGCGATACGGCCGGGTTTCAGATCGCCGCCGCCCTCGCCATGACACGCGGCACAGGCCTTGTGGCCGTTGTCGGGTTGGCGGTGGAACACTGATTCGCCGCGCTCCACGGCCGCCAGTCCCGGGTTGGCGAAGTCGTCGTCCTGCATCTCCCGGGTCTCGGGCTTGATGTAGTGGTAGCCGGATCTGGGGTCGGCCTGAGTGACGGAATGAGCGATGCAAAGGGTCAGGGCCACGACGAGTGCGCCCCGGATGCCGCGCAGTGAGGGCTTGCCGTTCATCGGAGTGTCCCCAGGTAAGCCACGACGTCTTCCACCTGCTGGGCGGTGAGGAAGGTTCTGCCTTTGAGCATGCGTGCCGGCCGGTGGATCAGCGCGGGATCGCGATAGAAGCCCGGCATGATGGACATGGGGTTGATCTGCTTCATGTCCACCACGCGCATGCGGATCGAACCCAGGCTGTAACGGCTGCCGATCCCCGCGAGAGGCGGTCCGATGGTCCCGTAGGCCTCCACACCGTCAACCGGCAGCTGGTGACAGGCAAGGCAATTGCCGCGCGCACTATCGGTGGCGATGCGTTTGCCACGCTCGGCGCTCCCATGTAGACCACACAGAGGCTCCTCAATGGTCAAACCGCTGGCCTGCCACTGGCAGTAGGGTTCAGGCGGGGGGAGATCCGGGCCGGATTCCGTGGCCACCGCCGACGGGGTGGTCACGCTACCCAGAAGTGCCGCAAGGGCGGCCAGCGTTGTTCGATGCCTCATGGTCTTCTCTCCCATAGCCTTCTCCGCGGTGGAGCGTCCCCTGCACGATACACCACGGGCGCCCGGCCATGCCGCCCGCGCGCAGGCCCACGGGCCTCTGTGCAATGGGTCCCTGGCGTGCTCATTGCGCACCGTGCAAGGGCCCTGCGTGACGTGTGGCAGGGTGGCTTCCGGCCGTGATCGAACGGGTGTGGGAATCGGGCTTGCGGGAGGGGGGCAAAAGCCGTATCTTTCGCGCCCTCCAATAGGCGCGTAGCTCAGTGGTAGAGCACTTCCTTGACATGGAAGGGGTCGGTGGTTCAATCCCGCCCGCGCCTACCAATATTGGAAAAAGCACTGGCATCTTCTAGGTGCGCAGTGCTTTTTTCGTTTATAGCCATCTCGTTTTCGTTAGCAGCGACGCTCCAGGGTTCACGTCATGCCGGTGATCACTCTTCCCGACGGCAGCCAACGCAGTTTCGACCATCCCGTTTCGGTTCTCGATGTCGCCACCGACATCGGTCCCGGTCTCGCCAAGGCCGCCATGGCCGGCAAGATCGGCGGCAGGCTGGTGGATACCAGTTACACCATCGATACGGACGTGGAGCTGGCCATCGTCACCATCCGTGACGAGGAGGATGCCCTGGAGCTGTTGCGCCACGACGCGGCCCACGTCATGGCCCAGGCCGTGCAGGAGCTCTACCCGGGCACCCAGGTCACCATCGGCCCGACCATCAAGGACGGCTTCTACTACGACTTCGCCCGTGACGAGCCCTTCACCCCCGATGACCTGAAGGCCATCGAGAAGCGCATGCAGGAGATCGTCAAGCGCAACCTGCCTATCACCCGCGAGGTGTGGGATCGCGATGAGGCCATGCGCGTGTTCGGCGAGCTGGGTGAGCAGTACAAGGTCGAGATCATCGACGACATCATTCCGGAAGGCGAAGAGGTGTCCGTCTATCGGCAGGGCCACTGGTTCGACGTCTGTCGCGGACCGCACCTGCCCAGCACGCGCATGCTGGGCCAGGGCTTCAAGCTCATGAAGGTGGCCGGTGCCTATTGGCGTGGGGATTCCAACAACCCCATGCTGCAACGTATCTACGGCACGGCCTGGCGCGATAAGAAGGAACTCAAGGCCTATCTGCATCGGCTGGAAGAGGCCGAGAAGCGCGACCACCGCAAGATCGGCAAGGCCCTGGACTACTTCCATTTCCAGGAAGAGGCCCCGGGTATGGCCTTTTGGCACGATCGCGGTTGGTCCATCTACTTGGAGCTGCAGCATTATATCCGTGCCAAGTTGCGTGCCCATGGCTACGAGGAAGTGCACACCCCCTCGGTCATCGACCGCAGTTTGTGGGAGCGCTCGGGGCACTGGGAGAAGTTCCGCGACGATATGTTCACCACGGCGTCGGAAAATCGGGACTACGCCATCAAGCCCATGAACTGTCCCGCGCACATCCAGATCTACAACCATGGTCTGAAGTCCTATCGGGATCTGCCGCTGCGCCTGGCTGAATTCGGCTCCTGCCATCGTAACGAGCCGTCCGGAACCCTGCATGGCCTCATGCGCGTGCGCAATTTCGTGCAGGACGATGCTCACATTTTCTGCACCGAAGAGCAGATTGAGTCGGAAACCTCCGCGTTCATTGACCTAGTATTCGAGGTGTACCGCGACTTCGGTTTCACCGATGTGCGCGTGGCCTTGTCGACCCGCCCGGAGAAACGCGTCGGTGAGGACGCCCTGTGGGACAAGGCGGAGCAGGCTTTGGCGGCCACCCTGGATTCCAAGGACCTGGACTGGGTATTGCAGCCGGGCGAGGGGGCTTTCTACGGCCCCAAGGTTGAGTTCACCCTGACCGACTGCCTGGAACGGGACTGGCAGTTGGGCACGATCCAGTTGGATTTCTCCATGCCCGGGCGCCTGGGGGCGGAATATGTGGCCGAGGATGGCAGTAAGAAGGTCCCCGTGATGCTGCATCGCGCCATTCTGGGTTCCATCGAGCGCTTCATCGGGATTCTCATCGAACACTACGCCGGAAAGCTGCCGGTCTGGCTGTCCCCGGTACAGGTTGCGGTGCTCAATATCACCGATGATCAGGCCGATGCCGTAAAGGACGCACAAAAGTTCCTTGAAATGAAGGGCTTGCGGGTCATTTCGGACTTGAGGAATGAGAAGATCGGCTTTAAGATCCGCGCGCACACGTTACAGCGCATTCCCTACCTGCTGGTTATCGGCGGTCGGGAGGCTGAAAACGCAACCGTTGCCGTCCGAACGAGAGGTGGAAAAGACTTGGGAGCTATGTCCATTGAAGAGTTTTCCAGCCGCCTGTCCGAAGAGATTGCGACTCGTGGTCAGAAAACCCTGGAGGGCTGAAGCATCGCCTCTGTAAAAGAAGTCCGGCGCAACGAGGAAATCACCGCGCGAGAAGTACGCGTCATCGACGCGGAGGGGGAACAGGTTGGCGTCGTTGCCACCGAGCGTGCCCTCGAAATGGCCGA
The DNA here is from genome assembly GCA_049604295.1 of Gammaproteobacteria bacterium. GTDB lineage: Bacteria > Pseudomonadota > Gammaproteobacteria > JACKNK01 > JACKNK01 > JBMYTL01. The sequence goes on from JBMYTL010000002.1 coordinate 114,747, forward strand.
GGACGTTTCGCTGGATCTGGTTGAGATTTCTCCCAACG
>JBMYTL010000003.1:0-102317 GCA_049604295.1 Gammaproteobacteria bacterium
GCAGCACGCGGTCGATACCCACGCGGCTCATGACGGTCTCCTGCATGACGACTTCACGCTCGGTGCCTTCGAACATGCGCCCACCGACCGATGAATACTCGCCCTCGGTGTTCTCGCGCACGATCCACATGTCGATGTCCCCGGGCGCGCGGTTGGCCAACGGGCAGGGCACACCGGGCATGAGCCGGGCGGGGCGCAGATTGATGTACTGATCGAACTGGCGCCGGAACTGGAGCAGTGAGCCCCACAGGGAGATGTGGTCGGGGACGGTTTGCGGCCAGCCCACGGCGCCGAAGTACAGGGCGTCGTAGTCGCTCAGCAGTGGCTTCCAGTCCTCGGGCAGCATGGTGCCGTGCTTGAGGTAGTAGTCGCAGGAGGCGAAGTCGAACTCGTCAAACGCGAAGTCCAGTCCGAAGCGCGGAGCGATGGCCTCCAGAACCCGAAGTCCCTCGGGCATGACCTCCTTGCCGATGCCGTCACCGGGGATGACCGCGATTCGCGGGTTTTTCTGAGTCATGGGGTGCGCCCGGCCGAGAGAACACGCCCGATGGTGCCGCGCGGTACGGGTGCGATCAATCGTCGCCGCCGTGCGGCGCCCCGGTAGCCCCGGTAGCTTCGTCCAGCAGGCTGAGGGCACGGCTGAATTCATAGCGGCGCGCCGCGCTCTCCAGGTCCTTGAAGCGGTCGCCGAGGATCGCCCTCAATGCCGGGGCCTCGCGACGCAACAGGGCAAGCCCCCCTGTGTCATCGCTGGCGAACAGGTCTTTGAGTTCCGCGAGAAGTTGGTGGCCACGCTCGGGCGTAACGGACTCGCTGGTGGGGATCGGGGCGGGCGGTGGAGGGTCATTGTGCGGGTAGGAGGCGCGCAACGTTTGCTCGCCCCCGTCGCGGGGAAGCCAGCGCAGCAGGGTGCGGAACAAATCGACCGGGGCTACGGGTTTGGCGACGAAGTCGTCCATACCGGCATCCAGGCAGGCCTGTCGGGATTGGGTGAGCACATCGGCACTGAAAGCCAGTATCGGTTTGTCCTTCCAGTCCGGCAGCTCTCGGATTGCGCGGGTCGCGGCCAGGCCATCCATGCGTGGCATCTGACTGTCCATGAGGATCAGCGGGTAGTCACCGCCAGCGGCCATGGCCACGGCCTCGGCGCCATCCTGTGCCCAATCGGTCGTTATCCCTACGCCACGGAGTACCTCTTCGAGCACTTCTTTGTTGACGATGTTGTCCTCGGCCAGCAGCAGTTGCGTTCCAGCGTGGTGATCGCGCAGCTCCGTCTCGGGGTCGGTTGCCTCGGCACCGGCGTGATCGCTGCGCGAGGTACCGGGCGACAGCCGTGCACTGAACCAGAACCGGCTGCCCTCACCGGGCGTGCTATCCGCCCCCGCTTTCCCCCCCATGGCCTCGGCGAGACGGCGTGTGATCGCCAGCCCCAGGCCGGTTCCTCCATGTTCGCGGGTTGTCGATACATCGGCCTGGACGAAAGGCTCGAACAGTTGAGCCAGACGTTGAGGATCAATTCCGATACCGGTGTCGCGCACTTCGAATTGGACCAGCCGCGCCGCATTGTCAGCGGTGCCCACACGGACGCTGATGTCCACCTCCCCCCGGTCGGTGAACTTGACGGCATTGGTGGCAAGGTTGAGCAGGGCCTGGCGCAGGCGTGTGACAGCGCCCCGCAACCAGATCCCATCGCAGTCCGCTCCGGTCCCGGGGTCATTGTCGGAGCCGTCGGCGGGCTCATCGACGCACACTACCCGCGTGGAAAGACGTAGACCCCGGCTGCTTGCGTCGGGCTCGATCAGGGAGCGGACGTTGTTGATCAGATCCCCGAGGCAGAAGTCACGCGCCTCGAGCTCCATGCCCCCCGACTCGATCTTCGACAGGTCGAGGATGTCGTTGATGATGGCCAAGAGGTGATTCGCCGCCTCTTCGACCTTTCTGAGGCGCTGGTGCTCGCGCTCATCCAGACTGTCGCGTCGCAACAGGTGGGTGAGCCCCATGATGGCGTTCATGGGAGTGCGGATCTCGTGGCTCATGTTGGCGAGAAAAGCACTCTTCGCCTCGGTGGCGGTCTCGGCGGCGCGGCGCGCTTTGTCCAGGGCCCGGTTGGCCTGTTCCAGTTCAGCGGTGCGGGATCGGACCGACTCTTCGAGGTTATGACGGTGGGCATCCAGCTCTTCGCCCATGCGGCGTTTCTCGGTGATGTCCTCTTTCACGGCGACGAAATGGCTGATCTCGTCTCCATTGAGGCGCAATGGCGTAATGATCGCGAACTCCACGTATTCGCTGCCGTCCTTGCGTCGGTTGAAAAATTGCCCCTTCCAGCTTTCGCCAGCGGACAGGGTTGCCCACATGGCCTGGTAGGTGGACTCCTGGGTGTTACCGGAGTGCAGGATGCGGGGGTTTTTACCGATCACCTCCTCGCGCTGGTAGCCGGTGTTGTCGACGAAGGCCTGGTTGACGTACTCGATATTGGCCTCCAGGTCGGTGATGACGATGCTTTCCGGGCTCTGCTCCACGGCCTGGGAGAGTTTGCGGATCCGCGCCTCGGCATGCTTGCGATCGGTGATGTCCTCGGCGATTCCAAGCACGCCATGCACATGGCCTTCGTGGTCGGTCATGGGCACCTTGGTGGTTCGCAGATAGCGTTTCTCCTTCGGCTTGGCACGCCACTGCTCCTCGAAGACCTCGATGTTGCCCCCTGCCATGATGCGTTCGTCGTCGTCGCGGTACTTGCGTGCCATTTCCGCCGGATGCAGTTGCATGTCCGTCTTGCCGGCGATCTCCTTCGGGTCTTTTCCCAAGGCCTTGGCGAAGGCGATGTTGCAGGTGAGATAAACGCCGTCGGTGTCCTTCTGCCAGATCAACTGCGGCAGGTTGTCCAGCAGGTTGCGGTCGCGCACGGCGTTCTCGCGCAGGCGCCGCTCGGCTTCAGTGCGCTCGCTGGTGTCGGTTGCCTGGATGATGAAACCGGTGACGGCCCCCTGGTTATCGCGTAGCGCCGTGGTTGCCGCGTCGGCGCTGCGGGTACGCCCGTCACCGGACTCGTAGACATCTTCGCTCAGTAGCGGGCCGTTCATGCCGGCCGCCTGTTTCAACCGATCGGGCCAGATCCGCTGCCAGGCGGGCAGGTCCCGCCAGGCGGGCGACTCCCAGAACAGCTTGCCGATAAAGTCCTCGCGTGCACGGTGCTGCACCTTGAGAACCAGATCGTTGATTTCGAGCACGCGGCCCTCGAGGTCCAGGATGGCCATGAACTGGAATTGCTGGTTGAACACCTGGCGGAAGCGCGTCTCGCTGCGCCTCAAGGCCTGCTCGGCCTGTTTGCGCTGGGTGATGTCGCGGGCGAAGCCGATGAGCAGGTCGCCCTGGTCATTCCTGACATGGCGCACGCTGACCTCGACCGGAAAGCGACTCCCGTCCTTGCGTTGGTGTTCACCCTCGATCAGGACACCACCTGTTCTGCTGATCTCCTCGCCCACGGCCCGCCAGGCTTCGAAATCGGGCACCCGCCGGTCGATATCCAGGACATTGAGGGCGAGCAGTTCCTCCCGCGTATAGCCGTAGTCCGCCCAGGCCGTACGGTTGCAATCGACCAGGCGGCCGGATTTCCGATCGGCGATGAATACCGCGTCCCGGGACTGGTCCACCAGGTCGCGGAAACGCTCGCGCTCGCGCTCGGCCTGCTTCCACGCACTGATGTCACGCACCGTGGCCTGGAAATGAATCTCGCCGTTCAACTTCAGGCGGGTGAGGAGGACGGTGGCGGGAAACTCCACCCCGTCCTGGCGGCGATGCAGCCACTCGAAGGAACGTACGCCACTGTCGCGGGTGGATTCGAGAATCCCGCGGGCCTTGTCCTCCGACGGGGTGCCGTCCGGTTGCCGCCGCGGTGAGTAATCCCATGGTGCGTGCGCGGCCAGGTCCGTCTCGTCGCGGGCGCCGAACAGGGTTACCGCGCTGGCATTACCACGGGAGAATCGCCAGTCGGGCGGCGACAGAATCACCAGCGCATCCTTCGATGCCTCAAACAGCAGGCGATGGCGTTCCTCGCTCTCACGCAGAGATTGTTCCGCAAGCTTGCGTTCGGTGATGTCGCGGTTACTGCCGTGGCGCCCGAGAAAATCGCCCTTGGCGCCGTATACCGGTCGGCAGTGGTGGCTGATCCAGCGCTCCTCACCGTCGGCGCGGATGATGCGCAAATCCATTTCGCAGGGGTGGGGCGAGTCCGCGTCGGCCAGGTGGCGACGGAAACGATCCTGATCGTCGGGGTGGGCGATGCGCTCCATGAGATCCGCCTCGCTGCCGAAGTCGGCCGGTGAATACCCCGTGATCGCCTCACAACCGGGTGAGGCGTAATTGAACCGCCCCTCGGGCGTGGTCCAGAAGATGAAGTCACCGGCCTGCTCGGCCAGCAGCCGGAACTTGGATTCCGATTCGCGCAACGCGGCCTCGGAGGCCTCGGCCCGCTCGCGGGCGATGCGGGTGTCCTCCAGGAGGTTCAGGGTTGCCTGGTGGCTGTCGCGCAAGCGTTGTTCGGCCTCGATGCGGGCCTTGTGATCACGGGCCTTCTCCGCGGCGCCGCGCACCGCGCCCGGCAGCCGTGCCGGTTTGTCCTTGAGTACGAAGTCGGCCAAGCCCAGGTGCATCAGCTCCGCCGCGGTCTCCTCACCCAAGGTGCCCGAGAACAGGATGATCGGTAGCAGCGGAACGCGCTCGCGTACCCGTGCCACCATTGCATCGAAGTGCACGCCCGGCACGTTGTAATCGGAAATCACCAGGTCCCAGGGGGCGTCCAGACTCGACTCCAACTGTTCAAGGCTGTCGATCCGGACGCTCTCGATATCCAGGCCACTGTCACGCAGACGGTGCAGCATCAACAGGTAATCGGCCTGGTTGTCCTCCATCACCAGCACACGAAGGGACAGACTCATGCCAACCTGCCTCCCGCGAGACTCACCAGGGTGAGCTGACCTCCGGCGCGGGGGGCAAGGCCCCCTGAACAATGCCCGGTGGGGGGCATGGACAAAGATCTACGCGATGGCATCAGGACGGCTTCTCCGGGGCTTCGTTCGTGGCCAGCCAGTAGACACCGATCCCCGCTACCGTCTCGGCGAACGTGGCGAAATCCACCGGTTTGTGGACGAAACTGTTGGCGCCGTTGACGTAGCTCTGCAGGCGGTCATTCTCGTCGTCGGAGGAAGTGAGCATCACCACGGGCAGGAAGCGGGTCTGATCACGCTCGCGCAGTTTCGCCAACACCTCGATGCCTGAGAGCCGCGGCAGATGGATATCCAGCAGGACCACGGCGGGTAGAGCGGGGGGTTGGCGCTCGGCGTAATCGCCCTCCCGAAACAGGTAGTCCAGGGCCTGTTGACCGTCGTGAACCACATCGATGATGTTGGCGACGCCGGTCTTGCGCAGGGCACGCAGGGTGAGCAGTTCGTCCTGGGGGTTGTCCTCAACCAGCAGCAGGTGTTTGGCTTTCATGATGACTCTTCCGGTAGGTGGATGCTGAAGGTTGCCCCTACGCCGGGCTCGGATTGCGCGCGGATCTCTCCGCCGTGGCGATGCACGATCCGCTGCACCGTGGCCAGGCCGATGCCGATACCCTTGAACTCGTCCTGGCGGTGCAGGCGCTGGAACGGTTGAAACAGCTTGTCGGCATGCTCCATGTCGAAGCCCGCCCCGTTGTCGGCGACGCACACCCAGGTGCGGCCTTCATGTTCCTCGGAGTAGAGGCGGATGCGGGCCTTGTCCGTCTTGCTGGTGTATTTCCAGGCGTTGTCCAGCAGATTACCCATGGCCGCCTCCAACATCCTGGGGTCACCGTGCAGGGCCAGGCCGGACTCGAGTTCGGTCTCCACGTGTCGATCCGGTTCCTGCAGGGCGAGTTCGTCCAGACGACGCTGCGCGAAGGCGGTAAGGTCGAGCCTGCCGACCGCCCTGTCGCCACGGGTGCTGCGTGACAGGACCAACAGGGCATTGATCAACTCGCCCATGTTCCTCGCGGCAATATCGATCTGGTTCAGGTATTCGCGGGCCTCCGCGTCCAGGGTCTCGCCGTAGTCCTCGATGAGGGCGTTGGAGAAACCGCTCATGGCCCTCAGCGGCGCGCGTAGATCATGGGAGACCGCGTAGGTGAACGCGTCCAGTTCGCGGTTGGCCGCGGTCAGTTCAGAGGTACGCCGCTCGACTCTCTGCTCAAGGGTGGCGTTGAGCTGCTCGATACGATGTCGGGCAAGCACCCGGTCGGTGATGTCCTCGCTGAACATCACCAGGCCGCCGATACCCCCGTCCGCCGCATGCCAGGGCAGTACCCGCCAGCGCGCCCAGTGCACGCTGCCATCGGCACGCTCGAAGCGATCCTCATCGTTGCTGACGTGTTCACCGGCCAGCCCACGGGCGTAGATGTTCTTCCAGTAATCGCTGATATCCGGGACCACCTCGAAATGCAGGTGACCCAGGACCTCGCGATCGCCGATATCGAAGTCATCGCGCCAGCGTTGACTCAGGGCGAGGTAACGCATGTCACGGTCGAACATCGCCAGGGCCGCGGGGGCATGATCGATGAACAGGCGCAGCCGTTCCTGGCTCTCGCGCAGGGCGATCTCGGTCTGTTTGCGCTGGGTGATGTCCTGCACCGTGCCGCGCAGGGCAAGGACCTCGCCACGGCTGTCGCGTACCACCTCGCCACGGGCGGTGACCCAACGGTGCTCACCGTCGGCGCGCACCACTTCGGCATCGATTTCGTACGCCGAGCCCGTCGCCAGGGCCCGCTCCACGCGTTCGGTGAGCGCGGCCCAGCTCTCGGCCGTGAAGTACTCCCGGACCTCCGGGTAGACCGCCGGTGGAAGGGCAGGATCGCGCCCGTAAATGCGGTAGATCTCCTCGGACCAGCGATGGCTGTTCGTGCTTATGTCCCAATCCCAATGTCCCAGGCCGGCGATACGTTTGGCCTCGATAAGCCGTTCCTGGCTGTCGCGCAGGTCCTGTTGCGCCAGTTTGCGCCGGGTGATGTCCTCAATCACGGCGATGAAGAAGTCGGGGGCGCCGTCGCTGTCGCGCACCAGCGCGACGGTCAGGTCGATCCAGACCAGTTGACCGTCCTTGCGGTAGTAGCGTTTCTCCATGCTGTAACTGTCGATATCGCCGCGAAGGAGGGCGTTGACACGATCAAGGTCGTCCTTCAGGTCATCGGGGTGGGTGATGTCCTGGAAGGTCAGCTTCAGCAATTCGTCGTGGGTGTAGCCGACAATGTCACAGAGCTTGTCGTTGACGCGGAGCCAACCGCCGTCGGGGGCCACATGGGCGATACCCACCGCGGCCTGATTGAAGGTGGCTTCCAAGCGCGTTTCGGTGGCGCGCAAATCCCGGCCGCGGGCATCCACCTCGCGCGCCAGTTCAGCATTCATTGCGAGGATTTCGGACTCCTTCCGGGCGATACGCAGCAGAAGCAGGGAGAAGAGGGCGAATATGGCGGACAGCCAGAGCGCGATTTTCCATCCCACCGACCAGCGCAGGCCCGCCAGGGCGTCCGGCCCCAAACGCGAAAGCACCACCCAGAAGCGCTCAGCGGGGGGCACGGCTTCGCCAGAGTGCCCCGCGGCTTCGGGTTCCGTCGCCGGAATCCCGCGGGCGAGGCTTCGTTCAGGATGAACCCGTTCCCAGATCCACCACCCGGAATCATCACGGTGCTCGCCACGATCGGCCCGGGATATGGCAGCCCAGAGTTTCGGGTTTGTCCGCGCGAGCGTGGCATCCGGCCGCTGCCTCATGAACCCGAAGGTGGCAGTGGGGTCGGGCCCCACCAGCCAGTACCCGCCGGGGTTGAGCAGGGCGACCCGGGGAGGATCGGAGGGATAGCCGGTGCCGGCCAGCAGGCGATCCCCCCGATAGTTGAGCACGACGATGCCGCGCTTTCGGCCCTGCGCGTCCGCCAGCGACAGGGCGATGCGCAGGGTGGGCTTCAGGGGCTGTTCAATGCGCCCATGTTCGACATTGAGGTCCACCGGCGAGATGAAGACCGCGCCCGGTTCCAGGCTGGAGGCCTCCTTGAAGTAATAGCGCGCCAGTTTGTCCTGTAAGGCCTCATCCGTGACCCGGGACGGGGCATCATCTTCATAGTTGACCCGCACCTGCTCGTGGCCCGTCTCATCCAGCCAGCGCACCTGATCGTAGTATTGGCGACTGCCCGAGAAGTTGGCGAAATCCGCGGCCAGGCGATCCAGATTTCCGGGGCTGTTGGCAACAAGGGCCGCTTGCAATGAGGGCAACCCGGCCAGGTAGTGAATATCGTCGATCAGGTATTCCAGGTGGTGGCGCATGTCGTTGGCGACGTCATGCACCTTCTCGTTCTCCCGTGCCTGCATGCCGATCAGTGCCCGATCAATCAGGCTCTGGGCGTAAAGAATCGCGCTGATGGTGAAGATCACCGCCAGAGCCAGAAGCAGGCGTAGTGGTTGCGACCAGGCGAGGGCATAGAGGCGAAGCAGCCGCCGCCTGAGGGTCGTTACCGGGAGGAGGGCGCCCATGGTCGCTTCATGCCCCGTCGCGGGAGGAATTCGCGGCCTCACCCAGGAAGTCCAGCGAGAAGGGCGGTTCGCGCCCCAATTCTCCACTGAGCGCATTGACCTGTTTCTTCAGCTCGATCATGTCCAGTTCGCGGCCCACGCTGGCACGGTTGAAGCGCTCCAACTCGTCGATGCGTCGTTCCAGTTCGAGCCGTTGGGCCTCACGGTCACTGATATCACGCAAAAAGGCGAAAACCCGCCCACCGGCTTCAGGCTGGTGACTGACGGCGACCTCCACGGGCCATGTGTCGCCGCTTTTCGTCCGATGTCGGCTCTCGAACAGGTCGTTACCGGTATCAACCAGACGCGCGATGTGCCTGGCGACGTCCTCGTCCGTTTCCACAACGTCCAGGTCGGCGATGCACATACGCAGCAGTTCATCACGGCTGTAGCCGGAGCGGTCCACGTAGGCGTTGTTCACCTCCAGGATGCGACCGTCGGTATCGGCAATCCAGAACCCGTCGACACTGGTCTCGATCACCGTGTGATAACGCGCCTCACGTTCGGCCAGGGCTTCGTCCGCCCGCTTGCGCTCGCTGATGTCCTGCACCAGGGTGATGAGGTAGTCCACCGCGCCAGCGGGCAGACGGATGGCCAGCACCGTGGTGAGTGCCCAGAGCTCGGTACCGTCCTTGCGCAGATAACGTTTCTCCAGGACGAATTGATCGGCCTCGCCATCGAGCAGGCGTTGGATATTGCGCTCGCTGGCCTCACGGTCGGCCGGGTGTGTCCGGTCCAGCAAGGTGCCGGATCTCAATTCCTCTTCGCTGTATCCGAGCATCGCCTGGAAGGCGGGATTGCTCGCCATGGGTCGGCCGTCGGGGGCGACCAGGTTGAGCCCCACCGGTGCCTGCTCGAACAGCGTTCGGAAGCGTTGCTCCGCCTGCGCACGCCGTTTGGCGGTGCTCCCCGGTGTGTTCGAGTTAGCCCCGGATGTGTTCGGATCAGTCATATTGCCCGCGCCCGCTCAATGCACCACCGCACCCGGGGTGTCGGGGTGCTCCGCGGCCACTGCCCTGAATTCATCGCAGTGGGAGAGAAACGCGTCCACCACATCGGGGTCGAAATGCCGCCCCTTGGCCTTGGTGATGATTTCGCACGCCTGTTCAAACGAGAAGGCCGGTTTGTACACCCGCTCCGAGATGAGGGCATCGAACACATCGGCCAGGGCCATGAGCCGCGCGGAGACGGGTATGCCATCACCGGCAAGGCCATCCGGGTAGCCGCTGCCGTCCCACTTCTCGTGGTGCCAGTGGGCAATCTCCTTGGCCAGGGTCATGAACTCCACGGGATGATCGACGTCGTGCTCGGCGAGGCGGATGGCATCGGCACCAAGCTTGGCATGGGTGCTCATCAATGCCCGCTCCGCGTCGGTCAACGGGCCGGGCTTGAGCAGAATATGGTCGGGGATGCCGACTTTGCCGATGTCATGCAGAGGCGCGGACCGCACCAGCAGGTCGATCACGTGATCGTTCAACGCGGACTTGAAGCGCGGATGGGTCATCAGGGCATGCGCCAGGATCGACACGTAGGACTGGGTACGTTGAATGTGATTGCCGGTCTCGGGGTCACGGGTTTCAGCCAGATGGGCGAGGGCGCGGATGGTGACCTGCTGGGTGATGTCGTTCTCCGACATGCGCCGCTGGACTTCGGTCTCCAGCCAGGCGTTTTGATCGGCAAGGCGATCGCGGGCCTGTTTGAGCTCGAGCTGCGTGCGCACGCGCGCCAGCACGAGTTCCGCGTGCAGGGGCTTGGTGATGTAGTCCACGGCACCGGCCCTGAGCCCGCGCAGCTGCCCCTCGGCACTGTCCACCGCGGTGACGAAGATCACCGGGATGTCCCGCGTGCCCGCATCGGCACTGAGCCGCCGGAGGACCTCGAAGCCATCCATGACCGGCATGAGGATATCGAGCAGGATCAGATCGGGCCGGGGGGCGCGGTGAACGGCCTGGAGGGCGTGGGCGCCGGACGTGACCGCGCGCACGCGGTAGTGCGGACTGAGAAGGTCGTCCAGAACCTCGAGGTTGGTTGGCTCATCATCCACTATGAGCAGCGTGCGGGTATCGTCGTGCATATCGGGGCGGAGCCTCCGTAGCCTCATCCTTGCGACCGGTTTGCTTATGGTTAAGAGCTTAGCGGGAACGTGCGTCATACGCCGTGGCGCGTGACCCGCCATTATCTCAGGGCTTTCCGTGATAGCACTTCGGAGAAGTGGCGACCCGCGCTGGGTAAGACCCTCGGATATGGCCCGATTGAGGTCACCGACGGGCGATTTCATCGGTACACCGGTCAGGCGGTACACCGGACAGGTATTGAACGGATCAGGAACTATCCAGGGAGCTATCCATGCGGTGGAAAGTCAGCATCCCGCGCAAGGACGGGGTAAGTCCCGACCTGACCCGGATACCGCGTTTGATGAGCTCGGACCCGGCCCGCTTCGCCTGCCTATAGGGCGCATAATGTATATTATGTCAAATGGCGTCACAGGCGCCGTTCGCCGCCCCGGACACGCTCCTGATGTGATTCCTAGCAAAACCGTGGACATCTCGCGGCCCTACTATCGAGACTCTGCAACAAAAGTCAGTACTTCACGCCCCAAGGGAAATAAAACACGAGACTTTGTGCATCCGTGCATATCCGGCCGATTGTTGACTTAGGCCCCACCAAACGCATCGATCCCCAGAGTCTTTCGTTGACTGATTTTTTCGACATCAACCGCTGAACGTCTGTTTTCCTCGATACGCCCTCTCAGCGCCAAGCGCACCATCGCAAAGCGCGCCCTTGATGGAACTCCCCGCTATACGGCCAACTGGACGCCAGAGTGCCTTCTTCATTCAGTGCGAGCCGACTAGATTTTCGCCTGGCTGCGTACACCAGGAGCAGTTCACACGGAGGCCACGGGAGACCGGCCGTCCTCGACAGGCCGAGAAAAACACCCATTTCGGACTCATGAACTGATTCAGGACCGGCGGGCCCAGGTCGTCATCCTTAGTCGTTGGTACGGCGATCGTTGGATGTGGACTCGCTCACTGGATTCACGCGGGAAATGTGTCCACCAGATCCCTGGCGTCTCACATACTGGAGCGCACAGCGAGGGGCATTGCACCGAGGATGCAATCTGCCTGAGGCAGTCCCTCCTTCGGGGTGCTTCCATCAATAATCCGTGAAAATAACATTATTACGGATTAAGAGCCGTGCGCCCTCGTCCGTCTTCGAACACGCCGATCCCTAGTGACCTTCGCGCATGCGCTGCACACCCTTGACTCCGTCTCGGTGATGGTGGAGACAGACCGCAATAACCCCTGCCTCGCAAACAACGGAAATGAACACCGCGACCGCGGCAAGCGCCGGGGATGCCGCCTGCAGAAACAGGGCGTTGGCGATCGCGACGGTCAGGGGCACGGTCGCACAGGTCCCATAGAAGATGCCCGCAAACCGCAGCATCTCGCCTGGGCGGAACATGACCAGCGCTTCGTGGCGAATCTGAGGTAACTCGGGATGATCGGATTCGAGAATCAGGCCACTGTGAAACGCCGCATCAAGCAGCTTATGGTAGACGTGATCCATCCCGCGGAGCATGGTTATTCCGATGCTAGCCATCACCGACAGCATCAGCACGCCGAACAGGCGCACGGGTTCCGAATCGAGACTCACCAGAAATCCAAAGCCAGCAAAGAACGCGAGAAGCCATGTTGATGCGAGTAACCGATACCTAATCTCGGCCGCCATCATCTGATGCTCTTTTTCGGCGATCTGTTCCATCGCCGACAAGGCTTGGTCAGTTTCCAATGTCGTCCTCATAGGGGACCCGACGACACAACCAAATTGCGTTTGATTCGGGAATACAGTTCTGGCCTTCGGTAAACGATATCGTCGTGAATATCGACGTGAAAGCCGAGTCGACCCGCTTCTCGCTTATACAACCGTGCCTGTGGCACTGGCGCGAGCCATAGAAGCATCGAGCACTTGGCGACGTCCCTTGCGAATCGAATTAGCGCTCCAACAACACGCTCAATCTCAGGATGCCCTCGGTGTCTTTTGGTCAACACAAAGCGACCAAGCTCGCAGTGACAGCCCTGCGAACGCGCGAATGACGAAATCACCCGCTCAAGGCTGAAACCGTCCTCCTCCATGGGAAGTCGACCGCCACCAGGCTTTGGAGAACGAACGAGTCTGGCGGCCCCGATAACCCGACCGCTGGAGGTGATGGCTAGTTGAATTGAACAGAGTGACGGGCTGACCTTCGGCGGCAGTTCAATTCTGAGATCGTCTCGATAGATTCGCCGAGTCAGTCGATGCAGTACGATTGCCTCCCGCGAGTAAGCGTTTACCTCGTGAACTGCGATCATCACTGCGCACTCCCAGTGCAGTTGGTCGTTGAACGCTTCAGTCGTCGCGCCTCTCGGCCCATCTTCAACACGCTTCCTTCAACGGCAAGCAACACCGTTTGATCGCAACCAGTGTTCCAGTTCGGATCGTTCAGGTTCCGCCGCTTTCCGTGAGAATGCCTTAATGAGTGTGATCAGCGCATCGACTTCTGGCTCCAATTCAAACCCAGCAAATCGCACAACCACCTCGTGGGCCACGACACCGGGCTTGCCGCTGAGATCTATCTGACTGAGTAGCACGCGACTCATGGCGAAGCCGCCTACCGCATCTTCCACTGCCGCACGACGTTCAGCGGGATCGGCAAATGTCGGTAACTGCCCGAGTATCCGCGTCAGCAGGTTCAAATCGCGGTGAGAAAGCCTCAGGGTGCGTACATAACTCCCCTCCTCCGGTTCCAACGGGGGTTCCACGGCTTGCGATACGCGCGTGATCGGCTCGGCTTTCGGGGGAGGCGCCTCATCGCCAGTGCGAACCGCCTCAGCGGTTGAATCCGTTGACGAAACCGGCAACACGAACGCCTCCGGCTTCATAGGATCGGCCGACAACGGTGTCAGAATCTCGCGCCATTGATCCGCCGGCGCGAGATGGTATCCCTGCACCCACAGCGTGCCATGGGTGTCGGTGTTCCAGTGATTTTCCAGGAACCTCAAGTGGCCAGGGTCCTCGATTCCTTCGACGATGGTCGGCTTGCCCGGTACGCGGACGTTGGCCATCTGCCGGAGAACGTAATCAGGGTTCTCACCGCGCAGGGCAAACAGCTTGGCCGCCTTCTTGTTGCTGACTTTGGCGATTGCCACCGTTGACTCGAGACGCAGCCGAACGATGTCATCCATCTCGTGGGCATCATCAAGAGCGAGCGTCAGCTCCTCACGGTAGTCCACAGCCAGGTCTTTGAATTCCCCCACGCCGTCGGCCTGGACGTCTTCATTGACCTCGACACAGATGGGCGCCGCCTGATCGAGGAACCGATCCATGGCCAAGCGCAGCAGCGGTGAGGCCAACAGGTCCGTATCCACATTGATGGTAAAGACCTTTCCACGCGCATTGCCGTAGCCCTTCCTGCTCCACCAACTCCGCAACTCCCGTGCCGTACAAAGGCCCGCGATGAACAGCGCCAGGCGGCCGATATCGTCGGGACAATCCAAGCGCTTCATGGCCCCCATGATGCCGCCGAACGATTCCCCGCCGGGGCCGTAGGCCAGCATCTCGAACCCCTGGGTGGCGCGGGCGGCGTGGGGCTGGATCTGGACCAGGGGTTGCAGCTTGATTGACAGGTTGGTGACAAACACCCGGGTATCCGTTGATAAGTCAGACCACCGGCTGGGGTCACAGCTGCTGAAGAAATCGGAGATGGGTTCGGGATAGGTTCGCGCGTGGGTGGGAGGGGTTGGGTCCATCAACAATCGCCTTGTGGGGTCGGATGCTATGACCCTTTTTACACCAGGCGATTGGTGTTGGGCCAAGGAACAATTCCTCAACAATCCCTGCGATCGACCTTCGCGAGGATTCGTCGCACCTGCTGGTTGAACGCCTTCCGCTTCTTTTCGAAGTCGGGGCCGCGGGATAGAACCTTTGTGGCGATCACCAGGTAGCGTTCCAGATCCTCACCTTTCAGGTCGTAGGCCCGGCGGAGGAGTCGTTCGATGGAGCCATGTACACGGTAGTCCGCTTCCAACCGGAGAAACTCCGCCTCTTCCTCGACGCTGAGAGAAACCGAGTCGGCGAGGGTCTCTAGAAATCCTTCCTCCGTGTCTTGGCGTGCTTCGATGTAGTCATCCTTGCGCTCGGCTTGTGTTTCCAGGAGGTGATCAATTCGAAGGACAAGCAGATCCGTGACCGGACGTCCGGACCATACGGCCGTCTTGGCGCGATGCGCCGCATAACGTGCTTGGATCGTCGGATAGTCCTCGTCATCCGACCGTGGGCCTGCGATTGACTGCATGATCGCTGGGAGCAGAACGTCGTTGACGTCATCCAGACCGAACGTATGCATCTTCGATTGCGGCTCCCCCCGCTCGTTCGGGGCTACGCGCCGGGTCACTGCGTATCCTCGCCGATCCGCGGCGTTCAGGATGTCCTTGACACACTTCGATTTCATGAGCGCTTCGACGACTTTGTCCAGGTCGCGGCATATTCCTGCCACGGCGTCGGTCTCGACGCCCATTCGTTCCTTGCCATCGGTGATGGGTTCCCGGTCTTTTGCGCGAATCGACGGCATGGTGGGCCAGATTCGAAGTTCCGTGCGCGGACCCTCCAGTCTCGATTTCTGCACGGGTACCGAGGCATAGAGCCGCTTACCCGTCGAATAAAACGGATCGTGCGGCAACGCATCCAGCCAGTCATAGAGCGCCCGCGGCGACTCGAACCGAGTCCCTGAATGCTCCAGGGCACGAATCCCCTCCGCTGATTCCGTATCCCAGCGGGGCCGAAACTTGCGGGTGATCACATGGCCCGTGGCCAGCGGGGCCGATGCGATCACCAGCGTATCGCCCGCCAATACGTCATCGCCCTGTTCCTCGAGCCACTCATAGGCATCGTCGCTCCAGGGCAGTTCTACCCGTTCACCGCGTGCATCAAGGTACGGAATCCACACCAGAGGACGGCGTATCTCGTGGATAGGTCCGATCTCCGGTCCAAAGGTGGGGCCTTGATCTCCCAGGTACACCCGCCGAGCGGACACCCCTCCCATGCGCATCTTGGCGATGCCTTTGGGTTGGTTCCGCCAACCACCACGCCCCGCCCGGTCAGGCCGACGCTTCATGAGGGCGTGCCTGTCAGCCGCATGCGAGGCAATTCAGAGGAGCAACGCAACGATCGCCTTGGGCACTCTCCTTGTCGAACTGCGAGAAGGCCTGTCGCGCGGGTTCCCGCACATTCAGGGGAGACGGATAACCCCGGCTTGGCATGACATAGAAAACATTGATGACGATTCTCGCCGAATTCCTTCTGGGGGCCGGTGAGGAAACCTCCTCGATACCCACATGAGGAATCGTCATCATGGTCTACGTACTCCATTTCCTGCGTTACGCGCTGATCGTGGCGCTTGCCTGGTTTGCATGCAATACCGCTTGGGGGCAACCGCCGATGCCCGTATCGCATCCCGCATCTCTGCGATTCCCCGATCTGCCCGAGGATCACTGGCTGAACGACAAGGTGGACCGTTACATCCCGGTTCCCCGTCTGTTTGAGCCCGGTCACCGTCCGATTCTCGATCTGACGAGCCCCGGTTGCGGCCCCATTGCCAGCGCGGGCATTCGCGGCTGAACCCCATCGCCCACTCGACCGGACCACTCCCCATCGGGAGCGGTCCGGCGCTCGTTCTCCGATCATGGATGCACGCGCATCGGGTCCGCTAACATCCCGACCCTGGAGACCGACCCCTGTTGGTCAGATCAGGACGCCGAGTGGATTCAACGACCCGTAAACGTTTCAAGGAGCTGCTGCTCGATATCGCTCAGTGGCGGGAGGAATCCTGGCGTTCCGGCATCATCGACGATGCCCTTTGGGAACATCCGTTACTGGACCATCTGGACAAGAGGGGGACACCCTCCGAGGTTGCCGATCGCCTGATACGTCTGTGCAGCGATTATTCAGGCGCGCCCAATTCCGATGGGCTTGCGCCCGCATTGGCCATCTTGGTCACCCTGAAGCAAAAAGGTATCGCAGGCGGACCCCGTGCCGACAAGGTGGCGGAACTCGAATCGGCATTACGGATGAAGACCGTATCCACGGCATCGGGTACCGGCGTTGCGAGCCCGAGGCCACCGGACGATGGCTCCAGCCAGTGGCCTGACACGGGGGCATGGCCAGCACCCTCCTTCGTCGCCAGGGTACGTAGCGCATACGGGAAGGACGGTACGGGCATCCTCATCGCATCCGATCGCGTGCTGACCGCCCGGCATGTGGTCGCTCATGACACGGATGGCGACGAGCGCTCCGAGTGCCAGCCCGGAGGCGAGCTTTTCCCACCCGACGTGCTTTCCATCGATGTCGGTGGAACATGTGGTCTGCACGTCAACGACATCACGGACTACCCGGGCGAGGATCTCGATCTGGCGGTACTGCACTTGGGCAAGGCCGTAGCCGATCACCGCGTCTGCCGCTTCGTTGAAGGCGCCACTAGGCGCTATGACTCCCACATCAAGGCGGCCCCTTTCTCAAGCTTCGGTTTCGGAAAACTGAAGGGCGATGCGGGCGCCCCCCATGAATCCCCTGGCATCCGGATCTCCCGCACCGAGTACGCCCCCCTTGGCCTGACCCGTCTGGAACTGAGGGGCAGCGACCGCGATGGGTTCAGTGGCGCCCCGCTCTGTCTGCCCGGGCCTCGTGATGGTGAATGGCTGGTGATCGCGTTGCTCACCATGGGGGGCACCAACACCCTCGCCCACCCCACGGATCTGGTTCTCCCGTTCCTTCGCGAGCACGGCCTGGCTCATGAATCGCTCCACGCCCATGAGGTCTTTCCAGGCACCCGGTCGCCCCCCTCCAGGGCGACGAAGCCCGGCGACCGGAACAGCGAACCCGTGCCGGAAGCGACCCCGTCCGACGATGCCTCCGAGCGTGCCTATCTCGAAGCCCTCCTGGCGAAAATCAACAGCGATGCCCTCCGCTACAGCCCGCTGAACTTCCGTGCCGAGGCGATTCGATCGACGGCACAGGATCCGGATCCCCTTGGGTTTGACCAGATGCTGGAACTCCAGCCCCTGCGCTGGGAAAGGCGGGCGCGAGGGCCCGACGAGCTCCAGCGCATCGAAGGAACCCAGGACCTCGATAACGTCCTCGACGCCTTCGCCAAGGTGAACCGGGCGGTCGTCCTGGGGGAGCCCGGTGGCGGCAAGACGACAACGCTTTCGAAGCTCACCTTCGAACTGGCGCGTCAGCGCCTCGATTGGCTCGACAAGCGACATGACACCACCAGCCCACAAAGCGACCCGCCCCCCCTGCCCCTGTTCGCCAGGTTGTCCGAGTGGCAGGCGTCCGGCCAAACCGTGGATGACTACCTCGCCAAACAGTTCAACGCGGTGCTGGGCGATCTGGCCGGACACCTCGATCGCGACCACTGCGTCCTTTTGCTCGACGGTCTCAACGAGATCCCCACCGGACAGTGGAACAAAAAGGGAGCACTACTGAAGGCCTATCTGGAGGAATCCCTGGCGCCCCGTCACGGCGCGTACATCAGTTGTCGCCAGGACGACTACACCGCCACTCTGGACCTCGGTCTCGATACGCTCACCCTGCTGCGCCTGAATCCCATGCAGGTCCGCGCCGTGCTGGTGCATTGGTTCACGGTGCGGGCGGTCGATGACGAGGCCCATGCGCAGGGGCGTCAGGACGCGCTGCGTTTCTTCTGGACCTTGGCCGGGGACGAGCGCCTCGCGGGGGTCCTGAAAAAGTGGCTCGAGGCCGGTGCCACCGAGGGGGATTTTTGGAGAGAAAAGGAAGCACCCTGCTGGAATTTTGGAGACGTCTGGAGCCGCATCAGATGGGAAGGCCGCGATCTCTGGAGCAGACACGTAGGCGATCCCCGCAGTCTGATTCGACTCGCGGAGAACCCCTGGATGCTGACGATGCTGTTTGTCGTCCGCGACCAGGACGGGGGAGTCTTGCCGTCCAACCGTGGTCGTCTGTTCCAGCGGTTTACCGAATCACTGCTCACGAGGGAACACAGCCGAAAGGGCGAAGCGCCCTCCATCACCGATGAGGACCGTCAACTACTGAACGTATTGGCGGACTTGGCCTGGGACATGCAGACCTCCCCCCTCGCGACGGATACGGAGGCTAATGATGAGCAGGGTGCCCGTTACGTCATCGCCCGGGCGCGGGCCGTCGATCTGCTGGGAAACGAAGCGCGCCTGGCTCAGGCCTTGAATGCCACCTTCGTCGAGGGCAGCAGCGAAATCCGTTTTCGTCACCAGTTGTTGCAGGAGTACTTCGCCGCCCGGTGTATCGATCAACGGGTGAGTCAGCGCACCCTGGAAGCGACGGACCTCTGGCCTTCGGATCACTGGTGGCAACGCACGGGCTGGGAGGAGGCGGCGGTTCTGTATGCCGGTCTGCACCCGAAGGACTGCTCGGGCGTCGTCCGCTGGCTGGCCCATGCCCAGCCCGAGGTGGCGGCCCGCTGCCTGCTGGAAAGCGGATCCGAGATCGGCGGACGAGCGGGGCTGCTCAATGAGCTGCGCGCCGCCTGGTTACCCCGGCTGACGGATACGACGGGTGAGCCGGATTTTCGCGCCCGGGCCGCCGTGGGGCGGGCATTGGGCGTGCTTGGCATCGACAACCGAAAAGGGGTGGGTCTGCGTGCAGACGGGCTGCCGGACATCCTCTGGCGTGCGGTTCCCGGGGGTGAGGTCACGATCAAGAACCACGGGCCCCGGCCGGTGGCCCCGTTCTATCTTGCGGCCTACCCCGTGACCCACGCCCAATTTCAGGCATTCATCGATCTCGGGGGCTATGACGATGAGCGCTGTTGGGAACGGTTGTACCGTCGGTACGATGCCCCCGCCGATGCCCATTGGACCGAGTCCAATCATCCACATGTGGATGTGTCCTGGTATGAGGCCATGGCCTTCTGCACCTGGCTCAGTGCGCGCTTGGGGTATGAGGTCCGACTGCCCACTGAGGCCGAATGGCAGTGGGCCGCCCAGGCCGCACGCGCGGAAAACGTCTTCCCGTGGGGCGAGGAGGAATACGAAACCCATCGGGCGAACGCAGGCCTATCAAGGTTCGGTCGCACGTCCCCGGTCGGTATTGATCCGGAAGCAGTTGCTTTCGGAGCGGTGGAGGCTTCCAGCCCAGTGAGGGCGATTCATGATCTGTCTGGCAACGTTTCGCAATGGTGCTTGAACGCATACGATGACCCCGATCACATCATCCCTGGGGGCGATAAGATACGCGCGCTGCGCGGTCTTTCTGGGATCCTCAATCCAGGCATGGCCCGCACGGGCGGCCGCGGCCTCTACCCATTCATCCGTTACGGACGCCTCGGTTTTCGTGTGGTGTGTTCGTCCCCCATTGCTCTGAACACGGATTCACCGGACTCTGATCTCTGATCCTCCGAGAACTGGGCCGCCGCGACAGCGGTGGCATTGATCGGGGCGCGTCAGCGCCCCGACGCGAAAATACCGGGGGGCTGTTTGCTGCCTACCCCCAAATGCGCACCCCCAAGGTCGAATCCTTCCAGCACGTGCCGTCGCAGCCCCCAGGTGTCCCCGTGACGGACGTGGTTGATCCAACCCTGCACACTTGCGTCAAACTCGGCGAAGCTGATCCGCCCCGCGCGCCAGGCATCGTACCGGTCGGTCAGGCGCCGGGTGGCCTCCACGGCCTTGCGTGCCTTGAGTTTGCGGTGGTCCGGGAACACCACGAATCCCAGCCATGGAATACCCGCTTGAACTGGCGCTACCTGGGCACTGTGGCCGTGGACCGTCAGCCTCAGCGCCGCGAGGCGTTCGATCACCGCCTGCTTCCACGCCCAGAGTTGTCTTTTGTCGTCCGAGAACAGCGCCATATCGTCCACGTAGCGCACGTAGGCGGGGCATCGCAGTTCCCGGGTCACGAACTGATCGAACGGGTGAAGGTAGCAGTTCGACCAGAACTGTGAAGTCAGATTGCCGATGGGCAGACGGCGAGGGCGACAGATGGCAAGTGTCCGGTTCGCGTCCGAAGAAAATGGTGTCCTGGGCGTGATCGAAGGCCAACAGGCCCGGGTAGGCAACCCGACCATTGGCGACGCTCCGCGCCTGCGCAGCCGAGAGATTCGAGTAGCTGTTTTAGATGCGAGGCGTTTTCGCCCGCGCTGGCGTAGCCCGATTCCCGCACCTGCGCGAGGAGAGCGCAGCAGGGACGCAGGCCTGTCTCGGTCGGCACGTCGACATCGCGACAAAGGTCAACGAGATTAGCAGCAACGTTCTCTCCACTTCCGTCGAATTTCAGCTTGCCGATGGTCGGGTGCTATCGAATATTCACGATCCCTCATCCGGCCCCAGTCTGGTAGGGAGCAAAGTAGGCTAGCGAAGCGTTTTCGCGTATTAATATCCATTGTGTGGCGATGCGTATCGTAAAATACGAAATGAACCCGTCAAGGTCGTCTCTTGGTCGTGGTTTCTAGCCCGCCGGGCTTCAGAAATTTTCGACACTTCATTAGGTGAAACAAGCCACACGAAACGACAGCCACCGCGGTGGAAACCCTGGTTTGTCGGCTGGAAAGAACCTCAGGTCCGGCCGGGCTTCGAACCGAGCAAAGATATCAGGACCGCCGCGCAAAACGCGGCTCGACTTTGGCTCGGATTCAACCTTCTCAATGTCGTCGAACGAGTCGAGACACCACTCCCGGTGGGTGCTAACCAAATCGAAAACGCCCTGCTTACTTGCACAGTGCGGATTTAATCCAACTGCAACTGGTGGAATCCCGAGCAGTTGCTCCAATCTTTTGGGATCACATACGGCATTCGTCTGTGTGCCCCAAGGATATCGGAAATCCTCCCTTGCGCTCTGCGCTGCCCATTGCCACTGAGCTTCCGTCGGTAGCTTGACCGTTTTTCCTGTACGGGCACTGATCCAGTCACAAAATGTCATAGCCACGAACCAATCAACTCCGGTAACTAGCCTACTGGAGCGAATTTGATGGTGGTGAATATTCATAGATTCCGATCCTGACTCTACGCCTAAAGCGTCACCCCAGCGGCTGAATCCTAGAATAGACCTCCAACGCTCATAGTTTTCATTTATGTCCAACATAAAAGAATGAAACTGTGCCTCGGTGATTGGGTACGCAGATAAGTAAAACGGTTCTACCTTCGTGCACGAATGGTCACGCACTGTAACTTGTCCATCTGGGATCAGGCGCCAAAAGATATCGGGAAGCCCTGAATCCGTTAATCCAACTCCAAGACGAGGGTCACCATACGTTTCCACCACTTCGACTAGGGAAGCCGTATCAATATACCCCGTTCGATCGCATAACATATGCGCGAACACCCGGTCAACATCGGGTAGTAGGTAGTCCTCAACCACCGGATCTCTCTCCATGTCCTCGAGGAGATGTGCTCCCGCTAGCGTACTTCTTACTTCACACAAGCGATCGGCATTCATGCGGTGAGACGTTTTTTGACCGGTCGACGCCCAAATACGAGCCTCGCTTTCGACAACTTCGCGTAGATTAATCGCATCACCACGCGCCTTTATCCACTGGGCGAGCTCAGTCCACTCACGCAACAAGG
Source organism: Gammaproteobacteria bacterium (assembly GCA_049604295.1). Classification (GTDB taxonomy): domain Bacteria; phylum Pseudomonadota; class Gammaproteobacteria; order JACKNK01; family JACKNK01; genus JBMYTL01. The sequence goes on from JBMYTL010000003.1 coordinate 22,184, forward strand.
CCTCGTGTGCGACCTCAATCGTAGTAGCATTTGCCCCCTCCGTGACCAGCAAACGAGCCTTATCGGACGTGCGTTTTGCGTCGCTGAGTAGATCAATCAGCTGAAGTGCATTCTCGTCATGGGTCCACCACTCCCTTGTTTCACGCCTACGCGTGGGGGTTCCATCCGGCTGGACACGAACTAAGCGCGAGAATACCCGGGAGAAAACCTCGTCAAGATCATCAATCTCTGCGCGAGCCTTCTGCATTATCTTCTGTGCATGCCGGCCAATAGCTTTTTCGATACCACCGTATTGCTTAGATTCGTAGGTCCTTAAATCCATTACACCCTGCTCCCGACAAAGCTCGTAAAGGTTTGGCAAGGCAAAGGCCATAAGGGCGAGTCCACCTGACTTGCTTCCAACGGCTTCCACGATGCGCTCAACCAGCGCCTCCTCTATAGCCATGGGGACGCCGAGATCAAGGTTTTCTACCGGCCCTTTCACCATGCGCGCCAGCGCTAAGGGGCCAGCATGAGGCAGGCCAACGAAGCCACCCTTCGCATGAATATCGCATAGGCCTGGATGGTCAATACAACGGTCGAGAAAATCGGAACGGAGAGTCGCAACGATACGAAAACGAGGAATACACTGGGCCATCAGCAGGAGATCAATAAATTTCTCCCGATTCTCCTGAAGGACCGACGTGAACAACTCCTCCATTTGGTCGAGCAACAGCAGCCATTCGGCATGCGAGGGGGAACGATCGAGCACCCGTTCGACCAGTTCTACGAACCTCTCAGGCGCGTGTTTCAGTATCTGCGTCCATTCCCCGATATCGAACCCGTCGCGATTGCCCACGGCGGCGGCCAGTGCGAGGAACGGGTCATCGCCGAAAGCGGAAGGAAACATAGGGGTGACGATCCAGTCCTTTGTGCCCGGAAGCCCCGACACTTCGCCGCGCTCGAGGCTCGCCCAGAGGCCCGCGCGTACCAGTGAGGATTTCCCAGATCCGGAGGAGCCGGTGACGACTAGAAGGCGCCGTCCCTTCTCTGATAGTTCCCTGAGCAAGTGGCGGGTCTCGGCCTCGCGACCGAAGAAGATGGGCCAGTCTTCGTGATCCAGAAACAGCAGACCGGGATACGGGGCGCGTTTCCACGCAATCCGGTGGGTCGAACAGCCGAGCCGTCGTTGCAGCTCGGGGATCCGGGTACTGCGTGAGCCGCCATCGGCCCCCCTACTTCGCAATTCGGTGAGCACGGCACACAAGGGGCTGACCCCGTCCGCTAACGCCGAGGTATAGGTGTCGAGCAGATTCCAGAGGTTCCCGGCGGCAACGTCCGGGTTCGCGCTGCCCGACCAGTGCTTGAGCGCTTCGTGACCCCAGAGCACGCTGTTCACGAACTCGTTCCGATTTTCTTCGTTCCGCCAAAAGGCCTGGTCCAGGAGCAGGGCCTTGAACAGGGCCCGTGTGTCGCGATCGGTCATTGGTACCGCCCGCTCAATCGACCACGACACCGTTGGCCAGCAGCCAGTCCTTCAAGCGGGCCCGTTCCGGTGCTGGTGCGCCGATGGCCAACGCCTGTACCAAGGCGATGAGGGCATCGACTCCGGACTCGAGTTCGAACCCCGCCATGCGGGTGACCACGTCGTGAGCCGCGACACCGGGGCTTCCGCTGAGATCAATCTGGCTGAGGAGCCGGGTGCCCATCGGATAACCTCCCACTGCCCTCTGGACCCCCGCGCGCCGCTCTCTTTCTGTCGCGAAGGCAGGTAGTTGCTCGAAAACCTCGGTCAGCAACCGGAGATCAGGCTGTGACAAGCGCAGGGTGAGGTTGTAGCTACCCGCTTGTGGTGGTGCATTCCCTGGCGGCGTTGCGGGTTCGCGACCCGGTTGTTCAACGGGACCCGGAATTACGGCGGGTTGCGCTGGACCAGGATCCTCTACGACGACGGCGCTCGGGTCCTCAAGCACGACGAAGGCTTCGGGGCTGCTGGTGTTCTTGTTCACGGGCACGAGCACTTGTTGCCACTTGTCACACGGCGAGAGGAAGTATCCCTGCACCCATAGCGTGCCGTAGGTTGCTTCATCCCAATTGGTCTTGAGGAACTGAAGGTGGATCGAAGTCTCGATACCCTCCACGATCGTTGGCTTACCCGGGACGCGGACGTTCGCGAGCTCCCGGATCACGAATGACGGGTTCTCGCCAAGCTTGTGGAACATCTTCCCGGACTTGGTGTTGCTCACCTTGGCCAAGGCGATTCGTGACTCCAAGCCCATGCGGACCAAGGCATCCATCTCGTGGGCATCGTCGAGAGCCAGCACAAGCGACCCGCCATAGATTACAGCTAACTCCTTGAACCGAAGGACCGCATCCTCACCCACGTCTTCATTGACCTCGGCACAGATCGGAGCCGCGGGACCGAGGAAACGATTCAGGGCGTCGATCAATAACGGCGAGTGGAGCAGATCGGTATCGACGTTGATGGTGAAGACCTTCCGGCCTGCATCACCGTGCCCACGCATAGACCACCAGCTGCGCAGATCCCGGGCGGTGCACAGTCCGGCGACGAATAGCGCGATCCGCCCAATTTCATCCGGACACTCCAAACGCTCCAGTTCTCCCATGATGGTGCCGAAGGCCTCCCCGCCCGGCCCGTACCCCAGCACCTCAAAGCCTTGGGTAGCACGGTCCGCATGAGGTTGGACTTGGATGAGTGGTTGGAGCTTGACAGAAAGCCCTGAGACAAACCGTCGTGCATCCGGTGACAGGCCGGACCAGCGTTCAGGATCCGAAGCCCTGAAAAACCCATCAATGGTCTCAGGATAACTGCGGGCACGGGGGCGTTGAGGCATGGGGAAGTCCGTTCGATGTCTGAAATGCAGGCCTCTTCATACACTATCCCCGGGCGAACGTCGCAGATGCCCTAGCTGCCTCCAGCGGGTCTGGTCCTTGATGCAATCACCGATGCATATTTTCGGCTTGGGTTTTTGGTGATTTCGTGGAGCATTCATGCACTGACGCCCCGAATAAACCGGGCTGTCAGGGGTTCGCTTCTAAATGCCCCGCCAACTCGATTCGACGCCCAAAACCCGGGCTGAGATCGTGACCACCGGGACTCCTGCGAAATTCACATGGCACCCGCCGCAGCGCGATCGGGCCCGGGGCAGGCCATTGACCTGCCCACGATTGTGCTCAGCTCTGTCAACGGCAAGCGCTTGCCCCTGAAGGGCGAATCGATGCGCAAAACACAGCTCAAACTTGACTGATCGTGACCGGCCCAGATCGAAACCCCCCTCCGGGGCGGGGCGAATTGGGGATAAGTCGCAAATGACCCCACTCGGTATTTTCGCGTCGGGGCGCTGACGCGCCCCGGTCAACGCCACAGCTGTCGCAGTGGCCCGGTTATCGGAGGATCAGAGATCAGAGTCCGGTGAATCACTGTTCAGAACATTGGGTACGAACACACCACACGAAAACCGAAGTAATCGAAACGCTCGCCTGGGAGGAAGTTGCTGCGGTGTGCCGCGCACGCATCGGAACGATAGCAGCGCCACGAACCACCGCGCTGCACGCGAACCCCATTGATTTCGGGGGCGTACTGATCGGGGTCTTCGTATGTGTTCCAGCACCATTCCCACACGTTGCCCGCAAGGTCGTGAATGCCTTGCCGACTTGACCCTTTGGGGTAAAGACCGACAGCCAGGGAGTGCCCCAAGCCCGCCTGGGAGGTGTTGGCGCGATCAGCCTCCCATCCCTCACCCCAAGGATAAACAAACCCCTTCTGGGCGCTCTGGGCGGCCCACTGCCACTCGGCCTCCTTGGGCAAGCGGATTGTGTAGCCCAGGTGGTGGCTGAGCCAGGCACAGAAGGCCATGGCCTCGTACCAATCAACCTCCGTTGCCGGCAGGTTGCCCCGGCGGCGGATTCGTCTACGGACCAGTAACTTCCGTCTCAGGCCATCCCACCAGCGTTCCGAGGCATAGCCATCGGGCGCATCGATGAAGGCTTCAAACTGGGCATGGGTCACGGGGTAGGCCGCGAGATGAAAGGGGGCCACCCGCCGGGGGCCGTGATCCTCGATCGTGACCTCGCCCCCGGGAACGGCTCGCCAGAGGATGTCCGGCAGTCCATCATCGCGCAGGCCCACTCCCGGGCGCGGGTCACCGATCTCGGAGAGTCGCAAGCCGATCTCCTCGCGGACCCCGTGATCCGTCGTGCGGCAACACAACCGTGCGAGCAACCAGTCGGCTTCGGTGATCAGGAAGTCACCCGCGTCAGGATCTCTTTCCGTCTCAGCCAGAAGTTCGTGATCGGCGAGCAGTTTGCGTGCCGGGGCCAAGCGTTCGTGCCTCCAACGATCATGGTCGCGGCGACCATTGGCCACCCAGGCACGCGCCTCGCGGATCAGTTGGTCCCGCAGCGTCAGGGCCTCGCCATGGGCGTCGATCCACTGCACGAGCAACGGCCACGTCACCAACAGGGTTTCGTGCGCCACGTCGACGCGGGCGCCACCCTCGTCCCTGGTTCCACCGATTACCAGCAGTCGCGCTTTGGCGAAGGCATCAATGAATGCCCGTGCGGGCGCGTCATCGGCCCAGAAGGCCAGGGCCTCGCGACGGCGTGTCGGTGGATGGTCGCGGTCCGGCACATTCACCAGGCGGGAGAAGACCCGCGGCCACGCGCGGGCCGCGTCACTGCCCTCGCCCAGTTCGGCCAAGGCACTGCCTGCCCGCCGTACCATGACGCTGGCCAGGCCCTTCAAGCCCCGGCTGTCCTCCTCGTCAAAGGTGGCCAGGTCCATGCGCCCCGCCGCCAAGCACCGGTCGTAGAGTTCGCGTAGGGCGAAAGCCATCAAGGCCAGGCCACCGGGTTCGTCTTCAGCGGCACGGACGATGCTCAGCACCAGAAGGGGATCCAGTTTCATCTGTGGCGTCAGGTCCACCTCCTCCACCGGGCCCGACACCATCCGCAGCAGCGCGTTCTCTTCCGGTTCGCGAACCGTATACATGCCGTTGCGTGGCGGATTGAGGATCGATTGAAGGCCCTTGTGCCGGATGCAGGCGTCGAGGAATTCCGAGCGCACGGTCGCGATGACACGAAACCTTGGGTTCTCGACGGCGGTGAGCAGAAAATCGAGAAACCGGCTGCGATGCTCATCCAGTGCCGTCGAGAAGATCTCCTCCATCTGGTCGAGAACCAGCAGCCATTCGGCACCTTCCCCCTGTCCCTCCAGCAGATTGTCCAGGACGCCCGGGAAGGCGTCGGGGTCGTGCTCGAACACGCGCGCGTCGTCCTCGGCATAACGACGGGCTATGCGCGGGGCATCTTCAAGGCCTCGGGCCATGGCAAGAAACGGGTTTGGTGCGCCGCCCCCCGCAGCGGGTGTCATGGCGGAAATCACCCAATGCTCGCTACCTGGAATATCCGGAGCGAGACCTTCCGCCAGGGTGGCCCAAACGCCGGCGCGAACGAGGGACGACTTACCCGAGCCTGATGCCCCGGCGACGATGATGAAGCGATGGCCCATCGGGCCTGCGAGCATATCCAGCAGGGCTCGGGTCTCCTTCTCCCGACCGAAGTAGATCGGTGCCTGGGTGTGGTCAAACGCGAGCAGGCCGGGATAGGGGCAACCGGACCATTGGCGGCGCTGTTTGCCAGCGCAGGCCAACGCCTGTTCGAGTTTGTTCAAGTTCTCGCGATTCGGGCCTGCGCTGGCGTACCCACGTTCCCTGATTGCCGCCAGGACGGCGCAACAAGGGCTCAACCCGCCTTCGGTTTCGAGGCTCTCTGCCTGGCCGCACAATCCGACCAGCTCGGCTGCGACGTTCTCGCCGCTTCCATCGAGTCTCAGCTTGCCCAGAACCGGATGACTCGACCCCAGGGCTTGGCTGATCAGGGTGGTCCTGTCCCGCTCGCTGTTCCATCCCGACAGGGATAGCAGGAGCGAGGCAAACAGCTTTTGGTGGTTGGCATCCATGGCATCTGAAGATTACTGAATCGGCGGGAAAAAGTGATGCGGATGCTGGCGATAATCCTGGCCGGAATTCACGCATTGGCTGCGACCGAGAAGATTCCGTTGGCGCTTCAGTTGACCCGAACGGAAGTGGTGCTGCCTGCCGATAATCCGTGAAAACGAAAATTACACGGATTATTCTCACGGTGCTCCTTCCCCGCCCAAAGTGATGCCATATGGCGAAATCCGGCCAAGCCCGTGTCCTCTTAAGTGCGCAACAACGTCACCTGTTCGATGTCATCGCGCAGCACCGACATCCGGAGAAGAACGCCGCGATCATGCAGATCAGCTTCAAGCTGGGATTGCGTGCGCAGGAGATCGCCCTCCTCCAGATCAAGGAAATCGCGCGCCTCAACGCCGCAGGCACGGACTTCAAACTTCTCGAAGTCATGGCACTTCCTGCCGCGTACACGAAAGGCGCCGACGCCTTGCGGCGCTCGAAGTCCACCTACACCCGTCGATCGATCAGCTTCACGGTGGCAAGATTCGACCAGGTTGTACGGGAGATAGAAGCGCTCGCCAAAGCCGGAGCCGAGGTGGACCCTGCAACCTTCTATCCCCCTGTCCGCAAACATCGCGGCAAGTCCCGTGATCTGCCTATGGTCGACGCAGATCTGAAAGCCGCCCTGATCGCCCATCTCCGTGTTCGGCTCGAGAAAGCCGGTTCACTGCGACCATCCGATCCGCTGTTCGTTTCACAAAAGGGCGGCCCCTACTCTCCCAACACCATCCAGGAGCATATGGCTCATATGCTTCGGGATTGGGCGGACGTCGAGAAGGCCAGCTCCCACAGTGGCCGCCGCTCTGTCATCACGAACGTTATCCATAAGCAGGGTAAGTCGGTGAAGGTCGCTCAGAAAATCGCAGGCCATGTGAACCCTTCAACCACTTTGATCTACGAAGAGCCACCGGAGGAAGCTGTTGCCGATGCGCTCAAGGATTTGTAGGCAAAATTTGATGGATTCGCTTTTTGAGAGAACTAAAAAATGTCGTCTCAATAATGGTGTGATCGCGCTGTCGGTGGAATGCGTTTGAGACAGGCACTTAGGCTGCCCCTTTCGCGGCAGGACTCCTGGCTCACCGATTGAGCTTGCCCGGCGCCCCAATGACCTTGGGCAGTCAGGGCGCCGGTCGCTCTAGCCCATGTTGAGCGCAAGCGGGAGGACGACCCAATGAAGCGCTTTCCCTTCCGGAACCTGATGGACCTCCTATCCCCCTGCCTCATCCTCGAACCTAGACCGTCCAATCCTGAACGGGGTGGGTCAATATTAAGCTTCCGATTCACCGCCAACGAGGCCCGGTCTTCATTTGCCGATGACAGTGGTCAATAGCGCTCGCGCCGATACTCTGCATCCACATCTTCGCGTCGAGCATCTTCTTCGTAGTAACGCGCCATCCGATCGAGAGTACTCGCCACTGCAGGATGCGAAACGCGGACGCGCTCTGCATAGCCCTGATACCGCCTGACCAACTCACGCTCTTGGTCACCGCCAGCCGTTGGCGAACGAGACGTCACCCCACGGCTGTTCAACACACCTGAGAAGAAACCCTCTCGCAGCGCGTCCCTCCCGTCCGCCTCCATCACGTTACGAGCAGGAAGGAAAGGCCAGGCGCCATCATCATCCGCCGGAGCCTTCGAAATGATCTTGCCCAAAGTGATCTGGCCTGATCTGCCACGCCCTTGCTCTTCACATGCTGAAACGGCTCCCTCAACGAATTGGGTGAATGCTTCGCCATCGATCGAACCATCATTCTGCGTACCTGGCAGTCGGGCGCAGTGATCGAAGAACTCCCACGCATGCTCCGCCATCCTTTGTTCGTGCGGATTCTCGGTATTGTCGTGCTCTTCCCCTTCCGCGTAATACAGCATGGAAACCAGCTCTGCGAATTCCTCGGGATTGGAAAGAACAGAGTCATACAGGCTGACTGCTTCACGCGCATAGTCATCGGTCAGAATGGGAAGCAGGGCGAACTCGAGTTTGACCAATCGTCCCCTGTCAATCTGATCAGAAGCCTCCAAACGGCGAACCATCTCCCCAATGCGCCAAGGGTCGACTTTCTGAACAATCTCTTCCGTCGACCCCAGCATTGCCTCTGCGATCTCGAGCAAGAGGCACACATCGATACCTTTGATTTTGTGCTGACATGCGGTGAATGCGGCGAAAGGTCTCCCTGCATCAAGTAGGTGGCGCAACAACTCTTCCAGCTCGTCGATCTCGCGGAGGTGCCAGAAACCATCGCTAATCTCCGCCCAATATCGGGCTTGGACCTCTGCCTCACAGCGCTCCAGTTCCTGCCACAACGCCCTGTCCGATCTCGCCAACAGTAGGAACCCTGCCACGCGCTCCGCCGACCAGGCCATTGTCTTCGCCAGTTCCAGAACGGTCCGGATCTCTCGTTGAAACTCCTCGGGTTCTAACCACGCGAGCAGGCCACTGAACATCCTCGAGAAGGGCAGTTCTACCGCAAAGTCGCCCCCGAGTTCTGCGATCCACCCAGCCCACTGATCCCTTCCAACTCCTGACCTCACCAAGGTGCTGCCGATCACCTGAGGACTCCCACTGCACAACACCAGGCGCTCGAGGCTCACCCACCCATCCGTGTCGTAGATCTCCCTGAGTGCTGCTTCGCGAGCGTCCTGCAATTGCTCTTGGCGCTCTGCATCTCTACGAGCTCCCTCCGCATCGGGCAGGTCGACCCAATGGTCTCGAAAAAGCCATTGATGACGGATGACGAGATCCTCCGGCATCAGATCGTCGTAGAGTGACTGAAATTCGGATAGCCCATCGGCTATCTGCTTGTTGTCCTTGCCACCGTAGTTATGCTGCCAATGCAAAATCCGACGTAAGCGATCTCGAATCAATTCCCGATCTTCATCGCGCGCCTCCTCCTGCAGGTAAGGCTCAACCAAACGTCGGACACCCTGGACACGAAACGAAACCGCCAAGGGCACATTCTCAATGAGGCGCTCAATCCTCTCTGGGACACCTTCGGCGCACGCGAACATCCGCTTCCAAGCGGCCTCGACCATCTCCACGCGCTCTAGGACCGTCACCCCTCGCCCAGCACCCGCATCATCGTCGCGCCACTTCGGTCGTGCGTTCTGCCCAGCACTATGAGGACCGCTTTTCGTCAGGAAGACAAGCACGTCAAAAGCCGCATCGGGCTCGCGCTCAATCAAGACATCCAGGACTTTGACCCGTGTTTCCAGGTCCGCAGCCGTCATTGGCAGCCATGCCCGGACTAATGACGCCAACGAGTTCGCTGGCGTGTTACCCCAATTGCCCTCAATCTTGTACCGAGTGAGCTTGGCCAAAATCAACGCCACTCGGGTTAACCATCGCGGTGACCAGGCGAGGGTCTCTAGCGCCCACAGCAAACCACTGTGCCAACAGCTTCCCATCAGGCCAGTCCCGGTGGTCTCGCGGATGAGCCTAGCGACCGGTGGATCAACCTGAGAGAGGCTGCGTTCCACCACCCGAAGAAAAACCTCCGGCGCTGCCTCGGCGAGAGCAGGCAGCGAGTCTGACAGGGACAGCCATCGCTGCGGGTCAGCGTCATTCAGCAATTCATGGATGACCCGGTCTACCCGATCTGGAACACATAACGCCGTTAGCGCTGGCACATCCTCACCGCGCACCGAGAGCTTGATCAGGGAGTCTGCAATCGCTTCTAGAATCAAGCCAGATTGCGCGCGAACCTTACCGTAGACTTGGGCCATCCAACGTTGGTCTGCCGGCAACTCTAGCTGAGGATCGGGCTCCATAAGCACCGTCTTTGCCAAGTCGAAAAAGCGGTCCAACTCGGCGGTAGCAATGCGCTCAGCGAACAACGCAAGCAGCTCAATGGGCGCCTTCGCTTTCCACACATGGCCGATTCGTAATACTGGCGAGTCATCGACTGAAAGGAGAGTAGCGAGGTCACGCTCAATCGACTCATAGTCCGACGCCCCCACGTGTGAGACGAGCTCTCGATCCGCTTCACTACGCGATGACCACGCCCCGAGTAGACAAACCAACGTGAGCTGACGAGCCTCAGGCATATCCATCCATCGTGGATGGCGGATCGCGGGATTCGACGCATGGAGGCGCCGCCAGACCGACCAAGATCTCCCGCAGCTGAGTGCTTGTCGCTTCGCATCGGCCTCCTCAACTCCGAGCTCCGCCAAGGCTTCGCGAAATTCGTAGATCGATGGTCGTTGGATCACCTGATCACCAGCGCCATGCGAAAGCTGCCCGTTCGCTTGAGGCAACACCACCGTCAGATTGGCCCGGGAACTCGGTCGTATTGCGATGGCCTTTTCAACTGCGAGGGCAAAACGCACATCGGGGTTCGCATCTACGAAGCGCCAGCCCTCCTCCCTCGTCACAATGACAGACCGGCTTTCCATCTCTGGATGTTCGGTCAGAACGGCCGCGACGCAGGCCACCGCCTCTTCCTCACTATCCGCCTGAATGACCAACTGACCCTTCGGGTTCGCCGAGGAAAATGCTTCTTTGAGCACGCGTTCTAACCCCGCGCGATCGCGCTCACGCCCTTGGAACAGAACGTCACCCCGAATGACCACATCGGATTGCCTTGCCCAGGAAGAAAAAAAGCGGCCCACACTCTCGACTCCTGGCCCCGACAGCCCAAGCTCTTCAGAGAACTGCAATGCAATCGCTGGAACCTGCTCAAGCCATTGCTCCAGGTCATCGGCATCCCAGACAACCACACCTGCCCACTCGCCCTCGCCCTTCTTCGCCTCAATCCACTCAAGCTTCTTCAGCCATCTGCGAGGCGTCACAAACACAAATGTCGTCTCCATCCTCTCGGCGCGTTCAATGTTTGTCGTGCGAGTTCCGTAGTCAGATTCCGCTTTAGCTCGCGGATCTATATTGCACCCCATTTCCCAGCACGAACGCCCCCTTGGGACCCAAACACTCCCCTCATTACATTCAATTCGGCCGTCCCACCCTGGCCGATACGTAGAGTCACCTGCCGGGAAGGCGATATGGGTCGGTGTTGCATGATGGAAACATAAACGCCGAACCAGGCGGGGCAGGTGATTCTGTGCATCTTTGGTATCCGCCCATTGCACCAACTTAGTGGCTTCCACTCTCATTTCTCGATCCAAATCCAATCAATTGCCGTCAGACCTGTTCCCACTCAGGACTCCACGTACAACTGGTTAATGATATCGGCGCACACCTTAAGGGCTGCCAACCTGCCCGATGGATTGGGGTTCGCGCTTCCATGCGCCAAACAATAGTTTCGATAGGCTTGGTTCCCGCCCCGTGTCGACATTCAGACCTACTCGTGCTCGCTTCGGCGACCATGTCACTTTGGATATCCCCAACAGTTACTAAACTAGCTCGATGTCCTTGAAGATCGTTACATAAGGGCGGGTTACCCTCTAAGCTCCGGAACCCGCAAATGTTGTGATGAGGATCGGTCGGCGTGGACCATGTCGCTGACGTCTTTTAGTGAGCAGGCAAGTATGCTCGGTATAGCTGATCTTTCGACTTCCAGTCCTCTTTCCAGCATCTAACTACATCTTCGCGAAGGTGGAGAGCGTTTACCAACGGCATCATAGAGTCAAAGGACTCATGCTCTTCTGGAGAAAGACCAGAAAAGCCGCAGTTGTACAGAGCTTCGAACACGGAATTATTTGATATCGTTCCTATTGTAAACATAATCTCGTGTTCTCTTTGGTGGTCGCTGAAAAGCAGAATGGGGAGGCGACCCATGGATTTAATATTGTCAAATAATTGGTCTTTCTGAAACCACGTTGCGCCACCACAGCGGCTGACGTATCCGACTAGCAGGAAAAACAAACTGGTCAAATAACGTATTGTGAACTCGTATATTACATCTTGAATCACATCGCAATTGATAATGATGTATCGATCTCCTTCTTGGGTAATCCTGCTGTGTGCGATAATCTTTGTAACGCAGCGCCCATAGTGTCGTTGAAGTTTATTAGTCGAGTTGTACCAGGAATTCTTGTTGTCTGAGCCAATCTCATCGAGAGCTGAAAGTTCGTCCCAAAGATGATATGCAGTACTCCATGCTGTGCAATCACTGCCGATACATGGAGTTACTACCCCTCCTCTGTCACTGATCAACGCTGATTCTGATTCCGAAACACCGAACTGGTTGCCAATATAATTGGCAACTTTCCATTTTGCTTTGTAATAACTTTCTGAGTACTTCCGATAATAGCTTCTTGATGTGAACTCCCGGCCTGACATTTCAGTCTCGTCCTTGCCCATAGAGCTTTCCAGATCGATCAATATTGGGGCTTGCTTGCATGCAATATCATGTCTTCTTCTAAGCTGCCATGGGTGTTCCAAATAGCACGATGATGAAAGAATATGATTCTTGTCTTCAAAACAATCCCAAAGCCATTCTGGTGTGCGATGAAATCGTGATGTAAGTACAAGTACGTAATATTCTGGATTGTGAGTGAGTATGTATCGCGGAATGTCGAGCGAAGGGTCATCTTGGAGAAACTGCTCAGACTCTTTCAACCACGTAAAATAGCCTTCGAGCACATCCATTACTCGATAATGGTAATCTCCCTCCCGACACTTTTTGAAATCAATAATGGGATGGCCGCACGACCTGCACCGTCCCACATCTTCGAAGATGCTCTTGTTCAACTTCATCGCGGGTAGCAACCCACCACAATGAGGGCATTTTTTTAATAGGTCTACATGATGGATCGGGCATTTATTAAGTTCAGTTAACTGATGGATTAGCAGGTGAGTCCCTTGCTCTGCGCATTCAGGACAAATTCTCAAGCGAGGAAACGACCCCGGTGTCAGGGCCGGATCGGCGAACTCTCCGAACCAGTATTTCTGGGGGCTCGATGCCTCGAGAGTCTTCGTGTCCCAGTGCGTAACAGAAAGCAGTTTGTGTACAAACGACTCTGGGTACAGGAGGCAATCTTCATTTGCGCGGGAGAACGAACGGGTCCCCCTGCTGCCAAATATCGTCCTGAATTCCAGCCATGTAATACCATTGAGAAGTGCTAACCGCGAAAGAATACCCCAGTAGCTTTCACCGTATGGATACCACCTGGTTGTTCCCACTAGCACTGGCATGATCGCGTTGCCTATGGATGCTGCGCCTTTGCCAGGTCCAGAATCTGCAGTAAGGAGACCCTTTGAACTGCCTCTGCCAGGAACTCACTAGACACATCCAGGTCAGCCCTGTCCTGCTTGGAAAGTGTCTTCAGAATCCAACTGATCAACGCCGTTATGGGCTGCATTGGCAGTTCACTGATTTTCGTCATCCCAGCTTTGTGGCATTCATTCAGTAAGACCGTCCACATTTCTTGGGAGCAGTTACTCAGCCGAAATCCGCTTCCGAAAGCGACCGGGAGATAGTATTGCGTATACGAAATATCGCTACCAACAGGAAACTCCGAACCAAAATCAAGAGATTCCACGATGCGGGCGAAATCCGCAAAGCCCAAGATTCCATCAAAACGATGCACCGCAGTCATGAATCGGCCAATCATATTCCCTTTGCCTTCCGCGCGGAATCTTTCTTTCATTGTTAGTAATTCCGGGGACCCAACAGAAACCGTAATAAGCTGAATATTCTCCATATTCAGTGCGTTGTAGAGATCTGATAGGTGTTCATACTGAGGCACAGCAAGGTTCTGTGCCTCGTCGACAATCAAAAGATAGCGATACTCCATTTTTTCAAGGGCCTGCTCTTTCATTAGATCGATGGCTCTCCTTCGTTTTTCCGCCGCAGTGCCGGAGTTCGGGATTGCATAACCGATGCAGTGCAAAAGCTCCTGGAAAAACCTTCGCTCCGTAATGCTTGTCTGGGAAGGGCTCCACATACTAATCATGGCGATAGGAATGGACAGGCCGGTAAGTTCATTGAAGTTTCTTGCCATGTACATGGACGCCTGGGACTTGCCCGCCCTTGAAATCCCCCAAACAACCCCCCCTGGTAATAAATTGTCTAACCATAGAACAATTTGGTTGGCGAGATCTTCCAAAGCGCGGGTAGGCAGAATCGCACGGTTCCTGCATAAGGGGTGCGCATGAAGATCCCTGCCGACAGACGAAATGGTTCGTTGCATATGATCTTGATAAAGAGTTTCCATACGTCACCGAATACCACTCTTGGTGATTGTTATTCGGCCTTTATGCAAGTGCATGCTGGAACTTGGGGATTCAACTATTCTCGGGTCATTCGCTACCAGGGCTTTTGAGGAAAGCTCTAGTAGCTTGTTCCGTTCCCTCCTGCTTTTCAGGGCGCGTTCACGAAGATAATCGTTGTATGACCTAATGAGGTCACCATTGTCTCGGGAAAAATAGCCCTTCCTGATCAAATGATTGATCGCTCTTCGTTGCCCAATAGTGTGAGGGTGTTGAGCCCATCCTCCTTGAGCATGAACTCGCCCCATTGATTTGCCCTTAAGTATGGAGATGACGCCGGCTCGAAGATCTTTAATGTTTACCTTCAGTTTGGCCTTTTCACCGATCAACTCTGGGTGAAGCAGCAGCCAATCACTTGAGTATTTGGCGCCTTGGAAGGTGACGTAAGGGGTGTGAGCAGACCTGCCCCCGCCTCGTATTGTGACGTCGTAATCGCGCTCATAGAGCGGGAAAGTCTCTCGCAGTTCCTTGGGAACTTTCCGGATAAACACCCGAGGATCTTCATTCATCTTCGCTAGGTAAGCATTTGGTGTCTGCCCTCCCAGTCTCGTCGTTGGTTCGACATTCATGTTGGCGACAACGAGATCCAGAATGACTAACAGGTCGTCCCATGTCATCTCTAGGGCGCGCGCATGTCGGCCTGGGTTGTTCCGCCGAGGATCCTGGGGATTGGCACCGAACGTATTGGGCAGGCGGTGAAAGAAGCCGTCTTCGATGGTCCGAAAAAATCGCTCCACTACACCGTTTGATCGAGGGCTCCGGGGGATATTGGTGATCACCTCGTGCACACCGCACTCAATCAGCTTGCGTTGCAGCCATCCAGATATGTGAACGTATGCATTATCCAACTGGATACTGTTGAAACATCGCCAATCACAGCCCGCAACCACCCCGGATGGCAGACCTGCGCCGGGCTTGTAGAACAGGCGATCGGTAGGGAGTTCTTTGGAGTGCCAAGGTGCGAAGGCAGAGGCCACACAATCCAGAAAGTCCTCCGTGTCGTAGTTCTGCTTGACGCTGACCGAATAACCCAATATGGCGCTCGATGACACGTCGATGATGACCAACAGCCAAATTCGAGAAAGTTCGAGGATTTGGACGTTGCCGTATGAGTCCAGTAGTTTCACTACGAGTTGGATGTCCACCGGGTGTCCATCGAATTGGACCTTTTCGTACGGCAGAATCAGTTCCGAGTTCTTCGAGTTCGACCCGTGGCTTCCCAACGCTGCGACCCGACCAACTTGCGTGCCGAACCGGACACTCGCCTCCTTGGCAAGGCTCTTCTTAAGAATCTGATTGCAGTAGTTTCTTATCGCGTTCCGTCCGCGGTCTGCTCCGTTGAACGGATACCCGTCCTCTGTGTCGTATCCGGCCGACTCACAGACCGCTTTAAATTTTGACCATATGTGTAGCGTCTGGCCCCCTTGCCGCTTGCTACCCTCTATATTCTTTTGTCCGCGAGCTAACTGATCAAGCTCCTTCATGAAGTTTGGATGGCTTTCCAGGAATCTTGTGAATTTTCCTGCTTTCCCCTCTGCGTCAGCAGGAAGGCGTCGGACATAGGGATAGAGGTGTAGCCCAGGGATGCACGCGCGAAACCCAAATGGCAGACCATCGTCGGCGATCTCAAAAGCTCTCTTCAGTATTCGGTAGATCTCGCTTTTTGAGCACTTTGTCCGACTGCTAATAGTCTTTAGCGGAGTGTCCGTCTCGAGGTAAAGAACGATCGCAGCCATCCTTAGGTCAAATCGAAGCTTGCTCCGTGTGTTCAGCTCAGTGGAATCCACTGGCAGCCACTCGCCAGATTCCTTCTCTACCCGGTAACGTGCAGAGCAGGACCGCCTATCCAGCTTCATGGGCCTCTCCCGTACGCAGTATCGTGTCGGCGGAGAAGATCTCTTTTTCCAATGGCGCGACTAATCTGCCCAAATGAAGCAACTTCGCGATGGCGGAGACGGTGGCCTGCTCTTTGTATGTTCCAAAGTGCCGCAGTACGTCGCGTACGGGTACCGAAGATTCAAGGCATAGGTTCTCAATGATGTCTTCCATCACCTGGTCAGCGTATTGATATCCGTTTCTAGCGAATGGGAGAAGCCTCCGCCAGTTATTAATCGTTAGAGCATCGCCTGCGATGTCTTTATCCGTGATGTAGTCACAATGAAAGCCGGCCTTCGATGACCATGCTTCTATGTACGGCCAGCTTTCGGGCAGCCTCCGGCCATTGGCATAGTCCCTGAGCCTCTGTTCAGGCTTTATTTCATAGAAAATCTCGGTGGAATCACTGTAGCGAAGCGATAAGTCCAAGGTCAGATATGGGCGATGCCCTATCGACTGGTGAATCCGAATTGGTTGTTCACAGAGGCCGACAACATTGGCGCTTCCCTCAGCCCAATAGATCACATCGGCTTCCAGATCACTCTCCGCGACGACGTCCCGGAAGCCCGCCTTGATACTGAATATTCGGTGAAATCGGTGCGCGACTTGTCGCTTCCTCGGAATCGGGTGCGGGCCTCTCTCAAAACGCGCAGAACTGAACAACTCCAATTGCGCGTCGCTGGGCACTGGTGTGCAGGCAGTCGTTTTGGCCTCTGTTGGCCGAGGAAACTCGCTCACAGGGGAAGCCCCTTCATTGGCAGCTATTTCCCGTCAAGTGGTAGCGCATCGCAGTCTGATTTCAACGCGAGCGGTCCTTCGGAGCGGCACTCGTGTGGAATTGATCTATCTTTGGTGTTGACCTTCCCAGCTTCCATCAAACGCTAAGAACCATTGAAAACAAGTACTTATCGTCTATGTTAGGGATGGGGAGATGGGGCCCGCTCAACATTAATGTGGTCTTTTTCTTGCGAGTTTGTTGATCATGATTGAACACAGACCATGCTATCTCGCATCAAATCTGTCGCGCCTTAGAGCGGTCGTCGATTGCTCAAAGGAGAAGTTGGCTCACGCGCTGGGTTCTACCGGCACGCAAATTCATCGACTGGAGACTGGGGTTACGCGCAATCCGTCGTTCTTTCTTATCGACGCTCTTGCAAATTACTTTGGGCTCACGACGGGAGAACTCGCCTGGACTGATCTTCGTGAGGTGTCAGAACAAGAGCTCCTTCTTCGTCATCTGACCACTGGACTCTATGGGCATGACTCCAGAGATATCCGCTCTGCCCTCGCAATGCTCAAATCACTTGCCGAACTGAAATGCGAGAAGCGGCTGTATGTTCAGGCACCTCTAAGAGGTTTACGGTATGTGCTGAGCAATAAAACGAGGTAACTAATTGGCCCTGCGAAATTCCCGCACTCTATTCCCGTACGACCGCAGACCGCGGTTCCCTGCCGATAATCGCCTGAACCATTTGCCAGAGCCAAGCACTTGCAAAGGCCACAAGGCCCATGGCGGCGACCATGCCCATCTACCACTTCGGTTCTACGCCGTTATCCCGGCTGTCATCCCCGAGTCCGGAGTAGTGGACTCTCCGATCCGGCCCTTCGTGTCAGCCGTTTGAAACGGAATTCGCAATAGATCGCTTATTCCCTGGCATAGGGTTACGCAACCCCATGTTGACACTTCGCTGCATATAAACGGATGCTCGGAAATTCAGTTCTGCGAAAGTTCGAGTCGGAGTCGTCACATCTTGATCTGAGCTTAATGGGCGCATTTTTCTCGGCGTCTCCGCTCTACCCTTGTCTCTCTTCGGGGGAAGCTTACGGGCTTCCTCAGTTACTGCCGTGTATAACGACTTGAGTCCCGTTTGATGGATGACTCGTTCGCGGTGAAATCCGCCGGGGCACTGCCGAAGTGCAACAAAGAGATCGTGAAGTCGTATTGGTCGGAATACAGAACCAATTCGTCACACTCTTCTGGGAACCAAACCCCCGCATCGTGTGTTTCTGCCCCCCTCCCCTGATCCAGCTCGTGATAACGGTTCGCGAGTGCTGATGCAGGCACGGGAACGGGAGGTAGTCCGACAGTCTTGATGTACACACCAGTCTTGTGAGCTCGTTTGCTAGACCGGGCCCACAGCACGAAACCATCCCTGGAAAGAACGAGACATGCGCGACGCCGCGTGTAGTCAATCCAGCGCAGTGCGGCCGCGATCAGGGAAACGTTGTACCTATTGCCGCAATCCCCGAGCTCAGCGATCCCAGGCTTATCGTCGTCTCCAATCCTCTGGCGGAAATCATCGAGTGGCATCAGTAGGTTTGCAGCGAAAACGTTCGCCTGATGCTCAATCTGACCGTACTCCGACTCCCACCGCACGAGACCGGCTTGTTCGCACTCGATCCCTTCCGGGTACGCCTGACGATGAAGCAGGTAGTGCCCGAACTCGTGGGCCAACGTGAAGTTGATGCGACCTGGAGAGCGTATGTCCGTGTTGAAAAAGATTCCCCAGCCACGCTTTCCCACTGGAGCTTTTTGCAGCATTCCTTCGAACCCAGGCAGAGAAGCGCCTTTGACCACACTGATGGGATCCTCCGGCCACAGATCCTTGGAATAATCCTTAGCGACCTGCGTGACATCGACAGGGAATCGCTCGGCGCCGTAAACGGCGTTCAGGATACGGGTGAGTTTGTAGGCCTGCCGCCCCGGTGTGAGCGTTTCATCCGTCATCGTCATCCCAGATATCAACCAGGCTGCGCAACTTCGCTTTTGTACCTGGATCCATGCGCTGATATTTCCGATAGAACGCGGCGTCTTCGGCATCTTCCTCGCTGACTGCCCCTTGCGCATCCATCAGATACTCGATCGTAACGCCGAACGCCGCGGCAATCCTGGACAGTTTCTCAGCTGACGGCCGCGGCGGAGTCTTGTTCTCAAGTTCCCAGATGTAGCTCTTGCTTGACTCAGTCAGCTCAGCAAGCTTGTCCAATGTCAGCTTTCGTTCCGTGCGCAGCCCTCGAATCTTATCCCCTAAGGAAGTGGTCATTCAGTAGCCCTCTACAGGCATGCATCACTGATCGTTCGGTGTGCCGAACATTATATGCTTGACTTGCGAAAAACA
The DNA here is from genome assembly GCA_049604295.1 of Gammaproteobacteria bacterium. Taxonomy (GTDB): domain Bacteria; phylum Pseudomonadota; class Gammaproteobacteria; order JACKNK01; family JACKNK01; genus JBMYTL01. The sequence goes on from JBMYTL010000003.1 coordinate 41,338, forward strand.
AATGCTATCGTCACCGCATGTTCGGTACTCCGAACATTGATTCCCTTAGTGTCGAACTACGGGGCAATGATGTGCCGTCATTCTTCAGTGCGAGGTGACCCAAATGGCTTCAGTGAGCTACTTCCCGGTCGACAACGGAGACATGACGCTCCTCGAGTTGGAGAGCGGCAAGAAGATCCTTATCGACATCAACATCCGGGAGGCCGCAGATCTTGCGGACGGGGCCGCTCCGGACGTCGCGGAGATGCTGCGAGAACGTCTGAACAGGGACCCTATTTCGGGGGACTACTACGTGGATGTCTTCCTGCTCAGTCACCCTGATGAAGATCACTGTCGGGGTTTGGCACGGCACTTCCATCTGGGGTCACCAGACACCCACCCCGGCGGCGACAAGATATTGATCCGCGAGATGTGGTCATCCCCAATGGTGCTCCGCCGGGCGTCGAAGAATCACACTCTTTGTTCAGATGCGAAGGCTTGGAACGCTGAGGCGAGGAGGCGTGTGAAGGAATTTCGCGCTGGGAATGGCGACACGCGAGGCAACCGAATCTTGGTTCTGGGTGAGGATGAAGACGGCAAGACGGATGACCTGACCCGGATTCTTGTCAAGACTGACCAACAGTTCTGGACCATCGATGGTACGGGGGATCCCAGTTTCTCCGCGCGTTTGCTTGCGCCCTTCCCGAAGGCGGGCGACGACGAAGAGATCCTCCTCAGCAAGAACAATTCGAGTGTCGTCCTTCAGTTCGAACTCGCAGCGGAGGGCAACGCGGATGCCTGCCACTATCTGACCGGTGGCGATGCCGGCGTAGCGGTGTGGGAACGCCTTTGGGCCCGTCACAAGGACCATCCTCACTGGCTTGACTACGATCTGCTACTTGTCCCCCACCATTGTTCCTGGCGCTCTCTGTCACACCAAAGCTGGAGTGAACATGGAGAGCACGCCGAAGTATCGAATCCCGCCAAGAGCGCGCTTTCGCAAACTCGGGTGGGCGCATACCTCGTGTCCAGCTCGAAAGAGATCAAGGACGATGACAATGACCCACCCTGCATTCGAGCAAAGCGCGAATACGTCGCGATCGCGAACGAAGCCCGCGGGAGGTTCACTCGTGTCGCAGGCACCCAGCCTTCGAAGTATTTGATCACCCGCAACGGACCGCGGCTGGAGACGGCCTCGGCAACGATTGGCGCCTCGGTCAGTGCGGGAATCATTGGATGCCAGCCGCTGCCTCATGGCTAACGAGCTCCCGACGGCCGTTTCCCAGGCGCTCGCCTCCATTCGTGCGCATCCGGCGGTTGAAAGCGTAGCGCTCGATATGCGCGATGGGGTGCCCGTGGTGACGGCCCATTTCCGGGTCAGTTTGCCCTCACGGTGGCTTGCCGAAGGTAAGTCTCCGAACGGGGTTCAGTCTGTAGAACCCGTGGTACTGCGCCTTCCGCCCGATTTCCCCCTGCGCGCGCCATTCTTGGAGTTGCGCAGCGATTTCGATCGCAGCCACCCTCACATCAACCCGGGGCCGGCGGATCAACCGCCAGTCCCCTGCGTGGTTGAAGGCTCGCTGACTGAACTATTGCATGCGCGTGGGCTGGAAGGGGTGCTGAACCAGATATCGGCATGGCTTGACAACGCCGCCAATGGAACCCTGATCAATCGTGATCAAGGCTGGGAACCCGTACGCCGAGACATGCTTTCGCACCTGATCGTGGCCGATGTTGGGTTTCTCATCGAGAGAGCTGACGGCCACGAGCGTCCGTGGTTTGTTCAGTGTGAGTACTGGGTGAAGAATGATGTAGTCCATCCAAGCGGTTTGATTCATCTTGGTGACGATACGTTTCCGCTCTCCCAAGACACTCTTGGCAATCTCATCCGTCACGACTTCAGCCAGGATGAGATTGCGCGCGGGCAGTCGATTGCCCTGATCGTCGGACCAAAAAAGGGCCCGGACGGGCTGCTTCCCGTTTGCTCAACGTATTTGCCAGAGTCGGTCAGTACGCTTTCTGAGTTGCGGCAGAGGGCCGTGGCCTATGGATGCGTTGGCGCGCTGGACTCCGGTATCAACCTTGTACGCCGACGCCTCGCGGACGCACGCTCCCGGGACAAGGGTGACTGGCCACTGGTCTTTCCGATTGTCCTGATCGCTGCACGGCCCTACCGGGTCATAGGGACAGAGAGTTCACTTGAGCTGATTCCCTATCTGGTCAGATGCACCGTGCATGAGTTTCTCACCGGTGGCGACGGCACCCCGGTCGACCCGGCAGGCCACATCCACAGCATCAACCCGAATTTGTTACGCCGCGTTTCCGGGATCACAGATGATCGGGCGACAGGTCCTTGGACATTGCTCGGCGCGGGCAGTCTGGGCTCCCACATCGGGATTGGCCTTGGGCGCATGGGCGATGGTCCCGCAGCAATCGTCGACGACGACGTGTACTTACCGCACAACGCAGGCAGACATGCGCTCCTTCCGGGCAACGCTTCGGGATTGGGGCTCCTTGGAAGCAAGGCATCCGCTTTGCAGGAGGCACTCGGTGGGCTTACGCAACCCGCTGATTCGCTAATCAACAATGCATTGGACGTACTGGAAAATCCGAAGTTGCGTGACGCGGCGGCTCCCAAAGACACCTGGGCCTTAGTGAACGCGACGGCTTCGCTATCGGTCCGCGAAGCCCTGATTCAAGCAGCACCAACGTTACGCACCCCTGTGATTGAGGCGGCTATCTGGAGCCGCGGCGCCGCCTCGAGCCTACTGATCGAAAGCACAGACGGGAACCCGGGCATCGGAGATATCATCGCCACCTTGTACGAACGCGCACGCAAGGACCCCGGCCTACGGACCGCGCTGCTGTCCACCGGCGCAAGTCACGACACCATCGAGACTGGCCAAGGCTGCCGATCATCGACGATGCCGATGCCAGATTCTGTTGTGGCGCAATATGCATCAGCCATGTGCTTGGCCATTTCAGACCTTCGCCGCGACGGTTTGCCGACGGACAAGGGGCTAGCCTGGGTGGGTTTGCGTGAAGGCATCGGCGTCCATTGGCAACAATTCGAGGTCAATAACTCGGTTGTGATCAACGTCACGGGAAGCGACTGGTCAATCCGGGTCTGTGCCGATGCCCACCATGCAATCTTGATTGAAATCGGTCGTTTCCCGGGCGTCGAGACCGGAGGCGTACTCATGGGAAGAATATCGGAGGTAACGCACACCATTTACGTGACGAGTGTGCTGGCAGCACCCGAAGGAAGCGAGCGGGAGCCTGGGCGATTTGTTCTGGGAGCGCAGGGGCTCACGGAGAAGGTGGAGCGGTACGCTCGCGACTCCTCGGGCACGCTGTACTGCCTTGGAACATGGCACAGCCACTTGGAGGTGTCGGGCCCGTCCGCTATCGACGTTGCGACCTTGGAATTGTTGAAGGATCAGCGGGTTGCTCCTTCGGTAATGCTTATTCGTCATCCATCAGGCTACGAAGCGATCATGAGCGAAAACGGCCGACAATGACCAAGAAATCCACGATCGACGACTATGCTCGAAAGGCGCAGCTGTTTCCGGCCCTATTGGTGGTACTGCCCATCCTTCTTATCGTCCTCGTCTTGGTACCCGATTTTGCCACGCGCACTGAGGGACTCAGCAGCTTGATCGTCGGCCTGGCCGTTATGGTTTGGATGGCCAACATATCCCGTCAAGCGGGGCAACGCGCCCAGTCCAGGCTGTTCCCGCTCGGCCTGCCGGGGAAGGAATGGTTACGCCATCGGGATGAAACGCTGGAGGCTCCCACTAAAGCCCGCTACAAACTGTTTCTCTCTGAGCAGATTCCGGGGATTGTATTTCCGGCGACCGAAGACGAACGCGCCGACCCAGACAACGCTGATGCGGTCTACTCATCTGCCATTCGTTGGCTCGTGGACAACACGCGTGACAATGCCAGAGTTCGCCAGGAACTCATCGATTACGGGTTTCGGCGTAATCTCTTCGGACTACGAAGGTGGGGAATTGTTGTTTCGCTGGTGACCGCTGGTGTAACGGGAGGTTACGTGTGGTGGCGCTATGGCGTAGCCGCTTTTGCGGAAGCTCCAGCATTGGTCTCAGTCGGCATTGTCTCGGCCGTCATTCTCCCGGCTCTTTGGATTGGTTCAGTGACCCAGGAATGGGTGTCTTCAGCGGCGAAGAGCTACGCAAGAGCACTACTCGGCGTGTGTGATCTTCGGCATAACGGGACGTGAAGAATGAGGAGGTGCAGCGTTCAGTCGGCCGAACACCCTGCCAGCTCCTCACCCCCCAGAAGAAACGGCCGCACCACACCGGTTTCGCCTTGTTCGTCTTGCCTTACCGCTTGAACTGCCCGGCGTAGGCATAGCCACTGGCCTTACGCCGAAGTTTCCAGCCCTCCTTCGCATAGGTCTGCTCCAGATCGACTCCGGCCGCCTTGGCCGACTCCACACCCTGCTCCCCGGCTTTCTCCATCAGCCGTGCGTCGGTCGGATACGCGATGGCCTTCTTCTAAACTGTCGTATCCACCACGACCCGCTAGAACTCCTGAGGATGCACCGCCTTCATCGCAAGCGCCGCGTCCAACGTCGCCTTGAGCAGTTCCTCCCCCCCTTCCTCGCCCAACAGGGCTCGGAACCGGCCGATCTGGGTGGGATCGCACTTCGTATGCCGCATACCGCTGAAGTACTGCCACGCCACGTTCTCCGCCCCCCCTCGGTGGCCTCTTCGTCGGTCGGGCTATAGGCGTGCTTTGAGGTACAACAGCGAGATCATCAAAGGCGAAGGCGGGTGCGCCACCGGGCGCCACTCTCGCTACTTGCTACAGGTCCGTCGACCTTATCGCCAAGTCTCGCTGGTGGTGCGAAGTCCCTAACATGCGGTCCTTGGTGGCGCAAAGTCTCGAAGATTGGTCCAAGATGAATCTCCCGATGTTTGCCAAAAGCCCTCGGAAAACTCTTCTAATCAATAGGTTATGAGAGAGCTTCGTCCATGGTGTTATGAAGAATCACACCTGACCGGATAAGACCTCACGACGCCAACGGCGCGCCACTCACCTCTTTTCACTTATCACCCGGGTCAGGTATCACCCCGGCCATGCGGTCATAACGACAACCGCGCACTTCCGGGTTCGGATACGGCCCACCCCGGCGTCAGAATTGTCTTGGCCCAGATTTGGCGAGCCCCTGACTCAACAGCCTTTGGACTCAACAGCCTTTGATCGCGACCCACCCGGCCGTGACCTGAGTCCGCGTGTATCCAGTCAGCGGTCGGGTTTACCGCCGCGGCTGGCGCCCACGGGTGATGCGCCACCGGGCAAACGGTCCACCCCTCCGGTCCGATTCGTATCCTTCTCAAGTTCGTGATCGCAGCAATGGACGCATCGACAACAGACCGATGACCGGTCCCGGCGCGAGGAGCAGGAACAGGTAGCCGGGATCCAGCCAAGCGGCGGCAACCGTCAGGATCTGGATGCTCAACACCGTGATCAGGAAGCCAAGGGAGTTGATCATCGTGAGTACGGAACCGACGTACGCCCTTGGGGCGTTGGCGGCATTGAGAGCCGAGAACTGGGGCGAATCGCTGGACACCGTTGCGCCCCACAACAGGACGAAGCCGAGAAACGCCCAAGGCGGCCACTCGAAGGCCAGCGGCGAAAGCAGGCAGCAGACGCCGGAGATGGCGAGCATCGAGGCGCTGACCCGCGCGCTACCCCAGCGCAGGGACACGATCCCACCCCAGGCACAGGTGACGGCGCCCACGGCGATGACGGCGAACGTCCAGAGGGAGATATTCAGATCCAGGCCCTGGTTACGGGTGTAGGCAAGCAGCCAGACCGGCAGGAACGCCCACAGGGCGTACAACTCCCACATGTGGCCGAAGTAACCGAACGCCGATGCGCGTAATCGCGCCGTGGTGAAGATCGCGCCCAGGGCGCGCGGATTGAACGCAGCCCCCTTGGGAAGGTGTGGCCCATCGGGGACCAGGACATACATGGCCACACCACCGGCGGCGGCGAGCATGGAAGCGACGATCATGACCCGCTCCCAGGGCAAGCCGGTGTCCAGGCCACGGACCAGGTGGGGAAATGCCGTGCCCAGAACCAGGGCACCGACCAGGTAACCCAGTGCCCTGCCCAGCCCCTGGTCGTACCAGGATGCAGCGATTTTCATGCCCACCGGATAGATACCCGCCAGGAAGAATCCGGTGAGCAGACGAAGGGTTATCAGGCTGCTCATGTCCCGTGGCGCGATCAGCAGCGCGGCATTGGCGAGCGCGCCCAACAGGGCGCACATCAGGAAGACCGAGCGCGGCGCAAAGCGGTCGGCGATAGCCAGTACCGCGAACAACAAGGTGCCGACGATGAAACCGATCTGTACCGCGTTGGTGACCGGACCGACCACGTCGCCCTGCAAGGCCCAGGCCTCCTGGAGGTCGAACATCACCGCATTACCCGCGAACCAGAGGGCGGTGCCGCAAAACTGCGAGAGAATGATGACAGGCAAGATGTGAAGTGGTCGGTTCATGACTGGGAACGCACTTGCCTATCGGGTTCATGTGGTTTTCCGGGTCTGGAATCAATGCACCCCGTCGGGGAATCCGGCATGGTCCAGCGGCCCGGTAAAGCGCTAGTCTGGCGGGATACGGGGCCAGCCTCCAGAGAACAGAATTTGCACCCTTCTGACCATAATGCCCGAGGGAGCGGCCTTTCCGACAACGGTACCCACGAGCAGGTTACCGAGCGCTCCGCCGTGCCCGTGGCCTGGATAGGACTTTTCGCGGTTCTGGGGGGCCTGATCGTCGCCCTCATAGTGATCCCCTCCCCCGGCATCCGTGCCCTGGTCGCGGCCTGCGCCCTGCCGGTCCTGGGCCTGCTTTTGCGGCGGCTCTTTTCCCGACTTCGCCAACGCCTCGCCTTTCTTGAGGAGAGTCGCCTGCGTAACCGGACCATCGTCGATGACATGAGCGACGGGGTGATGTTCCTGACCCCGGACCACCGCATCATCGCCATGAACACCGCGGCGCGCTTGATGTTCGGTTGCCCGGACCGGGAAGTACGCGAGATCGCGGCCACGGAGCTCATTTCGACGGATGCCGACACACCGAACCCACTTTCCGGGCCAGCCACCGGCGCCCATGACACGGCGCCGGAAGCGACGGGCCGTCGTCAGGACGATGGCCGTGAGTTCCCCATTCAGATCGCCATCTCCGACACCGGGATTGGTGAGCACCCGGTGCGCACCGTTCTGATACGCGATCTCACCCTGGAGAAACGCGCCCTCGAGGAGATGCGCCTGGCACGGGTGGCCGCCGAAGAGGCGGATCAGGCCAAGACGCAGTTTCTGGCCAACATGAGCCACGAGATCCGCACGCCCATGAACGGGGTGCTGGGCATGCTGGAACTGCTCGCGGACAGCGGTTTGCGGACGGAGCAACTGGATTTCGTGAGAACAGCTGAAGGTTCCGCCCACACACTGCTCAATCTGATCAACGACATCCTCGATTTCTCCAAGATCGACGCCGGCAAGATGCACATTGAGGAGATCGACTTCGATCTTGCTGACAATGTCGAAGAAGTGGTCGCGCTGCTCGCTCGTGAGGCCCACGAGAAGGGCCTGGAGATCACCAGCTTCCTGGAGGACGAAGTCGCGCCCATGGTGATTGGCGATCCCTACAGGTTGCGCCAGATGCTCACCAATCTCGTGGGCAACGCCATCAAGTTCACCGATTCCGGCGAAGTGGTGGTCAGTGTCAGCCGCGTAGACTCTGCCCCCGGGAGCGGCGGCCCCTCGGACATGGTGCTCCGCTTCAGCGTGCGCGACACCGGCATCGGCGTGACTGAGGAACAACGCGAGCGTTTGTTCAAGTCATTCCATCAGGCCGATGGCTCCATCACGCGGCGCTTCGGCGGCACCGGGTTGGGCCTGGCGATCACCCTGAAGCTCGCGGAACTGATGGGCGGTGAGGCGGGTCTTGAGCAAGCGCCCGACGGGGGTTCCATCTTCTGGTTCACCATCCGTGTCCGTCCCTCGGCCCAGGAACGGGCCTGGACACCCGCGGATCTCAGCGGGCGGCGCTGCCTGGTGGTGGACGACAATCACACCAACCGCGAGATACTCGCACGCTATCTCGAACACTGGGGTGTGAGTTCGCGAGCGGTTGAAGACGGCGCATCGGCCTTGACGGCGCTGCGCGATGCAATCGACCGGGGCGAGCCCTTCGAGATCGCGGTGATCGATTACCAGATGCCGGTGATGGATGGCGTTGAGCTGACCCACCGTATCCGTTCGGACAAGGCCCTGGATGCCGTGCGCCTGATCATGCTCAGTTCCCTGGGACTGCCCAGCGAAGAGGCCCGCCGCGCAGGGGTGGACGTCAGCCTGCTCAAACCCGTGCGCCAGAGCCTGCTGCACGAAACCCTTGCCAAGCTGCTGACCCGCGGGCGCGATGAAAACCGCCCGGACGATGTGGAGCGTGACATGCCCCCCGAGCTACGCGGCACGGTGCTGGTCGCCGAGGACAACGTCGTCAACCAGGTGGTGGCGCGCAAACTGCTCCAGACCCTGGGCCTGAAGGTCCAGGTGGCCAACAACGGTGCTGAGGCGGTGAAGGCCGTGGCGGGCGGTTTGGAGTTCGACCTGGTTCTGATGGACATGCAGATGCCGGAAATGGACGGTGTCGAAGCCACCCGCCGCATTCGGGCGGAACGGGCGGACGATGCGCCCCACCTGCCGATCATCGCGCTGACCGCCAACGCCATGCAGAACGATGTTGAGGCCTGCATGGACGCCGGCATGGACGATTTCCTATCCAAGCCCGTGCATCGCAAGGCCTTGTTGGCGATGCTGCTCAAATGGCTGCCGCCCGCGCAGTGATCATCCCACCCCGCCCCTGGTTCCAGACAGGCCCGGGGGCTCGTCTGAGCCCGGGCTGATGATTCCAGCCCCCTGCCCTCCATGCCCGAACCGACCACACACAGCCGGCAGATCGCCTTCCAGGACCGCTACGACGAAACCCACAGTCATTGTTTCGGCTGCGGGCGCAACAACCCTCACGGGCATCACCTGAAGAGTTTCTGGTCCGGCGCGATCACCACCGCGCGATTCAGGCCAGCCGCGCAGTACACCGGGGGGGTCCCAAGCCACGTGTATGGCGGATTGATTGCCTCGCTGTTCGACTGTCATGGCACCGCGTCGGCGGCCGCATTCAACCACCGCGAGCACGGCCATGAACTCAATGATCCGGCACCGTTCGAGCGCTGCGTGACCGCCTCGTTGAACGTGGATTTCCTTCGTCCCACGCCCATGGGCGTCGAGTTATTGGTGGAGGGCGTGCTGGATCGCCTCGAGGGCCGCAAGGTTTGGGTGGAGATGAGCCTGAAGGCGGAAGGCACGCTGTGCGCCCGCGCCCGGATGCTGGCAATCGTGCTACGGCCCGACAGCCCCTGACAGTGGAACGGCGTTTCAGGAGGGCATTTCAGGACGGAGTTACCCGACAATCGCCACGGTCAACGATCCCCTCTTGAAGCACAAAGACCCTCGCGCCCCGGGGCCCGGTCAGCCCACGCCATGCCTCTTGGCGCGCACATGCTCCGGAATCGGTTTGACCAGAGACTCACCGGTGAGAACCGGTGTGTTGGCTTCATCAAGACACTCCATGTGGAAGGTGACCGAATTCGCGGCCACATCGACCGCGGTGACCGTTATCACCGCGCGATAAACCCGCCCGAAATAGACCGGGGCCAGAAACTCCACCGATTCCCTGACCCACAGGGCACCCAGGCCGGGCAGTTGCATGCCAAACAGGTCTGAAAACTGGGCCACCGAATACAAACCATGGGCGATCGGCTCTCCGAAGGAGCTGTCGGCCGCGTAGCGCGGATCGTGATGAGCGGGGTTCCAATCGCCGGATATCTCGGCGAAACGCACGGCATCCCCCGCCGCGATGACGTAGGTCTTTTCAGCCTGATCGCCTACGTGGACTTCGTTCACGGTGAGGCAAGCCCGGGGGGCGGGGTGGCGAGCGCTCTGACTCATGGGTGGACTCACGGATGGCCTATCGGGATTGTCATGATAGAACGCCACAAGACGGCCCACACGGTCCGAATTAATAATTTGAATATCAATGTGTTAACAAGATAATTAAAAGTGATTTCTCATTTAACAATCAGCCAACACCACAGTTTTTCCGCCGTGAAAGGCAAGCTGCTCATCCCCACCATGAAGCCATTCGTTCCACGCAAACCGGAGCTTTCCAGATGATCTTCAAGCAGCTTTTCGAAGCCGACTCTTCCACCTACACCTACCTGTTCGGATGCCGTGAAACAGGCAAGGCCCTGCTCATCGACCCCGTCCTGGATACCGTCGAGCGCGATCTGCAGGTGATCGCTGACCTCGGCCTGGAACTGGCCGTAACCCTGGAAACCCACGTGCACGCCGACCACCTGACCGGTGCCAAGCGTCTGAAACAGCGCACGGGCTGCGACATCGCCTGCCCGTCCATGCTCGCCCTTCCCTGCGCGGACCAGGGCGTCAGCGAGGGTACGCCATTCCGCCTTGGCTCCATCACCCTGCACCCCTTGTTCACCCCGGGCCATACCGACCACCATCATGCCTATCTGATCGAGAACCCCATGCAGAAGGCGGTGTTCACGGGCGACGCCCTGCTCATCGAAGCCTGCGGGCGCACGGATTTCCAGTCGGGCAATGCCGGTGACCTGTACAACAGCGTGCACAACAAGCTGTTTTCGCTGCCCGGTGAGACGCTGGTCTACCCCGCCCACGATTACGAAGGTCGCTGTATCACCACCATCGCCCAGGAGAAGAACCGTAATCCGCGCCTGGGGAACAACCGATCCAAGGAGGACTTCGTAGCCCTGATGGACGGCCTGGACCTGCCTTACCCGCGCAAGATCGACTTCGCCGTCCCTGGCAACGAACTGTGTGGCGAATGCCCGGCCGACGTCCCGGAGCAGTTCCGCGGCCCCTGCAAGGCCAGTGACCAGGGCTGATCCGGCGCGCCCATGGCCGGACCTGTAGCCACCATGGGCTTCCCGGGGCAGGTCCGGCCTACACGGCCTTCGCAATACATCCCCGGCTGCTTCAGGTTGCTTTCGGTACACCCCTATCCTGTGCAAAGACACATCGCACCGGCACGGAGCGTTCCGGGTCTCATCCCCCTCAATCGCTGAGGCTGCGCGCAGGGCCGGGTTCGCGCACAATCGCGCGCCATGTCCTGGCCTCCCCCTTATCAAATCCGCGTGAGCCCACGCGCCCGCTATCTGCGACTGCGGATCAAGCCGGTCACGGGACTCGAGGTGGTTCTACCGAAAGGCGTTCCCGAGCGGGAGGCCCACCGCGCCGTGGAACAGCGCCGTGCCTGGATCGAGAAGCACCTGCCGCGCATCCTGGAAAGAGCGCCAGCGGGTGAACCGGAGGTGCCCGACCGCGTGGAACTGGCCGCGGTAGGTGAACGTTACCGGGTGATATCCAACGAAGGGGCGGCCGACCGGACCCGTCTGCTTGCCCGCGGTGACTGTCTGCATCTCCATGGTGGAAGCGATGAATCGCGACGTGCCGTGCTGAGGGACTGGCTCAAGCGGCGTGCCCGGATCCATCTGGCCGACGTGCTGGCCGCGACGGCCGAGGAAACGGCGCTCACCTACCGCCGTTTGAGTGTCCGGCTACAGAAGACACGCTGGGGCAGTTGCTCCACCACCGGCACCATCAGCCTCAATGCCAAGCTCATGTTTCTACCCCCGCACCTGGTCCGCCATGTCCTGGTTCACGAACTCTGCCATACCGTACATATGAATCATTCGGCGGATTTCTGGGCCCTGGTGTCCCGTCACGACCCGGATTGGAAACTCAGCCGGAGGAAAACCAGGCAGTTGTGGCATGAGGTGCCCGCCTGGACGGCCTGACTCAGTTGGCCCGTGGCGCGCCGTCGGCCGGTTTTTCCCCGGACTCCGCCAACCAAAGTCGCCCGCGCAACCCCGCCTCGGTGCTGTAACCCACTTCGACGAAACGGATGTTGCCCGCGGCGTCGATGACAAAACTGCTGGGCACTCCATTCACGCCATATTGCCGCGCCAGGGTGCCATCCGGGTCCACCAGGGTCGGAAACGTCAGTCCCTCGTCCCGGAGGAACTTGTGCACATCGGCGGGTGAGCCGGACTTCATGGCAATGGTGATGACCTGGTGATCGGCGGCAATGGATTCGATGCTGTCCTGTTCCGCCTTGCACACCGGACACCAGGTGGCCCAGAAATGCACCAGAACGGGTTTGCCCCGCTGGGAGGCCAGGGACGTGTAGGGGCCGTTGACCGTGAACCCCTCGAACGGCGGTGCCGGGCCCTCGATGGCATCACGCGTCGTCCACATGCGCACGGCAAAAAAGACCATGAAGATCAACAACACGTTGAGGCCCGTTTTCAGAAACCGGCGCCGTCCCCGGGAGGGTGGACGCGGCGGTGACCCGTTCGGCCGCGCGTCGCCCGGCTCCGGTTCGGAGGGATTGTTGTCGTTGGATCGCTCGGTCACTGTTCACGGGGCCCGGTGGATGTAGACGGCAGTATACGGACCGGTGCGGAACGGTTTCCGTTCCCGGACGCGGGCTGCCAGGGAGACCCATGCCCTTGCCGCGGATTCGTGCGCGGCCATGAGCCCCTATGCCCCGTTCCCTTCCCGGTCCCATCGCCCGCTGCCATCACTCAGTTCAATCATCAATCCGAGGTCGTCGCGGTTCGCTCAGCAAACGAGGTCCGACAACCAGCCCAGCAATTTCCCGTTCTCGTCATTCACCGGACGATGAAGCTGGTAGCAGGCCCCCGCGGGCGGTTGCAGGTTGCTCCGGGGTGTGAAGATCACGATGCCCTCATCGGGGTGGGGCTGCGCGTCGGTCGGCAACGGGTCGAAGCTCAGCACCGAATGCCCCCCGGCCTCGGTGGTGCAATGCCACCAACCTCCGTACGCATTGCGGACGCGCACATGTATCACGTTCTCCGGTGACCACCAGGCAACGCTGACGCGTATATCCTCGCCCGAACCACGACGGGCACAGGCCCCCATGGGCAGGGCCAGATCGGAAAGCCGTTCCCACCAGGGAAGGTGTGATGTCTGGGCGGACCTGGCGGGCTTCTTCGCGGGCTGCGTGTCATCGAACGCCTCAGTGCACGAACCAACCAGCGTGTCGCCGCTCGGTAAGGACAGGGTGGCCTCCACGTTTCGGCCCGTGCGCAGGATAAACACCACCAGGTCGGCATCCGCATCGGCTGCCCTGCCCCGCCAGGTCCTGGCCCCCTCCTCCGCGTAGGCCGTTCCCGCTCGGGGCAGCAGATCGATTCGCGCGGTTCCGAGCCCGGCCATCGGGCGTTCAAACCGAGCCCGTGTCGAATCAATCACCAACTGCCAGGGTTCACTCTGCCCGGAACACGTCAAGCGCGGGCTCGCGTCCGAGTGCACCACGGCGGGCACCATCAGCAAAAGCGGCATCAGGCACCACCACGGGAACGCCGTGACCTTGATCCTCATTCGGCGCACGCGATACAGCGGGTGGCCATGGGATCAATACCCAGACGGGAGGGCCCGATCTCGTCTCCACAGGCCGCGCAGTAGCCGAAGTCCCCTGACTCGATACGCCGCAAGGCCCCCTCGATGCGCAACAACTGCTGCTGGCGGCGTCGTGCGGTGTCGCGCGCCATCTGTTGCATCTGCATGGCGTCCATGCGCGAAAGGCGCCCCACACTGGATTGGTCGAGCGTAACGGGGCGCGAGTCCTCGCGCGCATCCTTCTCGTCCGCCTCGATCCTGCGACGCAGTTCGAGCAATTGCTGGCGGAAGTCTTCAATCGTGTCTTCGTTCATCGCACGGGCACGTGGCTTATCTGTCCCGTAACGATGACACAGTGGTCATGGAATTGAACGCGATCCCCCGGGGCAAGCTTGCGGGATGAAGCCCATTTCCTCAGCGAGCGGACCTGCATCGTCATCATTACCGGACGTCGACCTGAGCGAGGGATGCGGAGACGACCTGGACGCCATAAACGCCATCGTTGAGGCGGCGGTCATGTCCTGGCCGCTTCCCGAACGCGTCAAGCGCCTGTCCCTGCCGAGCTACCGATACACCCGCGAGGATCTGCGCCACCAGGACGTGGTGCTCGCGCGGGACAAGGGCGGTTCGGTCCGGGGCGTTGCGGTTATGGAGGAAGCGGCCCCCTCCGACGTACCCGGGGCAAATCGGGGCCTGCTTTTGCACGGTCTCTATGTGCATCCCGACGTTCATGGCCAGGGCATCGGCACGCGTTTGCTTGCAGCCAGCGGGGATTTTGCCGCCCGTAAGGGTTTTAGCGGCGTTCTGGTCAAGTCAGCGAACGCGGCGGTGGACTATTTCGCCGGGCGGGACCTGATCGCCCTGCCGGTATCCGATCCCTCCCGGGACTACCCGTACCGTTTCTGGATGCCCATGCGGGATCGCTGAGCCCGAGGGGCGCGCCCATTGCGCAGTCAGCGCACTCCCGCGAGCCCCTCGACGCGCTTGAAGAATTCCGCTTCGAAGGTTTCCCCGGCCAGCTGGCCGCGCATCTGCTTCCAGGCCCGGTACCACGCGCCGCGCTGCGGGCCGGACAACTCCACCACGGTCATTCTGCGCCGCAGCGCGAACTGCGCTTGGCGGTCATCACCGCGGATTCTCTTGCTCAGGGACTTGCCCGCCCTCAACCCGCTGGTTTCCAGAAGCTCGCGCAGGCCCGGCGCAAGTCGGCCCAAGGCATCCGAACGCATGACGATTGCTCCCGAACGCACGCCCATCACCAGGTCGGTGACGTGGTCCAGCTCGGTATGCCAACCCAGGGCACGGGCACCCAGGGCGGAGGCGGTCACCACGTCCACGCGTCCGTCCCGAAGGGCGGACATGACGCCGGGAATGGCTTCCTCCACAGGCGTGTAGCCCAGAGCCCGCGCACGGATGGGGCCGAGCCGATCCTGTTTGAGACTGACGACCTTGGCACCACTGAGGTCCGACGGCACGCGGATCGCCTGTCCCCGGGACATGAGCCGGATCAGGCCCACGTCACCCCAGGCGATGAGCACGAATCCCTCCGCCGCCAACAGGGATTCGAAATCCGCCCTCATGACATCTCGAACCCGGTCCAGACGGCTCCAGCCGTCGAAAAGCCCCGGGGTGCGCAGTACCAGGAGTTCAGGACGAATCTGGCTGAGCCCCACGGAGGACAAAAAGGCACCGTCGAGATATCCACTACGCATGCGCGCCACCAGGGCAGACTCATCAAGTCGTGAACCGAAGGACCACTCCAAAGACAGGTCGCCCCTGCTCCGATCCACAACCGTTTCGCTCCAATCGTTGAACACTTCCCCCCAGGGACTGTCCGCGGGTGCAAGGGTGGCGAGACGCAGGCGCTCGGCGGCCTGAACCGGCAGCGCGAGTAACAAGGCCAGCATGAAGCCGCCGATGACGCGCCCCAGGATTCTCTGCGAACCGGACGCGGGAAAGTGGTCGGGACAGTCAGTCATCGTGGGCCTCATGAACACGAACCGGGCGAACGAAGATACAGGATTGTTCGTACAGGGCGTGCCAACGTGAGTGAATGTATTTCAGATCCAATCCCTTGATGAACGCCAGGATGCGGAAGGCCACGGAACATCGCCACGGATGGCACCTGGACGGTGATGCCAGGCACCGTCCCCTGTCCTCTAAACCGCCACCCGCTTGGGGCCGCCGCGGCCCCACCAGGAGCCACGACAGCCTTGAAAAGCGGCGATAACCTTATGAAAAATAAGATTTATAAATAATGTAACCGTCACAATAAATTTGCGTTATCGCAATGCCGATACCCGCAAAGTCGGGGAATCTGAGGTCAAGCGCAGCTCTTCGCGCGCACTACTTTGGAGTCCCCATCATGAAAATCCGTAACCTGGTCGTATCCGCTTTCCTTCTGTCCAGTCTCTCCGGCGCACCCACTGTCATGGCGGCGGATCCGGTCGTCGCACTCATGGGTATCGTCACCGACATGCGAGGCGAGCTGAGTCTGAGTGACGAACAGAACGCCAAACTCGACAACTGGATCGCCGAAGCCCCCGCCAAACGCGAGGCATTGGAGCGCGAGGCCCGCCAACTGCGCATCGAACTGCGCGACAACATCCTGCTCGGCCTGTCCCGTTTTGAACGTGAACAGCTCAAGTCACGGCTGGCCGAGAAGGAGATGCTCCTTATCGAGATGCGCAGCATCTGCACCAACTTCCTGCGCGATACCCTGAGCGAGGATGACTTCAAACGGGTCGTCGATAGCTATCGCAACCGGGTGTGAGCTTATACAGACCATGGGAGGTGTGCGGGTGATCCGGTTTTTCCAGCCGGGCCACCCCTGCCCCGTCCTTGGCCAAACGTGTACACAACACCCCTGCCCTTCATTGTTGCATTGCACAACCATGGTGCAACTCAGGGGCGATACGCCCTCAATCGGGGCCTTATTCTGGTGCGGCGGTAATCGCTATAAAAAAGGCTTTAGTGAGCATTTTTGACCCGTATCAAGATGCGCTCGACCCCCCTCGACGAGCTCTTCGCACCTGCAATATAAGGACTAAGCTGAGCGCTGACGTCTCCGTGACCACCAGATGACGGCTGATCCCGGGGCGGGAGCGCGTACACCCGCGGCCGGGTGGCATGCATCTTGAGTGGGCCGTGCTCCATCAGATCAATAACTGACCCGGAGCACCACCATGGGCATCGAAGCACTGCAACACCACCTTGCGGACATGGGCCTGACCAACCTCGGCCCCATTCACTGGAACCCCAGTACCCCCGAACTCTACGAACAGGCGATCGAACGCCACGAGGCACATCTGTCCCATCTGGGCCCCCTGGTCACGCGCACCGGGGCTTTCACCGGGCGTGCGCCCAACGACAAGTTCGTGGTGGACGAGCCCGGCTCCCGCGACGACATCTGGTGGGGAAAGGTCAACCGCCCGATGAGCGAGGAACACTTCGATGGCCTGTTCAAACGGGCCTGTGGGTTTCTCGAAGGTCGCAGCCTGTTCGTTCAGGATGTCCTGCTGGGAGCCGACCCGAACTATGAGCTTCCGGTGCGGATCATCACCCAGAAGGCCTGGCATTCCCTGTTCGCGCGCAACATGTTCATACGCCCCGCCAACTTCGACCGCGAGATCGGGGTCGACGAGCCGGGTTTCACGGTGCTTCAGGTCCCCGAGATGCAGGCCAGCCCCGGAAATGACGGTACCCACTCGGACACCTTCATCGTGGTCAACATGAAACGCCGCCTGGTGCTTATCGGAGGTACGCACTACGCCGGGGAGATCAAGAAATCGATGTTCTCGGTCATGAACTACCTGCTGCCCAAGCGGGGCATCCTCACCATGCACTCCTCGGCCAACGTGGATGACAACGGCAGCGTGGCGGTATTTTTCGGCCTGTCCGGCACGGGCAAGACCACGCTCTCGGCCGATCCCTCGCGCAAGCTCATCGGCGACGACGAGCACGCCTGGAGCGACGACGGGGTGTTCAACCTCGAGGGCGGTTGCTACGCCAAGGTGATCCGTCTCGACCCCGAGCGTGAGCCCCTGATCCACGACACCACGCGCCGCTTCGGAACCGTCCTCGAGAATGTCGCCATGGACTACCGCGACCGTCGCCTGGACCTCGATGACGACAGCTACACCGAGAACACCAGGGCGGCCTACCCCATCACACACATCCCCAACGCCCTGTACCCCGGAGTGGCCGGACACCCGGACCACATCATCATGTTGACGGCAGATGCCTTCGGTGTACTGCCGCCGGTGGCGCGACTGACGCCCGAGCAGGCCATGTACCACTTCATATCCGGGTACACGGCCAAGGTGGCCGGCACAGAGAAAGGCGTAACCGAACCCACGGCCACCTTCAGCGCCTGTTTCGGTGCGCCCTTCATGCCCCTGCACCCGGCCCGCTACGCCAAGCTGTTGGGTGAGAAGATCCAGCGTCACGGCACCGAGTGTTGGATGGTCAACACCGGCTGGACCGGCGGCCCCTACGGCACGGGCAGTCGCATCGACATCAAGCACACCCGGGCCATGTTGGATGCCGTTCTGTCCGGGGAACTCGCCGACGCACCCATGCGTGTGGACCCGGTGTTCGGCTTCGAGGTCCCCACCCGTTGCCCCGGCGTACCCGATGCCGTGCTCGACCCGGCCAGCACCTGGGCGGATAAGCAGGCCTATGCCGCCAAGGTTGAGGAACTGGCGCGCGCCTTCGTCGAAAACTTCACCCAGTACGCCGACGGAGTGGATGCCCACATCGCCGCGGCCGCACCAAGTATGGAATCCCAGGTCGCCTGAGCAGGCCACGACCGGCGGGCGTGATGGCGGAGGGGACCGTGTTCCCTCCCCCGCCGTCGAAGCCAGGGCGTAACCGACCCGTTTGGAGCCTGATATGGGGAACCGATTGTCGCATTGATCTACCTGATCATCGGGTATTTCGCCTGGCAGAAGCCGCGGGCCCGGTATGTCAGTGACCGTTGGGGCACGGACTATCCGCGTAGGGGATGGTCGATTCCTCTCATCATCGCCCTCGGTGTCCTCGCCGTGCTGTTCGCGCTGGTCTTCGTGGTGACATTCATAATCGCCACCAGCGCCGGGCTCGTGGGTTGAGTACGGGGCTTCCGCGGCGTGACGACGCAGGCGTGCGGCGCGTGTACCTACGGTTTTTCCACCGCGCGGAACCCAGGCGTTGAATAACTTCAATGCCGCCATTCCTTGGATCCCTATGATCTTCACCCACGCTTACTGGAGATCAAACATGTCCCTTCGCACCCTGTTCGCCACCACCTTGCTCTGCGCCAGCATCCTCCCCTTCCAGGCCACGGCCGCCGAGCCCATCGTGGCCCTGATGCCCATCGTCAAGGAGTTGCGCGCCGAGCTGAACCTCAATGCCGACCAGAATGCGAGCCTCGATGCCTGGCTCGCCGAGGCCCCTGCCAAGCGCAAGTCCCTCGAAGGCGAGGTGGCGGCCCTTCGGTCGGAGTTGCGTGATGCCATCCTCGATGGCAGCACCCGCATGCAACGCGATGACCTCAAGGCCCGTCTTGCCGCGAAAGAGACCCGTCTCATCGAAATGCGCAGCCTGTGCACCCGGTTCCTGCGCAACACCCTGGACAAGGACGACTTCGACCGCGTTGTCGCCACCTACCGGGCGCGAAACTGACGCTCCTTACCCTGTATCACCTCCCTGAATCACCGATTTCAAGACCATTGCTCAGTCGTTTCGGGGCCCTTCGGGGCCCCTTTTTTTTGCGTGCTCACAGCACACCCCGGCCACCGAGCCGCGGGTGTTGGTCAGCAACCTGGGCACGAGCCCGGCAATGCTTATAGCGGGGTCCAGCGATGGAATACCGCCGCCTGGCCCCGGTACCGGCCCTCGCCGTCCAGCACGTTCCAGACAGTGGCGGCTTCAATCCTGAATCGCGCACCGCTCGCGGCGATGCGCACCCCACTGTAGTCATCGATGAATCCATCCCGACTCACCCGCTCGAGCAGCCGGGCACGTTCGGCGCGGTTCACCGCCTCGGCGGACAGGCGCGACGGCAGGGCCGTGAAATCAGACCAGGACATCTCAAACAGCCGCTGAGCCGTGCGATTCGCGTAGTTGAATACCGGGTCGTCGCCCGTGTCATGGGAGACCACGGCGAAGGAGGCCTCGTACAGGGCGCGGGGCTGGTCCCCGGGCATCACATCGATGGGCAACAGCGGACGACCGATCAGCGCCTCGAAGCTGCGCAGCAACAGGCATGCGTGAGCCTGTTGGTAGGCATTGTCGGGAGCGGGCTCATCGCCCGTGTTGAGCGTGTGCGTCACCATCCGGGCCGACCTCAGTAGACCACTTCCACCCGCACGGCCCCTTGCATCTCGCGCAGGCGCCGGATCGCTTCCTCGGTGGGTTTGATCCGCCATTGCTCACCGAAGCGCAGCCGTGCCCCGGCATCGGGGCGCTTGTAGTCAACCCGTACCGGACAGCTGCCGGGCCGGAACGGACCGAGGGCTCGATTGAGCTCGTCGATGGCGCCGTTGGCGTGCCCGTCCGATTCGAGCTCGATGTCCACCCCTTTGGCGAAGTGCTCGCGGGCACCGTCGAGGTCGAACAGCTTGTCGGCCGTGATCTGTGAGCAGCCGGCGAAATCATCGAACCCCAGCCGACCCTCGGCAACGATGATGGTGTCCTTTGCAATCAGGTGCTGGAACTCATCAAAGATGCGGTCGAAGAGCTTGATCTCGATTCGCCCGGTCCGGTCATCCAGGGTAAGGAACCCCATCTTGCCGTTCTTCTGCTTGCGCACCCGGACATTGAGGATGAGCCCGGCTGCGATGAACTTGCGATCGTCGCGACGACGGCTGAAGCCGCCCCCGTTGCCGAAACCACCATTGCCGCCCATGGCTTCCCCTTTCTCGGCCAGCACGTGCAGCCGATCGCTGGTGAATTTGTCCAGTTCCTCGAGGTAGCGGTTGACGGGATGACCGGTGAGGTAAAGGCCCAACACCTCTTTCTCGTAAGCGAGGCGGACGTCCTCGTCCCATTCGCTGTGATCCCTCAGACCGGCGGGCCTGCTGGGCGCGGCAGGCTCTCCCCCACCCAGGCCGAACAGGTCATCCTGCCCGGCGTCGGCGTTACTCGCCTGTTGTTCAGCGGTCTGCAGGGCGGCGGGCAACCAGGCCTCGATGGTGGCCCGGTTGGGGGCCAGGCTGTCCAGGGCACCGGCACGGGTCATGTGTTCCAGGGTGCGCTTGTTCGCTTTCTTGAGATCGATGCGGGCGCAGAAGTCGAACAGATCCTTGTAAGGGCCGTTGGCCTCGCGTTCGGCGATCATGCCCTCGATCGCGCCCTCGCCCACACCCTTGATGGCGCCCAGGCCGTAGACCACGGTGGCGTCGTCGGCATGGGTGAATCGGTACTGGGAGCGGTTGACGTCCGGCGGGATGACCTCCAGCTTCATCTCCCGGCATTCCTCGATGAACACCACC
Organism: Gammaproteobacteria bacterium; assembly: GCA_049604295.1. Classification (GTDB taxonomy): domain Bacteria; phylum Pseudomonadota; class Gammaproteobacteria; order JACKNK01; family JACKNK01; genus JBMYTL01. The sequence continues at coordinate 62,350 of JBMYTL010000003.1, forward strand.
ACCTTGTCGGTGTTGTCCATGTCGGAGCTGAGCACGGCGGCCATGAACGGCGCGGGGTAATGGGCCTTGAGCCAGGCTGTCTGGTAGGAGACAAGTGCGTAGGCCGCGGAGTGGGACTTGTTGAAGCCGTATCCGGCGAACTTTTCGACCAGGTCGAAGATCTTCATCGCCAGGTCGGGGTCGATCTGGTTATTGCTGGCACCCTCGGCGAACACGGCGCGCTGTTTGGCCATTTCCTCGGGCTTTTTCTTACCCATGGCCCGGCGCAACAGGTCTGCCCCGCCCAGGCTGTAACCCGCCAACACCTGGGCGATCTGCATGACCTGCTCCTGGTACAGGATGATGCCGTAGGTGGGTTCGAGGATGGGTTTCAGGGTCTCGTGCTGGTACTGCGGATCGGGAAACGCCAACGGCTCGCGGCCATGCTTGCGGTTGATGAAGTTGTCCACCATGCCCGATTGCAGCGGGCCGGGACGGAACAGGGCGACCAGGGCGATGATGTCCTCGAAACAGTCCGGTTGCAGACGTTTGATCAGGTCCTTCATCCCCCGTGATTCAAGCTGGAACACCGCGGTGGTCTGGCAGGCCTTGAGCAGTTTGAAGCTGTCTACGTCATCCATGGGGATGGCGGCGATGTTGAGCGGCTCTTCATCGCCGCCCGCACGATCCGCATTGATGGCCTGAACCGCCCAGTCGATGATGGTCAGGGTACGCAGGCCGAGGAAGTCGAACTTGACCAGCCCGGCGGCCTCCACGTCGTCCTTGTCGAACTGGGTGACAACGCCTGTCTCCATGCCCGCTTCCCGGTAGACGGCGGAGAAGTCCGTCAGGTCGGACGGTGAAATGACCACGCCGCCCGCGTGCTTGCCAACATTACGGGCAAGCCCCTCCAGCTTCAGGGCCATATCGACGATAGCGCGGACGTCCTCCTCCTCGTCGTAGACCTTCTTGAAGTCCTCCTCCTCTTCCAGGGCCTTGGTCAGGGTCATGCCGATCTCGAAGGGGATCAGCTTGGCGATACGATCCACGAACCCGTAGGACTGGCCCATGACCCGGCCGACGTCGCGCACCACCGCCTTCGCGGCCATGGACCCGTGGGTGGCGATCTGCGAGACCTTGTCGCGGCCGTATTTGCGGGCCACGTAATCGATGACCTTGTCGCGGTTGTCCATGCAGAAGTCGACATCGAAGTCGGGCATGGACACACGTTCGGGGTTCAGAAAACGCTCGAACAGCAGGTCGAATTCCAAGGGGTCGAGATCGGTGATCTTGAGCGCATAGGCGACCAGGGAGCCCGCGCCGGAACCACGCCCGGGCCCCACCGGGATCTGGTTGTCCTTGGCCCACTGGATGAAGTCGGCCACGATCATGAAATAGCCGGGAAAGCCCATCTGCAGGATCACCCCCAGCTCGATCTCCAGGCGTTCGTCATAGGGCTGGCGCTTGGCGGCGAAGTCCTCGGCCTCGCGGTCGAAGATGAAATCCAGGCGTTCCTCCAGACCCTTTTTCGATTCCTGGACGAAGAACTCGTCCAGGGTGAGTCCCTCGGGTATCGGGAAATCCGGCAGGTAGTTCTTACCCAGGCGCAGCTCGAGATTGCAGCGTCGCGCGATCTCAACGCTGTTCTCCAGAGCCTCGGGGATATCAGAGAACAGCTCGGCCATCTCGGCCGGGGAGCGCAGGTACTGCTGGTCGGAGTAATTGCGCGGTCGACGCGGATCGTCCAGAACACGACCGTCCTGAATGCAAACCCGGGCCTCATGTGCCTCGAAATCATCCGACTGAAGGAAGCGCACATCGTTGCTGGCCACGACCGGGATATCCAGGACAGCGGCCAGATCGACGGCGGCGTGCAGATAGTCCTCTTCCTCGGGACGTCCGGTTCGGACCAGTTCCAGATAGAAGTCGCCGCCGAACACCTCGGCCCAATGCCGCGCATGGCGCTCGGCGTTCGCCCGGTTGCCCGCCAGCAGGGCGCGGCCCACATCGCCCTCCCGGCCACCGGACAGGGCGATCAAGCCCTCGGCGTGATCCTCGATCCAGGCCCGCGTCACCGTCGGGAACCCACGCTGTTGACCGTCGAGATAGCCCTTGGACGACAGCCGCGTGAGGTTCATGTACCCACCCCAGTGGCGGGCCAGGAAGGTCATGCGGGTGGGCCGGTCCGGATCATCGGGATCGTGAACCCAGCAATCGAGGCCGGTGATGGGTTTGATTCCCGCCCCGGTACAGGCGCGGTAGAACTTCACCAGGGCAAAAAGATTGCCCTGATCGGTGATGGCCACCGCGGGCATCCCCGCATCGCTGATCGCCTTCACCAGGGGCTTTATGCGCACCAGCCCATCGCTGATCGAGAACTCGGTGTGCAGGTGCAGGTGGATGAAGGACGCGGACATGGGGCGGCAATGTATCAGCACCCCGACGGGCGGCGTAGTCTTGACATGACACCGGCGTCCGCACGGCGGATGGCGCATCGGCACCATGGCCCGGGCCATCGACTCACAGCCTCAGGAGATCGCGACATGTCATATCCCGCCACGCTGCGAACCGATCGAGGCAGTGACGCATGATGGCCCCGATGCGCATCCTCGCGGCAGGCACGACGTCGGGCGCACGCGCGGCCGGCGATGCCCCGGCCCAGGCCGTGGTCTCCGCGCTCGCCGGGCTGATCGCGGATGCGGGCCTGGCCTGTGACATTGCCACCGGTATCCGCCCCCTGTCCGGCCAGGACCTGCTCGCGGCCCTGGCCGATGCCAAGCTGGGTGTCGTGTTGGACGCCGTGCCCTGTGAGGCCCATTCCTGCCTGAGGCGATTCGCGGACCTCGACGATTTCGAGGACATCCATGCGCTCACGGCCCAGGGTATCGCCCTTGGCGAAGTGTTGGAGCTTGGTGACGCACTGGGCGACCGGCCCAGGACACTGTGGGTCTACGGGATCGGCTTCGACCCGGGTAAGGGCGAAACCCTGCCCGAGGCCGATGTGATGCGCCACGCCCGGGAGATCCTGGCGGACGTGCGCTCATTTCTCGGGCATTCCTGACACCGGCACCCACAGCGTCAAGCGTGCATCCGGGCACTGAACAGGGCGACGCACCCCCGGGTTTCAATCTCCACGCCATCGAAGCGCCGTTCCAGGGCCCGGTGCAATCCGTCGAGATCATCTCCCTGGTTGGAGAAAATCCCCCGCCGGTTGTAGAGGGCCATGAGCGCACGCGCCGGAAGGGAACGCGGGACGCCACCGTGCAGAATCGTGGAACCAAAAACACGCGCGCCCGGCTTGAGCACGGGTATCAGGTGATCGAACGCCCCCGCTTTATCCTCCATGGTCCCTGGCAGGCAGTGCAGGAGGTAGTTCATTGCCAGCGAATCGAAGGGCTGAACGGCGGGTGGAGCGGACGTACCCGCTTGTAGCTCAAGCGGTGCCAACACATTGTGGCGATAGCACTCGGGCAGGTAGCGCCGTATGCGCCTCGCCGTATGTTCCAGGGAATGGGGGTTCAGATCCATGAGCCCGACGCGCGGATTCGGGCCCGGGAAATCCGCGTGATCAAGGAAGTAACCGCTCCCCACCCCGACATCCAGGTGATTGATAGACAGATTGCGGGCGTACAGGCGTCTTATGTCAGCGGCCGGACAGCGCCATACCAGGTGGCTGGAGATCCCCAGGACAAGCAGATCATAGAGTGCCAGCACGGACGGCGTGTACACGGCCTGCCCGGCTTGGATGCGTGCCGCCGCGGCTTCCTTGCTGGAACCCGCCGCGCCAGTCTCGCCGCGCCCTGAACCCATCAGGCGCTCACGCGTTTATCGAACCAACAGGTTTGGCCTGCCACGCCACCGGGACGGGTTCCGCCTTCCAGATGTTGCGTGCGTACTCGGCGATGGATCGGTCGGACGAGAAACGGCCCATGCGGGCAACATTGAGAATGGAGCGACGCGCCCAGGCGTCGCCGTCCAGCCATGCGGCACTCACCTCCTCCTGGCAGCGGATGTAGTCCTCGAAATCCGCCAGTACGAAAAAGGGATCGTGGTGGCTCAGGTTGTCGACCACCGGTTGGAAGAGTTCCCGACTGCCATGGGCGAAATGGCCACTTCCGATCAGTTCCAGGGCGCCGCGCAGGGCCTCGTTGCGCTCGAGGCAGGTTTCCGGGCGATAGCCCTCCCGCTGGATACGCTCGATATCGTCGGTGGTCAGACCGAAGAGGAAGAAGTTTTCGCTGCCCACGGCGTCGCGGATCTCGATGTTCGCTCCATCCAGGGTGCCTATGGTGAGCGCCCCGTTGAGGGCGAGTTTCATGTTACCCGTACCCGATGCCTCCTTGCCTGCCATGGAGATCTGCTCGGACAGGTCCCCCGCCGGGTAGATGCGTTGGGCGTTCTTGACGTTGTAATTGGGTAGGAAAACCACCCTCAGCAGGTCGTTGACGTCCGGGTCGTTGTTGACGATGTCACCGATACCGTGGATCAGCTTGATCAGGCGCTTCGCCATGTCATAGCCCGGCGCGGCCTTGCCCGCGAACAGGAAGGTACGCGGCACGATGCCTCGCCGGTCACCGTGCTTGATACGCCGGTACAGATGCACGATGTGCAGCAGATTGAGGTGCTGGCGTTTGTACTCGTGGATTCGCTTGACCTGGATATCGAACAACGAGGCCGGGTCCGCCTGAATACACAGGGTTCCACCGATGTGTCTGCACAGCGCCCTCTTGTTCGCCTCCTTGACGGAACGCCAGCGGGCCCGGAACTCTTCATCGTCGGCGGCCTCTTCCAAACCCCGCAGGTGCGTCAGATCGTTCCGCCAGCTCTTCCCCACCCGTTCATCGATGAGCTGCGACATGCGCGGATTCGACAGCAGCATGAAGCGACGCGGCGTTACACCGTTGGTTACATTGGTGAACTTACGCGGCCACAGCTCATGGAAATCGCGTAACACCTGGTCCTTGAGCAGCTTTGAATGCAGCTCCGCCACGCCGTTTACCGTATGGCTGCCAATCACTGCGAGATGGGCCATGCGCACGTAACGGGGGCCCTCCTCGTCGATGATGGACATGCGCCGCACGCGCTCGTCATCACCCAGAAAGCGCATGCGCACCTCGTCCAGAAAACGATCGTTGATGGCGTAGATGATCTCCAGGTGCCGGGGCAAAACACGCTCAAACAGCGGTAAGGGCCATTTCTCCAGAGCCTCGGGCAAAAGGGTGTGGTTGGTGTAGGCGAAGGTCCCGCGGGTGATCGTCCAGGCAGCGTCCCAGTCCATGCGGTGCTCGTCGACCAACAGGCGCATGAGTTCCGCTACGGCAATGGACGGGTGTGTATCGTTGAGTTGGACGGCAAACTTTTTGTGGAAGCCGCTGAGATCTTCGTGGCGTTGGCGGTAGATACGCACCATGTCCTGCAGGGCGCAGGTGACGAAGAAATACTGTTGTTCCAGGCGCAGGCGTTTGCCCACGTCGCCCGCATCGTTGGGGTACAGCACCTTGGTCAGATTCTCGGAGCGGACCTTCTCCTCGACCGCCCGGTAGTAGTCGCCGGTGTTGAAGCTCTCGAAATTGAATGACTCCTCCGCCTCCGCCGACCACAGGCGCAGCAGGTTCGCGTTGCTGGTGTCGTAACCGAGGATGGGTGTGTCGTAGGCCACGCCTTTGACGATCCGCTCGGGTACCCAGACGGCCTTGTCCGTGCCCAATCGGCCGATGCGGTGTTTGACGTGACCACCCAGTTTCGCATCCATGGTCAGCTCCGGCCGTGCAATCTCCCAGGGGTTGCCGTTACGCAGCCACTTGTCACTCACCTCCTTCTGCCAACCGTCCTCAATCTCCTGACGGAAGATCCCGAACTCGTAGCGGATGCCGTAGCCGATGGCGGGAATCTCCAGGGTCGCCAGGGAATCCATGTAACAGGCCGCCAGTCGGCCCAATCCGCCGTTACCCAGTCCGGGCTCCGCCTCCTGCTCAATGATGCCGTCGAAATCCAGTCCCAGGTCCTCGGCCACCGCGCGCATGGTGTTCTCGATGCCCAGATTGATGAGGTTGTTGCCCAGGTGCGGGCCGAGGAGAAACTCGGCGGACAGGTAGGCGACAGTCCTGCTCCCGCCCTCGAGGAATGCCTGGGCCGAGGTAATCCAGCGATGCAACAGGCGGTCGCGCACCGAGTAGGCCATGGCCATGTACAAATCGTTGGACGTGGCCACCTCCAGGAACCGCCCCTGGTTGAAAAACAGATTCTCGGCAAAGGCGCGGGTGAGGCAGCCGGGGTCCAGAGAAGTACGGGACCCCGCACCGGGGCCAATCACATCTTCGAGCAGGTTGCGGGTGGTCATGGACGCGAAGGCCCCACTGTGGAGGAAATCCGACCATCATTCCCCCTGGGTATCGAGCTCCGCAATCAGGTCCTTCACGCAAGCGCGCGGTTCCTTCCAGAACCCTGACCCCAATCGCCCTTTCAGGGGCCCCGGGTTGGGCGCTGTCGCGGGATCAGGCCGCCGTACCGGGTTCACAGCCGCCCCGGTTCGGCACCAACAACACCGGGACCCGACTGAGGTGGGTCAACTGGCGGGCAACGGAGCCCAACTGGTTCGGCACAAGAAACTTTCCGCCCCCAGTGCCCAGGACGATCATCTCGGCGCACTGATCCTCCGCGACACGCAGAATTTCGTCAGTGGGCAGTCCATGGGCGGTAACCAGGTCACAGACCGGCCCGCCGTCGCCCACGGCCTTGCCGGTGACAGCCATGCAGGTGACGTTGATCAGGGCCTCCACGCGTTCGGTCACCTTGGCCAGAGCCGCGTCGCGAACGCCCTGTTCCAGCGCCCCGCCCGCCACGCTCTCCAGCATCATCTCGTCGCAGCGCCTGGGAGGCGGAACCACATGCAGCAGCACAATGCGGGCGTCCATGCAGCCCGCAAGCTTGAGGGTATGTTGCAGGATGTACTCGGTGTTCTCACCCAGATCCGTCGCGTAGAGTATTGTCCGACGGTCGTCGCTCATTTCAGTGTCCTCGTCTGGTAGTCGTCCCGCGCGGGTGAACAGGGTCGGGCTGCCCGCATGGATCAGACAGCGCGCCTTGGTACCGGGGCCGGTTATGGTTGTGTTATCCGAGTGATAATCGACACACCCGCCCCGGCCCGCAAGTCGGGGACTTTCCGCCTTGTGGGAGCCGCTCCCACAATCCGCAGGCGATCCCTTGAGTTCCACCCCGACCATCCTCTGGCACGATTACGAGACCACCGGAGTCGATCCCGCCCGGGATCGACCGCTTCAGTTCGCGGCGCTGCGCACCGATGAGGCGCTGCAACCGGTGGACGAACCCATCATGTGGTATTGCCAACCGCCCCGGGATCGACTGCCCAGCCCTGACGCGGCGCTGGTGACCGGCATCACGCCCCAGTTCGCCGAGGCCAAGGGGGAGAGTGAGGCCCGCTTCATGGCCCTCATTCACGAGGAGTTCAGCCGCCCGGGCACCTGCGGAGCCGGTTATAACAGTCTGCGGTTTGACGACCAGGTCACCCGCCACGGTTTGTACCGGAACCTGTACGACCCCTACGCCAGGGAGTGGCGCAACGGAAATTCGCGCTGGGACGTCATCGACCTCATGCGCGCCTGCCACGCCCTGCGCCCGGACGGTATCGAGTGGCCTGAACGTGAGGGCGGACTGCCTTCCTTCCGCCTTGAAGACCTGACCACGGCCAACGCAATCGCCCATGGAAACGCCCACGATGCCCTGGCCGATGTGACCGCGACCCTCGAGATGGCGCGCCTGGTGCTGCGCAAACAGCCAAGGCTGTTCAATTTCTATTACGGACTGCGTCGCAAGAAAGCCGTCCAGACCCTGATCGACATACCCCGTCATACCCCCATCATCCACGTCTCCGGGATGTACCCGGCCGAGCGGGGAAATATCAGCGTGGTGGTGCCGATCTGCGAGCACCCCTCGGATTCAAACGGTGTTCTGATCTATGACCTGCGTGAACCCCCGGAACCGTTCCTTTCCTTGAGCGCCGATGAGTTGGCCCACCGCCTGTTCACCCCGAGGGCCGAGCTCGGCGACGCCCCGCGTCTGCCGGTCAAAACCGTGCATATCAACCGCAGCCCGTTCGTCGCACCGCTGAACACCCTGGACGACGCCTCCGCACGCCGCCACGGCCTCAATCACAACCAGCTCATGGACCATCGCGAGGCCCTGTTGCATGCCATGAGCCGTGAGGGATTCACCCAGCGACTGCGCGATGCGCAGGGGCTGGGCAACCTGCCGGAAGCGACGGACCCGGAACTCATGCTGTATTCCGGCCCTTTCCTGAGCAACGCCGACCGCGCTCGACTCGAGCGTGTACGCGGCGCACTCCCCCACGAACCGGAGCGGGACGATCTTCATTTCAGCGACCCACGACTGCCCGAGTTGGTCTTCCGCTACCGTGCACGCAATCACCCGCACACCCTGTCCGGGGAAGAGATGGCACGCTGGAACGCACTGCGCGCGCGCTGGTTGAGCGGTGAGGAGCCGGGCATGTCCATGAGCCTTGCCGACTATCGGGAACGGATCGCCACGCTGCTGACCGAAGCAGAAGCCACGGACCAGCGCCGGGCCGTGCTGGAGGCCCTACGCGATTGGGGGGAGGCCCTCGAAGACTCCATCACCAGTGGGCCCTAGGGGTCATCCCTGCCTTGAAAACGGGCGTAATGACCAGCGCGGTTGGTAGAGTACCGGACCCAGGGAAGCTCTGAATGAATCTGGCGCGAGTGAATCGGGTCGGATAATCGTTCAGTTCAAGGCGCGAATCGCACGCAATAGCGGGCTATTGCGAAGATTCGCAACGCTGAAATGGGCGATTAGACGGGCCAAGGCGCCGTGTCACGATTCGTTCAGAGCTTCCCCAGGGAACTGATCGAAGCCTGGACACATCTTGCCCATGAAGCTGTTGGAAAACACGAAGGCCGTTCTGCTCGCCGGGTTCGGATTGCTTCTGCTTCTGTTGATCGCGCTGACCGCGACGGGCATCGCCCACGTCGGCGAGATCAACGCCCGACTCGAATCAATCGTCCGGGTACACAATGCCAAGGCGGATTACGCGCGCCACATGTATGACGCGGCACGGGAGCGGGCCCTGTTGCTACACGCGATGATGGTGCAGCCCGACCCGTTCGAGCGCGACGCCGATCTGATCCGTTTCCAAAACCTCGCCGGCGTGTTCCTCAATGCCCGCGACAAACTGGAACAATCCCCGCTGACGGATCCCGAACGTCTGCTCATCGAGGAATCCAAGCGCTACTCGGGGCGCGGGTCCACCGCCCAGGGGCGGGTCGTGGATCTGATGCTTGATGAACGCATGGACGAGGCCCATTCCCTGCTCGTGGACGTGGCAATGCCCGCTCAGCGGGATGTGCTTGCCGTTCTCACCGATCTCGTGGAGTTGCAGACCGAGGCCACAGAGGAGGCCAGCGAAGAGGCCGCCGATGCCTACAGCGAGGCCCTGTCGTTGATCCTCCTGCTGGGATCGGGCTCGCTGGTACTGGGCCTGCTGATCACCGGTTTCGTCTTCAACCGGATCACCAGTGCCGAAGCCGCGCAGGTCAGCGCCAAGGAAGCCGCCTTGGATGCCGCCCATGCGAAGAGCGACTTCCTGGCCAACATGAGCCACGAAATCCGCACACCGCTGAACGCCATGATCGGTATGAGCAGCATGCTCGAGGGCACGGAATTGACCCATCAGCAGGCGGGCTACGTGCGCACCATCGTGCAGAGCGGTGACAACCTGCTGGCAATCGTTAACGACGTGTTGGATTTCTCAAAGATCGAGGCCGGCATGCTCACCCTGGAAGAGGCCCCCTACGAGGTCCGCACCTGCGTGGAGGACGCCCTCGATCTCCAGGCCGCGCGGGCGGCGCAGAAAGGCCTTGAACTGGGTTGCCGCATTGATCCGGACGCCCCCCTGAAAGTGGTCGGCGACATCACCCGTACCCGGCAGGTCCTCCTGAACCTCATAAGCAATGCCGTGAAGTTCACGGAGACCGGCGAGGTCATGGTCTACGTGCACCGCGTTCCGGACGCCGATGACATGCTGCACTTCGAGGTTCGCGACACCGGAATCGGCGTCCCCCGCGAACGGGTGGACCAGCTGTTCGACTCCTTCACCCAGGGCGATGCATCAACCACCCGACGTTTCGGAGGCACCGGTCTGGGCCTTGCCATTTGTCGGCACCTGGTGGATCAGATGGGCGGCAACATCTGGGTGGAGAGCAACCCGGGTGAGGGTGCCGAGTTTCACTTCACAATCTGCGCCCCACCGGTCCACGATGCCGCCGCCAGCAACGAAGAGGCCTCGAGTTTCGTGGACCTGAGGGCACTGGTGGTGGAAGACAACGCCAGTATCCGCGCGATCCTGGCGGAGATGCTCGGCTCCTGGGGGCTGAAGACCGAACTGGCCAGTCAGGCCTGTGAGGCCCTTGAGGTGTTGGATTCGGCACAGCCACCGGCGGTGGCACTGATTGATGCGGATATGGGTAGCGCGGATGGGTTTGAGCTGGCTCGCAGGATCAGGGCGCGCTCCGGCCCCCACTCCAGCATCCCGCTGGTCATGCTCACCCCTGTCGGTGCCAATCTCGAGGGTGCCGAGGACCTCTCCAGCGCCTGGTTGACCAAGCCGGTGAAGGCTTCACAGCTGTTCAACGTTCTCCAGCAACTGCTCCTGGGCGACGCCGACACCGGCACCTTCAAGCCTCCCGCAAGCGCGGTCATCGATCCGAACCTCGCCACCCGGCATCCACTGCGCATCCTGCTGGTGGAGGACAACCTGGTTAACCAGCAGGTCTGCCGCATGATGTTCAATCAATTCGGTTACCAGGTGCAGGTAGCGGAAAACGGCAGAGAGGCGGTCACCGCCTGCGAACGGGCGGTCTTCGACCTCGTACTGATGGACCTGCAGATGCCGGTCATGGACGGAAAGACCGCTACCGCCGAAATCATCCGCCGGTTCCCCGACGACCGGCCGCGCATCGTTGCGCTCACCGCCAATGCGCTGCCCGGCGACCGGGAGGCCTGTCTCGCGGCCGGCATGGACGACTATCTGAGCAAGCCGATCAAGCCCAAGGATGCGGTGGAAATCCTGCGCAACTGCCCGGCGCGTGGTGACGTGAATTCCAGGCAGCGTGCCCTCTCGACACTCAAAATGCGTGCCCCCGCCTCCGCGGCCACTCAGACCCGCAAGGTCGCCCCCTACGCCGCCGATTCCGGGGGCACCCCGCCCCCGAAGGCTCCTGCGGTCGCGGAAACAGGGCGCGGCACGGCCCCGAAAGGCGCGCTATCGGCGCCGACTCCATCCTCCGCGCCAGACCCGGATGCCACGGGCCGTTTCAAGGCCGATCCGGGGGCGAACGATACCCAGGCCATAGAGCGGGTCCCAGCCCACGCGGACCCGGACGCCACCCAGATCCTGCGGCGCCCGCCGCCCGTGGAGGCACCCGGGAGGTCGGGTTCCGACACCCAACGATTCGACACGCCTCCTGTCGACCCCGATGCGACGCAGATCCTGTCGATACCTGAGGAACCCGGCCCCCGGGGCCCGGAGATCCAGGTCGGCCCCACAGGCGAGGCCGGAGCCGCAACCCGAAGCACACCGCCCCACCCGCCGCTTCCCCCATCGGGGGAGGACAACGCCGGGTCGGCGACCGAACCCGCCACGCCCCCGGTGGCGCCGCCTGAAAAAGGGGAAATGACCTCCCCGACGGCAGCACGCCACGATGCGCGAAACGATCAGACCGTGATTCTGGATCTGTCCGAGATCGCGGCCGCCCAGGGTGTGAGCGATTCCGATGCCGCCGGCGGGGACGGCGCCCCCGCCAAGGCCCAGGCAGCCATTTCCCCCGACACGGTCGGCAGCCTGATCCGCATGAGTGGTGGACAGCCCGGGATGGTGGTGGAACTGATCGATTCTTTTCATCGTGAGTCCGCACAACTGATGACGGACCTCCAGTCCGGGTTGCGCGCCGATGATCTCGAGGCCGTAACCGCCGCGGCCCATACGCTCAAATCGAGCAGCCGCAGCCTCGGCGCCGAATACTTTTCCAGCTTGTGCGAAACCCTTGAGAACCAGGCGCGGTCCGGGACGCTCGACAGTCCACGCCAGCAGGCTGCCGCACTTGATGACGAGTTCGACCGGGTCCGCACGGAATTACACCTGCTCCGTGCACGGCTGCGCGCCGGGCACACCGCCGGTTGAGCACCGGCGGGTGTCGTACCTCGCGATCAAACACCTGCACATCACCCTGGCCGGTCTCAGCCTCGCCGGCTTCATCCTCAGAGCCATCTGGATGTGGCAGGAATCGCCGCGACTGACCGCCCGGGTGACCCGCGTCCTCCCCCATGTGATCGACACCGCCCTGCTCGCCGCGGGTGTGTTCATGGTGTACCAGGCCTCGGTCATGCCCTGGGAGCTTCCCTGGCTGATGGCCAAGCTCGTCGCCCTGCTGGTCTACATCGTGCTGGGCAGTGTGGCGCTCAAACGTGGGCCTACCCGCCAGGTCCGAGCAGTGGCTGCCCTTGCGGCGATCGGGGTGTTCGCGTACATGGTGCGCACCGCCGTCGCTCACGATCCCCTTCCGTTCTGATCGGGCGACCTGTCATTCAATCGAGTAACGCCGAACCGATGCCTCACACCCCCCCCGATGTGCCCGCCGCCTGGCGCGAAGACCCGATGATCGAGGCCGATCTGCTGGGCAGAACGCTGCGTTTTCGCACAACCTGGGGCCTGTTCTCCCCCAAGCAGATCGACGAGGGCACGGGGCTGTTGCTCGACCATCTGGATGTCGGCCCCGGGGTCCGCTGCCTGGATCTGGGCTGTGGCTATGGCCCCATCGGCCTGAGCATCGCGGCGGTGGCTCCGGCAGGGCACGTAACCCTGGTGGACAAGGACTTCGTCGCCGTCGACTACACACGCCGGAACGCGTTCTTGAACGGCCTCGATAACACCGATGTGATGCTGAGCAACGGTCTGTCAGCCGTGCGCGACCGGCACTTCGACCTGGTGGTATCCAATATCCCGGCCAAGGTCGGCAAGGAAATGCTTGGCATCATGCTGTACGACGCGTGGAACACCCTGGAGCCGGGAGGTCGCATTGTCCTGGTCACCATCAACGGACTGCGCCAGTACATGAAGCGTGTGCTTGGCGAGACCTTCGGCAATTACGAAAAGGTCAAGCAGGGCCGTGCCTACACCATCTCGGCCGCCGTCCGGGAGTGAGTCGCGCCCCGACCCGGCGGCCGGGGCCGCAACGCCCGCGTACCCCTCAGGCGGCCGCTTAAGCCGCGAGGTCCTCCAGGCTGAGATCCCAGTCACGCAGGGTCCGATGCATGACCGCCAGTTCGGGCTCATCGAAGCGCCCGTCGCTCTTGGCCATGACCAGAAGTGCACGGGCAAGGGTCTTGCGCTTGTCCGGGTCGGTGATGGGGGCAAGGATGGCATCCACGAAATCTCCGTCTGCCAAGCCGATATGGGCCGGATCGCGGGAGTGCGCGATCAGGTCATCGCTGTAATCCACGATCACCTGGGCAAAGGTGTTGGCGTCACCGCCAAGCATCGCGAGCAGGTTCAGGCTATCGATGGCGTCCATCTCCGCGTCGCTGACATCGCCGTCGCTGAAGATGAACATCGCCAACACCCGCATCATGGCTTCGGGGCTGTTGCCCGGATAAGAGGTCAGAAGGTTCTCGTACATGGTCCTCACCGTTATCGTGTTGATTTCCTGTGGGTCCGGGCCTGAACCTGATGGGCGTCGCTCATGACCCGGTCCGGTGATCGGGTTCAGGTTGAACCCATCGCCGTCCAGGTGCCGTGACGCGGGTCATCCCCACCCGGGAGCCGGTGGTGGAGCACAAGCGCCACCCGGGAATAAACTGGGGCTTGGCCTCGTCCCTGGACCCTACCCTACCTGATCGCCCGCCCGGGATCGGACCCAACGCCGGGAACAACAAACATAATGAAGATGTATCAAAAAGCCCTGATTGCCGCCGTGATGACCACCCAGCTCGCCGTGATGCCGGCTCATGCTCAGAACACACAAGCGGCTGACTGCACGCCGGGCCGGCACGCGACCGTCGACGTGGATATGGAACTCCTGCAAGCCAGCGAGCACGTCTATCACGTGCAGGGCATCGCCGGCATGGCAACCGATAATGCCGGCTTCATCTCCAACGCGGGCTTCGTCGTTACTCCGGTGGGGGTCTACGTATTTGACGCTCTGGGCAGCCCCTCCCTGGCCCAGAAACTCTACGGCCTGATCCGCTCCGTCACGGACCAGCCCATCAAGGCGGTGATCGTCAGCCACTACCACGCCGATCACATTTACGGGCTCCAGGTGTTCAAGGACATGGGCGCTGAGATCATCGCCCCACGCGCCGCTCACGAATACCTGGACTCCGAATCCGCGAAGTCGCGACTGGAGGAACGTCGTTTTTCTCTTGATCCCTGGGTCAACGAGTGCACACGCCTGGTGCCTCCCGACGTGAACATCACCGAAAGTCGCGTCATTGATGCGGGTGGCATGACCCTGCGCATTCTTTTTCTCGGCTCCGCGCACTCCCAGGGTGATCTTGCCCTCCTGGTGGAGCCCGACCAGGTACTGCTCAGCGGCGACATCATCTTCGAGGGCCGGGTGCCGTTTGTGGGCGACGCGGATACCCGCCAATGGTTGAAGGTCCTGACCGAGATGCAGACCGACGGCATCAAGGCCCTGATCCCCGGCCACGGCCCCGCCGCCCGCAAACCCAACGAAGCCATCACCCTGACCCGGGATTATCTCGCCGTGTTACGCGGCAAGCTCTCCGAAGCTGTCGACAACCTGGTTCCGTTTTCGGAGGTTTACGACGAGATCGACTGGAGCGGTTTCGAACACCTGCCGGCATTCGAGGCGGCCAATCGGCGTAACGCGTACCAGGTTTATCTGTCCATCGAGGCAGAGAGCGTCGGTCAGTAACCGACCATAACCGCCAGATCGGCGGCGGGAGAACGCTCTCCCGATTTCCATTGCCAACGTGGGCCGCGTTCATGGAACCCGGCCCGCGCTTTCTCCCCTTGGGTTCCACCGGGACCGGACCATGTCGACATACCCTCCTCGCTTCGGGCTCTACGCCGCCATCGTCTTCGGTTCCTCAGCCCTCGTACTGGTGCTGGAACTGCTTGCCGCCCGCCTGATCGCCCCCTTCGTGGGCGTTTCGCTCTATTCATGGACCGCAATCATCGGGGTCATCCTGGCGGGACTGTCCCTCGGCAACTGGCTGGGCGGCGTTTGGGCCGACCGGGGCGCCACGGCGCGCGCCTCGGGCGTCGTTCTGCTGTTGGCTGGCATTGCCGCATTGGCGGTGCTGTGGCTCCTTCCTCTGGTGGCCGGCCCCCTCCAGAGCGCGGAGCTGAGTCTCGCGGCAACCAGCTTCATGCTGGCCTTGATCCTGTTCTTTCTTCCGGCCGCCCTGATCGGCGTGATCACTCCCCTGCTCACCACTCTGGCCCTCATGGAATCCGACCGGCCCGGGCATATCGTCGGGCTCATGCATGCCCTCGCCGCCCTGGGAAGCATCGTGGGTACATTCGCGACCGGTTTCTGGCTGGTTCAGTGGTTGGGAAGCCGAAACCTGGTACTCGCCAGTGGTCTGTTGCTGATGCTCATGGCCCTGCCCCTGCTGGGCGGACGACGCGGCTATGTGGCGGCCCTTCTCGCACTCACCGTCGGCGGCTGGGCCACCTGGCAATACAGCTACCCGGATCCCTGCGATCACGAGAGCAACTATTTCTGCATCCGCGTGGTGGACAGTACGGCTGACGTTCCCCACGGCAATGCGCGTTCCCTGGTCCTCGATCACCTTCTGCATAGCACCAACCATGAACAGGATCCGGAGCTGATCCTTGCCCCTTACCTGCACCTGATGGATGAACTGATCAGCCATCAGCTCCGGGACGCACCGGGTGGGGCGTACTTCTTCGCCGGGGGCGGGGCCTACACCTTGCCGCGTACCCTGCTGGCACGCGATGACTCGGCCCGCGTGAGCGTGGCTGAGCTGGACCCGGTCGTTACCCGCGTGGCGGCTGATCAACTGCACCTCGACCCCACCGGAATGGAAATCGTGCATCTCGATGCACGCGCCGCCCTCAACCGCCTCACGACCCGCGAGGGGCGCCGTTTCGATGCGGTGATCGGTGATGTCTTCCACGATATCGCCATTCCGCACCACCTGTTGACCCGGGAGTTCAGCGCGCGCATCGCCGCATCCCTGAATCCGGGCGGCATCTACGTCATGAACGTGGTGGACGCCTTTCCCGACGCACGATTGGTCAAATCACTGCACCGCACACTCAGCAGCGAGTTCGCCGAGGTAGAGGTCTGGATCGACCAACTTCCCAGCGAACCGACCCGGGTCACCTATGTGCTCTCGGCCCGCCAAGCCAACGGCCCCGCCATGCCGGACCGCATGCTGTCCCGTCACGGCCTGCGCCGGGCCTGGTTCAAGGTCACTGAACCGGTGTTGGCCGTCGGCACACCCCTGGATGAGATTCCGCTGCTGACCGACGACCATGCGCCGGTGGAACGCCTGCTGGCGCAGTTGTTCCTTGGGCGCGAGGGCCGATAGGGCGACCTTTCTCAACGCCAGAAGGGTTTCGCCGCCTCTGCCCGGGCCTGTTGGCGGCTGACACCGATATCAGCGAGCAGTCGTTCATCAAGGCGCGTCAGGCGACGACGCTGACGATGACGCTGCACCCAGAGTGCGAGCAACGCGCTGCCGTAGGCGATCAGGCCGGTAAGGCTGTACGCACCATTGCCGCCACGGGACAGGTCGCGTTCGATATAGATCAACTGGGCTGACATGACTGTACTCCCTGCCCTGGGTCACGGGCACTTCGGGGTGGGTGTGAATGGCAATGTCATGCTAGGTGCACTACTGTCTACAAAACAGTTTCAGTTCCTTTGAAATGTAACCAGTACAGTTGCGCCAACACCATGACAGTTGAACCGAGCACCCCGGATGCCGGAACCGGCTTCCTCTATGATCAGGTTTCACGCCACATCACCGCGCTGATCGAAAATGGCACCCTGCGACCGGGAGACCGTGCACCATCCCTCCGCAAGCTCAGCGGCCAACTCAAGGTCAGCCTGTCCACCGTCACGCAGGCCTATATGAACCTGGAGCGGCAGGGTGTGCTCAAAGCGCGGCCCCAGTCGGGTTACTACGTGAGCACCCCGGTCCAGGCACTGCCCTCCCCGCCGCGCAAGACCACGCCTGCCAAGGGGCCCCGCAAGGTCCGGTTCAGCAAGCTGTTCGAGGAAATATTCAGCAACGCCCGCGATCCGGACGTATTGCCCCTGGGTGCGGCCATGCCCTCCATGGAACTCATGCCCATCAAGGGGCTCCTGCGCGCCACAACCCGTGCCGCCAACCGCAACGCCGAGGCCGCCGTAAGTTACGCCTTCACCCCTGGGGACCCTGAGCTCCGTCGGCAGATTTCACGGCTTTACATGGAACAGGGCCTGAACGTCGGCCCCGAGGAGATCATCACCACATCAGGGGCCAGCGAAGCCGTCTCCCTGGCCCTGCAGAGCGTGGCCAGGAGGGGGGACATCATCGCAGTGGAGTCACCCACCTACTTCGCCGTTCTCCGCCTGATCGAACGCATGGGCCTGATGGCCGTGGAGATCGATACCGACCCGGACACCGGGATGTGCCTGGACGCCCTGGAAACCGCGCTCGAGACCATGGACATCAAGGCGGTACTGACCATCCCCAATTTCAGCAATCCGGTGGGTTCGCTGATGCCCGAGGACAACAAGCGCCGCCTGGTCGAAATGACCCATGCCCACAACACGCCCGTGATCGAGGACGACATCTACGGTGAGCTGTATTTCGGCGACCACCGCCCGGGCACACTGCGCGAACACGACAGGGACGGCCTGGTGATCACCTGCTCATCGTTCTCGAAGACGCTCGCCCCCGGCTACCGGATCGGCTGGATCATTCCCGGAGAACGCTACCGCGACGATGTTCTCGAATGGAAACAGGCAACCACGTCGGCCGTGGCCTCCATACCGCAGATGGCCGTGGCGGAGTTTTTGCGCAGCGGCGACTTCGAGCGCCATCTCCTGCGTATGCGTCGAGCGGTCCGCGAACAGGTGGATGCCATGCGTTATCTGATCGCCCGCCACTTCCCGGAGGGCACCCGGGTGACGAACCCCCAGGGCGGGTACGTCCTTTGGGTGGAGATGCCCCGGGGCAGTGACTGCCTGGAGGTGTTCGAGGAAGCACTCAAGGAAGGCATTGCCATCACACCCGGAATCCTTTTTTCAGCGACCCGACGCTATCGGAACTTCATCCGCATCAACTGCGGCTTTCCGATTACCGAGGGGGTCGAGGACGGTATCAAGCGCCTGGGGCGTCTGATATCGAATTGAGAATCAAACGATGAGTCCTCGCCCTTGGATCACCCAGGCTCCGCCGGTCGCTATCCACACCGCTGACCGCGGAGGCCCGCATTCCCATCAACGCTCCGGCCCGGGCCGCGATTGCATCTGAACCACGAACTCGGCAAGGAGGGCCTGTACGTCACCCAGTCGGTCGACGACCTGCTGACGCTCGTCTGAACTGAGAGGCTCATAGCCGCGCAGATACGGCCAGCCATAGCCCCACCGATAGCCCGTTGGGTAAAAGGGCGAACCGCCCAGACGAACGCCCAAGTGCATCACGATCGACAGGTTTTCCTCCCCCAGGTCGGACACGCACTGCTTGAGCCCCTCGTCCGCCCGCTCGCGGTCATCAAAAGTGCCGCCTTTCCAGTAGGCGAAGTCATGGCGCATACAGCATTCCATCCACTTGGTGTTGTCCTCGAGGTCACCATCGGGGAATACACTGCAGCCATCGGTTGTGAACGGCTTCAACTGGTCCGCGACGACCACGGCGAGCGGAATCATGCCAAGCAACACGATGCCCAGGACCCGCATCAGGGCCACCGGGGCCCTCCCCCGCCAGAAACCCCTCACTTACTGTTTGTCCTTATCCAGTTCATCCGCCTCTGTATCGTCTGATTCCCGCCCCGATGAAGAGGGTACGGCGTCAGGGTCCGGACCCAGAAGCACGGCCACCCAGCGGGTGTCGTCCGATGCGTCGAGAACGATTTTCGCGGTCATGGTCAGGGGTACGGACAACAACATGCCGACCGGGCCCAGAACCCAACCCCAGAAAACCAGGGACAGGAACACCACCAGCGTGGACAGGCCCAGATCACGCCCCATGACCCGGGGCTCCACCACGTTGCCCATGATGATGTTGACGAGGGCGTAGCCCACAACCACGAAGGCCACGCCCCCCGGCGAGAGTTGCACGATGGCCAACAGCACCGCGGGCACGGCGGCGATGATGGAACCGATGTTGGGAACGAAATTGAGCAGGAACGCCAGAACCGCCCAGATCAGGGGGAAATCGAGACCGGCGATCCAGGTCCACAAGCCCACCGCCACACCGGTGCCCACGGAAATGACAGCCTTGAGCTCCATGTAACGTTGCACCTTGGTCGCGATATCACCCAGGCGTGCCATTGAGTCCTCGGGGTCGGAGAGAATGCGCTCAAGCTTGTTCGGCAGGCCGGCGGCTTCGAACAGCAGGAAGACAACCGTCAGCAGGATAAGAAACGTATTGGCCAGAACATTGCCGAAACCGGCCAGCGTATTCCCGGCCAGCTTCATGGCAGCGCCCGGGTCGAAGGTCTCCATCAAACCCTGCTTGTTGAGCGGAACCCCCAATCCGGCGAGCCAATCGATCAGTCCCTGGGCCTTCTCGCGGATACTGCTCTGGTACTCCGGCAGGTTGCGGGTGAAATCATCCACGGAGGTACCGAAAATGAGGCCCACCAGTCCTCCCATGAGGAGCACGGCGCAGACCACGATCAGCAACGACACGCCCTTGGGCACACCACGCCGGGTCAACCAGAACATGGGTGGCGCGGCGATGATGGCGATAAAACCGGACAGCAGGAACGGCACCAGTATGGGGGCTGCCGTCTTCAGCCCCGCCACCACGATGATGAACGCCGCGAGGATGATCAGGGCCTGTGCCGTTTTGGACTGTGTACTCGGTTTCATGGGGCGATTGCGCGACAAGGCGGTTGGCGGCGATCAGCGACGCGGTGGCGGCGCATCGTGGTGATCCGCGGGGTCGACACCGCCGTCCGGTTTGCGCCCCTGGCGCAGTGTCGCCAGGAAAGTATCGGCCATGGCACCGTAGATGGGCCGCGGGCAAACGAACCGCGAGGCTCCAGCGGCGATCAGGGAAGTCGCCATCAGGGGAAGAATCATGTCCTGGTTGTCGGTCATTTCCATGACGATGATAAATGCCGTGATGGGAGTCTGAACCACACCGGAAAAGTACCCCACCATGCCCAGCAGGACCACGCTGCCGAAGGCCACATGGGGAAATGCCTCGGCCATACCCGCGCCAAAGCCCGCGCCGGTGGACAATGAAGGGGCAAAGATTCCGCCCGGAATGCCCGACAGGTAGGACATGATGGTCGCGAGCAGCTTCCACAAGGGGTAGAGCAGGTCATGGCCATCGCCTCCCCCGTCGAGAATGGCCTTGGCCTCGTGGTAACCGGTGCCGTAAATCCCCGCGCCGGACACCACACCGATCACCGCAACGGCCAAACCACAGGCCATGGCGATCAGTACCGGGTGGCGGATATAGGCCGGCGCCATGACCCGGCCACCATGAATAAGCGCCGTACTGAAAAGGCCACCCAGGACTCCACCCGCCACACCGCAGGTCACGATGACGTACCAGATCGACAGCACGTTATCGATGCTGGCGCTGGTCGAGCCGAAGTAGTGGTAATTGCCCATAACCAACATGGCGGTGATACCGGCCAGCATCACGGCAACCAAAACCACCGAGCCGGTGCGCTTGTCATAAGAGCGCCCCATTTCCTCGATGGCGAACATAACCCCCGCCAGGGGGGTGTTGAAGGCCGCGGCCACCCCCGCCGCGCCACCCGCCATGATCAGGCCCCGTTCCATGTAGTGGGCCGGAAAATGGGCCAATCGACCCAGGGAGTGCATAACGGCGGCACCCACGTGCACCGTGGGACCCTCGCGCCCGATGGATGCACCACAGGCAAGCCCCAGTATTGTCAGAGCGATCTTGGCAGCGGCCACGCGCAGGCTGAGCACGGAGTCGCGCATCTCGTCGGATGTGTGCGCCTTGAGTGCCGCGATGGCCTGGGGGATACCCGATCCCTTGGATTGGGGAACGAAGCGAACGGTGATCCAGGCAATGAGGCCGAGTCCCAGGGGCGTGAGCACCAGCGGCATCCAGGGCCACCGGGAGGCGCCCTGGGCAAACAGGTGCTCCGCCCACTGAGCGCCCAGGGCAAACAGCGCGGACACCAACCCCACGATGACCGCGCCGCTCCAGAACACAAGGCGTACGCGCCAGGCACTGAGGGCCAGCAGGTGGGTTGACCTGCGTCGTGAGGAACGGACTTGGCGTTTCATCAGGACTCGTGTGAACGGTGACGGAGACCGGGGGCAATCCCGGTCAAGGGCGACATTCTGAGGCTGCCACGCCAGCATTTGTAGCGCCCCGGGCCATGGAGGCCTGTGACGGCCGGGAATAAGGGGGCGCGCATCGTCCCGGATGCGTCCTCCAGGTTCGCGAGCAACGTCCTGTCTCGCGGTTGAGCAAAGAAAAAGGCCGATCCCTGCACGGGACCGGCCTCTCGGAGGGAGGCGGCGTCGAATCCGGGGCGGCAGCAGGCTGCGCCGCTCGCGTTCGGCGCGGCTTATACCTCGAAGGGGTCGCGCAGGATCATGGTCTCGTCACGATCCGGACCGGTGGAGATGATGTCGATGGGAACACCCGCCAACTCCTCCACCTTCTTCAGGTAGGCACGGGCATTCTCGGGAAGATCATCGTAGGACTTCACGCCCACGGTGCTCTCGCTCCAACCGGGCACATCCACATACACGGGCTCGACCTGGGCATAGGCGTCAGCGCCCACGGGCGGTCGCTCCATGGGCGTGCCATCGACCAGGTAACCGACACAGATCTGAATGCGCTCAAGGCCGTCAAGAACGTCCAGCTTGGTGATACACATTCCGGTCACGGAGTTGATCTGGATGGAGCGCTTCAGACTGACCATGTCCAACCAGCCACAGCGACGGGGACGGCCCGTGGTGGAGCCGAATTCATGGCCCTTGTCCGCCATGTGCTTACCCTGTTCATCCATCAGGTCGTTACCGTCATAGAGTTCCGTGGGGAACGGACCGGCGCCAACACGGGTCGTGTAGGCTTTTACGATGCCCAGGATGTAGTCGAGGTAAGCCGGGCCCACACCGGAACCCGCGGATGCCCCACCGGCGGTGGTGGTGGACGATGTCACGTACGGATAGGTGCCGTGATCAATGTCGAGCAGAGCCCCCTGCGCACCCTCGAAGAGAATGTTCTCACCGGCCTCACGCAGGGCGTGCAACAGGCCGGTGGTGTCCACCACCATGGATTGCAGTTGCTCTCCCAGGCTCATGGCTTCGTCCAGAACGCTCTGGTAGTCCACCTCCTCGGCCCCGAAATAGTTTTTCAGCGCGAAGTTGTGGTACTCCATCACCTCGCGCAGCTTGTCGGCGAAGTTGGCGGCGTCATACACATCCCCCAGACGCAGACCGCGACGGGAGACCTTGTCTTCGTAGGCGGGGCCGATGCCGCGACCGGTCGTACCGATGGCTTTCTTTCCGCGCTTGGCCTCGCGAGCGTGATCCAGGGCCACGTGGTACGGCAGGATCAGAGGCGCCGCCGGGCTCAGCTTGAGGCGGTCGCGCACGGGCACACCGTTATCCTCCAGCATGGCGATCTCCTTGATCAGTGCGTCCATGGCGAGGACAACGCCGTTGCCGATGATGCACTGCACGTTCTCGCGCAGGATCCCGGAGGGAATCAGGTGAAGAACGGTCTTCTTGCCGCCGATCACCAGGGTGTGACCGGCATTGTGACCGCCCTGGAAACGGGCAACCGCCGCACAGCGGTCGGTCAGCAGGTCAACCACCTTACCCTTGCCTTCATCACCCCACTGGGTGCCCACTACTACTACGTTCTTACCCATATCTCGCTCTGGTTTCATAGCCATCCCCACGTAACCGGGGGATTTGAATAGTGTTTGTCGTGTGGAGGTTTGCGTTTCAGACCTGCAGGGTGGCCCAGTGGCCGTCGCGCTCCACGAGGATCTCGCCGCAGCCCATGGTCCGCGCCATGGCGTCAAGATCGCCCTCGTCCAGTGCGTGCACAACCCGGCGTCCACCCTCGCGCAACAAAGCCACTGCCTCGCGCAGACCGGCATCACCGGCCACGGGTGCAAGGATCACTGCCTGGGATTCGACCGCGGGCGCGTAACAGCCCAGGGACAACAGGGTCTTGATGTCCGCGCTGAACCCGGTCGCCGGTCGCGCGCGACCGAACTCCAAGCCCACCGAATCATAACGACCGCCGCGCGCAACCGCGTCTCCGAAGCCCGGTACGTAGGCCGCGAAGACCACACCGGTGTGGTACTGATAGCCGCGCAATTCGGCCATATCGAAGTGCAACGGTACGTCAGGCAGCGCCGCGCTGATCTGGTCGGCCAATGTCTTCAGCCGATCGATTGCGTCGCGCACTTCCGCGGGGGCGCCGGCGAAGACCTGATCGGCCTCTTCCAACACCGGCGCATCACCGTTGAGACGACAAAGCGCGGCCAGCATGGTACGCGTGGCCGGCGCAAAATCGGAAGCTTCGAGAAACGCCTCGATCTCCGGTACCGCCTTGCGTTGCAACATGTCGAAAAAGACTTCCTCATCGGCCTCGCTCATGCCCGCGTGGCGGGCCAGGCCGCGGAAAACACCGGTGTGGCCCAGGTCGATATAGACGTCTTCGACGCCCACGGCCTTGAGGGTCTCAAGCATGAGGGAGACGATCTCCACGTCACTGGCGCCTCCCTGGTGCCCGTAGATTTCCGCCCCGACCTGCAAAGGATTACGGGCCGCGCCCTGTTGTTCCGGAACGCTGCGCAACACGGGTCCGAGATAGCACAGGCGTACGGGGTGATCGCGCTTGAGTTGGTGTGCATCGATTCGTGCCGCCTGGGGTGTCATATCGGCCCGTATCCCCAACAGGCGGCCGCCCATCTGGTCCACGAACTTCACCGTGGCGATGTCCATGTCATGTCCGGTGCCGGTCAGCAGGGATTCCAGATACTCAACCAGGGGGGGAACCACCAGGTCATAGCCCCAGGACTGGAACAGGTCGAGCAGGTCCCGGCGCAGCGATTCCAGCCGCCAGGTCTCGGGTGGCAGGATCTCTTCAATCCCCTCGGGGAGCATCCAGCGGGTGTTTTGCGTAGGCGAGGAAGTCATGGTCAGGCGCGAATCAGGTAGAGGAGTACGACACCGATCACCATCATGATCAGGCCGGAGCGGCGCAGGACGTGGTCAGGCTGCTGGGCCATGAATGCGGCCAATTGACGCCAGCGTGCTGGCGCGGCGAACGGCAGAAGGCCCTCGATGACGGCCACCAGGGCCAGGGCAGTGCCTAAACTCAACCAGATGTCTTGCATGGAATATAGGGCTGATCAGAAAAAAACCGGGCGGTAGCACCGCCCGGTTTGCCGGAGACCGTTGCCGGTACCGTCAGCGGCCGGCGCCACTGCGGTCGGTAAAGTAACGGAAGAAGTCACTGTCCGGCTTGAGGATCAGCATGTCAGCACTGCTGCGGAAGGTCTTCTGGTAGGCGTCCAGGCTGCGGGTGAAGGAGTAGAACTCTTCATCTTGGCCAAAGGCACGCGCATAGGTCTCCGTGGCTTGGGCGTCGCCTTCACCACGGGTGACGGCGGCCTCTCGTTCCGCTTCGGCCAGAATCACCGTGCGGGTCTTGTCCGCCTCGGCACGGATGGTCTCCGCTTCCTGACCACCCTCCGATCGTAACTGGTCGGCGACACGCTTGCGCTCGGCGCGCATGCGGCTGAACACCGATTCAGACACTTCCTGGGGCAGGTCGATGCGGGTGACCCGCGCGTCAATCACGGTAACGCCCAGGTCGGAGACCCGCTCGTTCGCCGACGGCAGGAGCTTACCCATGATGGAGTCGCGGTCACCGGAGACGACTTCACGCAGTTCGCGCTTACCGACCTCCGAACGCAGGGCAGCCTTCATGATCTGCGAGATACGCGAGGCGGCCACGGACTCGATGCCCCGCGTGGCGGTGTAGTAATCCTTCACATCATCGATGCGCCATTTCACGAACAAGGACACCACCAGATTCTTCTTCTCGCTGGTGAGGAAACGCTCTCGCTCGATATCCAGGGACAAGACCCGTGAATCGAACTTGCGCACGTTGTTCACGAAAGGGGCCTTGAAATGCAGGCCGGGCTCGAAATCGGTGCGGACGATTTCCCCGAACTTGAAGAGAATCGCCTTCTCACGCTCGTTGACCACGAACAGGGAATTGCCCAGCAGTATGGCAACGACGATGAACAGGATCCCGAAAATGATCTTCTTATCCATTAGCGACGCACCTCGCGACCACGGTCCACGCTGCGGCGTGGGCTTCGGTTGGTTTGATTGAGTTCCTGCTCCGTGATGGTGGCGCGGGCATCGCGCTCCGCGCGGTTGGCGGCGTTTGAGGCCTGCTGGCCGCTGATGATCTTGTCCAGGGGCAGATAGACAAGGTTGTTGCCCTTGTCCACGTCGAGCATGACCTTGGAACTGCGTTCAAGAACGTTCTGCACGGCGTCGATGTAAAGGCGCTCACGGGTGATATCGGGGGCCTTCTTGTACTCGCTCAACAGCAGATTGAAGCGCTGGGTTTCACCCTCGGCCCGCGCGATGACCTCCGCCTGGTAGGCCTCGGCCTCTTTCAGCAGACGTTGAGCCTGACCGCGGGCCTTGGGCAGGATCGAGTTGGCATACGCCTCAGCCTGTTTGACGAAGCGGTCCTTGTCCTCACGAGCCTTGATGGCATCAGCAAAGGCGTCCTGAACCTCCTCGGGGGCCTGTGCGTCCTCGAGGTTGACCTTGGTGACGATCAGGCCGGTCTGGTAATCATCGAGCATGCTCTGGGTGTATTGCTCAACGACGCTCTCGATCTCGGCACGACCGGAAGTCAGAACCGTATCCATGAGGCTCTGGCCAATCGCTTCTCGCATGGCGGAGGCCGTGGCCTCCTCCAAGGTGATATCCGGATCGCGTACGGCGAAGAGGTACTGGGCGGCGTCCTTGACCTGGTACTGCACCTCAAGCTTGATCACGGCAATGTTCTCGTCGCCGGTAAGCATAAGGGCCTGGTCAGCCGCCGAGCGCACAGCCTTCACATCCACCTTCTCGACCACCTCGATCGGGGTGGGAATGTGCCAACGCAGACCGGGCTCGGTGGTCTCGACATGCTTGCCGAAACGCAGCACCACGCCCTGCTCACCTTCGTCGACCGTGTAAAAACCGGTGAACAGCCAAAGGGCCAGCACGACAATCAGGATGACGCCGATACCTATCGAGCCGCCACGGCCGCCTCCGCTGCGCGGGGTGCCTCCATCCTGGTTGCCGCCACCTCCAAAGAGGCCGCCCAGGCGATCCTGCAGTTTGCGTAGGACCTCGTCGAGATCCGGGGGTCCCTGGTCGTTGCGGCCTCCGCCGCCCCAAGGGTCCCGGTTGTTGCCACCCGGTTCATTCCAGGCCATGAAGTTCTCCGAAATCAGTGTTGCGTCGGCTGGGTGCCCGCGCACAAGGGGCGCAATTCTAGGTTTGCCCCCCCGGGGCCGCAAGGCGCATGGGAGTTCGATTCGGCGCGTAGGGTGTCCAAGGTCCGCCCGGATTGTTAGACAGCGCCAATGAGGTATCTCCAGGCACCTGTTCCAATCAGTTGGTGTCAGCGCGTTTGCGGGGCGCCATGAAGGTCGCCGACATGCTCCGAGCGCCACTGTTCCAGCGCCTCGCGGGGCATACGCACCGCGATGTCGAAACCACCGTCATCGCTGACCGATTCGCTTACCACCGCGCCGAGGGCGAAAAGCCTGGCCCGCGCGCGACCGGCCGTTGGCGGCAGGTGAAGTGTCTCCTCGACAATCCGCCCACGAACCCGGGCCAGCAACGCTTCCGCCAGCGCGTCCAATCCCTCTCCCGTGACCGCCGACAGCCAGATGCGTTCAACGTTGCCCTGTTCGTCCTCATCGACCCGGACTTCCCGACCCGCCGCATCGATCTTGTTATAGACCAGGATCCGAGGCACCCCCTGGGCGCCGATCATTTCCAGAACATCGTCGACGTGGCCGATGTGCTCGTCCCGGTTTGGATCGGAGGCATCCACGACGTGCAGGAGCAGATCGGCCTCCGCCGTCTCCTGCAAGGTCGAGTGGAACGCAGCCACCAGTTCGTGGGGCAGGTCCTGGATGAATCCCACCGTATCGGCAAGAACGACGGCCGTATCAGCACCTAACTCAAAGCGGCGCAGGGTCGGATCGAGGGTGGCGAACAATTGGTCGGCGGAATACACCTCGGCCCGTGTCACCGCGTTGAACAGGGTTGATTTACCCGCGTTCGTGTAGCCCACCAGGGAGACGGTGGGCACCTCAGCCTTGCGGCGGGCCTGTCTGCCCTGGTCGCGCCGCGAGCGCACGGCCTTCAGACGGCGTTCGATCTGCTTGATACGCCCGGCGATGAGGCGACGGTCGGTTTCCAGCTGGGTCTCGCCAGGCCCACGCAGTCCGATCCCCCCTTTCTGACGCTCCAGGTGAGTCCATCCGCGCACCAACCGTGTGGACAGGTGGCGCAGTTGCGCGAGTTCCACCTGGAGCTTGCCCTCATGGGAGCGCGCGCGTTGGGCGAATATGTCGAGAATCAGGCCCGTACGGTCCAAAACCCGGCATTTCAACAAGCGCTCCAGGTTCCGTTCCTGGCTGGGCGACAGTGGGTGGTTGAACAGCACCAGTTCAGCGCCAAGCGCCTGAACCCGACCGGCTATTTCCTCAGCCTTGCCTGAACCAACGAAAAAACGCGGCTCCGGGCTGGCGCGCATACCCGTCAGGGTCTCGAGTAACTCCGCGCCGGCGGAGCGGGCCAGGGATTCGAATTCCGACAATGCGTCCGCCGCCGGATCGCCCGCAAGGCCAACGTGTACGACCAGGGCCTGTTCGCCCTGCTTGGGGCGCTCAAACATACTGCCGTTCCATTGCAAACGCCCGGGTCACCCCGATGCGGGAACGCGTGACCGAAGGTGCCACCATATTCAACGCAAAGCCCCGGCTCAGGGCCGGGGCTTTGCAACGGTAACCGCAAACGCCGCCTTTATTCAGCGGGAGCATCCTCGGCGGGAGCCAGGCGAACGTTACGCGCGGGCACCACCGTGGAGATGGCGTGTTTATAGATCATCTGGCTGACGCTGTTCTTCAGCAGAACGACGAATTGATCAAAGGATTCGATCTGGCCCTGAAGCTTGATTCCGTTAACGAGGTAGATGGAAACGGGAATTCGCTCCTTGCGCAGGGCGTTGAGGAAGGGTTCTTGCAGTGACTGACCTTTAGCCATGGGACAACTCCTGGTTTTATAGTGATTCTTTGGGCCCTTTCGAGCCCTGCGATCCTCAGCACCATCCCCTGCTGGAAAAGGTGGGGTGATGACGCTGTGATCACTGGGGTTGGGTAGAAAAAGTCCGGGCGTAAGCTCCGGTACCCACAATGAGTCGCCGATTCTAAGAGAACACCGGGACCCCTTACCAGACACGATGTCAATTGTTACGCGCTTCGTCACCCGCTGCCGGATTAGCGGCGATACGCCCGCTCGGGGAACCGACCTGATGACGCGCGCCCCCGCTTTCGCGATCGTCCTCTTGCTGCTATCCGGCTGTAGTGCCACCCAGTGGCTCTACAACAGCATGGACTGGCTGGCCTACACACGGATCGACGACCGCTTCGCCATCACCGATGCCCAGCAGTCGCGGGTTGAGGAACTGATCGCGGGGGCACACCGTTGGCACCGGCGGACGCAACTGCCCGCATACGCGAACACCTTGGAGCAGATGGCGGAGCGCTACGCCGATGGTCTCTCAAGGGCCGACGTGAACTGGATTGCTGACCGCATCGAAATGCACCGCAGGGCAGCGGTGGAAGAGCTGGTCCCGCGCGCCGCGCCCTTTCTCGCCGACCTCGATTCCACCCAGGTCGCGCATTTCCGACGTCGTGGGCTCGAGCGGATCGAGGAAGCGGCGGAACCCTTGAGTCTGGACCCGGAAAAACGTTTGAACGAACGCGTGGACAGCGTGGAGGAACAACTCGAACGGTGGCTCGGCGATCTGTCCTCCGGGCAACTGGATTTCTTGCGCACCCGGCTTGCGGACCTGCCCGATTTCCGCGCCCGCTGGATCGCTCACCGACGTGTCCGCCTCGAGGAGATGACCCAACTTCTCGCCACGGCTCCCGATGCCGCCGCGATCGAGGCCGGACTGTTGCACTGGTGGGTGGATCTCGATGTCGGCTACACACCGGACTATGCCAGGGCGCGAGCCGATGCATGGCAGCGTTTCTTCACGCTCATGGTCGAGTTCGACAGCCTGGTAACCACAACCCAGAGGAGCCAGGCCGTGGAGACCCTGCGACGCTACGCGGCTGAATTCCGCGGCCTCAGTCGCGACGACTGAATCCTTCCCCTGCCCTGCCCGGTTTGTGTGGCTTGGGGCTTGAGCGGACAATCCGCGCGTTATTCGAATCGACCACGGCATCACATCATGAAACCCACATTCGGCGACGGGGGCGGCTGCGCCCAACTGGAACCTTATGCACTGCAGGTAACCGACGAAAGCATGGCCCCCGAGTTTCCGGCGGGTTGCGTCATCGTGGTTGAGCCGGCCCTGTTCGCCGAGGACGGGCAATACATCGTTGCGGACTATGCGGGCGACACCTGGTTCCGCCAGTACAGCGTGCATGATGATGGCAGCAAATACCTCAAGGCCCTCAACGACGAATTCGCCGAGATGCAGATCATCGGTCCGTTCCAGGTCCGCGGTGTGATCATCGGTCGCAACATCCGCGGCAAGCGCAAGAAGTATTACTGAATGTGCATGCGATCGGGGCCGGAACGTGTTCATCGTCCGAACTCCCGGGCCGCCCGGTCTGCCTCCTCGGCGGATCTGATCCGCCCTCACACTCCGGTGGCTCTTACCTCCCCCGCGTTGGATGAGGTGCGCACGTGAGTCCCCCCGCCTCGCCTCCAACCGACCCCCTGAACCCCACGATGACCCGCCTCCGCCGCCAGCCGGGCTGCCTGGTGCGCAATCGACTGCTGGCCCCCACACTGGGCATAGTCGCCGGTTTGCTCGCCAGTGCGGCATTCACCATTGCGCTCCTCCTCTCGCCCGAGCGGGCCGTGCCAATGGCCGCGCTAGCGCTTGCGTCTCTGGTCTTCACCGCCGTGATGACGGGGTTTCTCCTGCTAAGGGTGGATACGGGTCTGGTCCGGCATCTCCACCAGATACGGGAATGGGCCCGCCAGATGCACAGCGGCGACCTCAGTGCCCGGGTCCCCGTACCCGAGGCCGGTGATTGCGCCGAACTGGCCACGGATATCAACCGCCTGGGGGAGGAGTTCATGTTGCTGTCCTACGACATGGAGAACCAGGTCAACAAGCAGACCCACCGCTTGGAGGAGAACGCGCGCCAGTTACAGCTGCTCTATGACGTGGCGGCCGGCGTCAATATGGCCAACGACCTGGACGACCTGCTCACCTGCTTCCTGCACACCCTGATGGAGGTGGTGCACGCCGACGCGGGCACGGTCCGCCTGCTCACCGAGGACGGTCGTATGCGCCTGGTCGCCACAATCGGATTCGATGAGAAAGATCAGGATGCCAGTGATGCCGCGCCAGAGGAGGTCAAGGACGAAGATGACGACATGGAGATGCTTGCCATCCCCCTGCAGTATCGGGGCCGGACCCTGGGTGTCTACAACCTCTTCGGGTCCCGCAGCGTCATCCTTTCCCGCTCCGAAGGGCGCGATGAAATGCTCCGTTCCCTGGGCCAGCACCTGGGCATGGCCATTCAGAAAAATCACCTGGATCGCGAATCCAAGCGCCTGAGCCTTATGGAGGAACGCGGCCAGATCGCCCACGAACTGCATGATTCACTGGCCCAGACCCTGGCGTCCATGCGTTTCCAGGCGCGCCTGTTGGACGAGGCGGTCAGTCGGGGGGATCGCCCCGGTTACAACAAGCAGATCAACACCCTGAAGGCCACGCTCGACGAGGCCTACGGTGAGTTGCGTGAACTGATCGCCCATTTCCGAGCTCCACTGGATCGCCGGGGCCTGCTTCACGCTCTGGACAAGATCGTCGATCGTTTCCAGAACCAGACGGGGATACACACCTTCCTGCAGAAATCCTGCGAGGGCGCGGACCTCAGCGCCGAGGCGGAGATGCAGGTATTGCGCGTGATCCAGGAATCACTCGCCAACATCCGCAAACACAGCAAGGCACAGACCGTGCGCGTGCTCCTGCGCTGCGACCCCGATGCGCAGAATTACCACGTACTCATCGAAGACGATGGCGTCGGCTTCGAGATGCGCCCCATCGACGATGCCGAGGGCGAGCACATCGGTCTGTCCATCATGGAGCAACGGGCGCGTCGCGTCGGCGGCAGTCTGCGTATCGAGAGCGAGCCCGGGGAGGGCACGCGGGTGGTGCTGGACTTCCCACGGGGCGATCCCCAGGGGAGCCTTCTGAGCGGCCATTGACTTGTTCCGTCGTGTATAAGGGGCGTTTCGGGTAGAACATGTCCCCGTTAACCCAGCCCCGTTGCAGCAAAGATTCCAAGCCATGCGCATTCTGATCATCGACGACCATGCCCTGTTCCGTACCGGCCTGAAGGAATTGCTGGGCCGTTGGGACATTGAGGTCGTCGGTGCCTTCGGCGACGGCAATGAGGGCGTGGCGGCGGCCAAACGTCTGCTGCCCGATGTGGTCCTGCTGGACCTGCGCATGCCCAAGCCCACCGGTCAGGAGGTGCTCAATCTCATGCGTAACGAAGGGCTGGAGATGCCCATCGTCATGCTCACCACCAGCAACGAGGAACGCGACCTCGTGGAGTGCCTGCGCAACGGTGCCCAGGGTTATCTGCTGAAGGATATGGAGCCCGATGCACTGGTGGCGGCACTGAAGGACATTCTGTCCGGCAAGACCGTGATCGCACCCGAGCTCACGGGGGTTCTGGCCAAGGTGGTGACCCATGGGGACGCCCCGGCACCCAGCGGCCCGAGTCTGTTCTCCGAGCTGACTCCACGCGAGGCTGAGATCCTCTGCCTCCTGGCCGAGGGCCAGAGCAACAAGGTCATCGCCAGAAATCTCGGCATATCGGACGGCACCGTGAAACTCCACGTCAAGGCCATTCTGCGCAAGCTGGGGGTTCACTCCCGGGTGGAGGCGGCCGTTATCGCCGTGGAGAACGGCTTCTGCTCCAAGGCGACCAGCGACTGAACGACGCGCAGCGACCCGCTCACCCATGGCCGGGCTTATCCGCCCCCCAGCTCAACGCGCTCACAACGGCGGCATCACCACCGGAAGTGTGCGGACCAATTCGATCCCTTCGTCGTCCATCCGGGCCCCAAGAGCAAGCGCCTTGACCCCCGCCGTTGCGGCCTCCCGCAGCGTTCGCCCGTAGAGCGGATCAATCGCGTCCGCGGGACGAACCTCGCGTACATCTTCCCGCTGCACGCAGAAGACCACGGCTGCATCATGCCCCTGCTCCCGCATGTACATCAGCTCACGCAGGTGTTTGCTCCCGCGCGCACTGACCGCATCGGGAAAAAGGGCCACACCATCGCTCACCGCGGCGGTCACGTTCTTCACCTCCACAAAGCACAATCCACCGCCCGCGCGCTCGAGCAACAGGTCGATACGACTCGATTCCCGGCCGTAGCGGACCTCACGGCGCATGGATTCGAACTCACCCAGTTCCGGGAGACGCCCCGCCAACACGGCCTCCGCCACCAGGTGGTTGGAACGCGCCGTGTTAATACCCACGCGCGCGCCATTCGCGGTTCGCACCAGTTCCCATCCAAACCGGTACTTGCGCTTGGCGTTGTCTGAATCGAGCAGCCAGACCTCCGAACCGGGCTCCTGGCATCCGAGCATGGACCCGGTGTTGGGTGTATGCACGGTCATCACGCTGCCATCGTCCAGCTCCACATCGGCGAGGAAACGTTTGTACCGACGGATCAACCGTGCCTGTACGAGCCTGCGTTCAAACTTCATGAGATGGCGCGGAACCTGTTGAAATAGCGTGAAAAATCGCGTGGTATAGATGAAACCCGCCGAACAACGTCGGCCACATGCCGGTGTCGCAACGCGGACAGACGAGGCGTACAGATCTCGACGCTCCACACACTGGGGCGAAATACCACCAAGGGCAAGAGAACCATGCGGGTGTCAGGCGCACGCACAACATTCACCGGCAGCGGACATTCCCCCTGTCCAGGGCAGGCCTGCATGAATGTGGGAGTGCCCTCTCTACCTCGCATGTCCCACGCGCAGCGCACGGATTGCCCATGAGCCTCGACGCAGAGATCGACCAGCTCGAACAGCGCTGCCGCTCCAGCACCGATTTCCTCGAACTCCTCGAGCGGGCGACCCGAGACGACGCGCTGGCAGACGATACCCTCCTCCATCACCGGATCTTGGATCAGGCAGGTGCCCACGCGGTCTCGCCCGGCGAGCTCATGGCCGTATCCGAACAGGCCCTCGTCCAGGGGCGTATCCCACTGGCCACGGAGTACTTTGAACGGGCGCAGGCCCTCGCCCACGATGCCGACGGTCACATGGTCATCGCCCGTGCACTGGCAAAACGCAAGGACCAGGGGCAGGTCATTCATGAGGCCATCGCTCTGCACGTTCGCAAGGCCGCGGAGGCCCTGGAGCGTGCCGCGGAACTGGCTCCGATTCTGATCTTTGCCTTTGACGAACTGGCGGACCCGGCCCTGTGCCGCTCGCTGATCGCCCTCGACATGCCAGCGCTGCGCGACTTCAACGATTTCTGTGTCCTCGGCCGGAACCTGATGGACCGTTCCGCCGCGGAGCTGGCCCGCATGGTGTTCGAGCGCTCCAGCCGGCTCTGCAACGACATGTACTCGGTGATCGCCTACTCACGGGTACTGCGCGAACAACTTCACGACCCGGAAGCGGCTCTTGCCGTACTTGGCGATGCTGAGGCCGATTGCCAGACCACCGAAGAGTTCGTCGAACTGGCCCGCGCCTACCGGGACCTTGATGAGTCCGCCGAGCACGTCGATGAGCTCATGGAATTGGCCGAGGAATTCGCGATAGACCTGACGGACCGCGTGTATCTGGCGCGCGGACGCTTCGTGGTGCAGAACGACATGGAAGGTGCACTCGCGACATACCGCGAGATCATCCCTGAACTGGACAACACGGCACCGCTGATACGCGTCGGCCACGATCTGGCCTTCAGCCTCGACGCACCGGCGGACGCCCTCCTCGCCTTTTCCCATGCACGCGATCTCCTGGCGGAATTCGACGAATACATGGACCTGCTGCATGCCCTTGCCGCCCCGTCCGGGGCTCTACCGGAAAAGTTCCGCGATTTCGCCGAGGATATCTGTGCCAGGGTCGTTAAACGCTTCCATCAAACCGCACAGCTCGAACGGCTCGCCCGTTATCGACTGGAGGTTCTCGATGATCCGGCCGGTGCCGGAAGGATCGTGATGCGGGCCGTGGAAGGCGCCCGCGACGAAGCCTCGCTGCATGATCTGATCGCGACGGCAAGGATCGTGGGCAAAGCCACCCGCGCGGAGTACCTCGCCTACGAGCGCCTGGGCAATATGTCCTACGACTCATCCACGTTGCTCGAGCTGGCCGACCAGGCCAACGCCAGCCTGGGACACCGCAAGCTGACGCGGAAACTATTGGAGAAGGCGGAGGCCAATGGCCGCAGCCCCGAGCAGTTGGAACGGGTGGCCAGCGCGATTGAGCGCCATTTCCCCATGGATGCGCTTTGGGTGGACAACCTACGCAGCGACATCCAGGGCCGCAGACAAGTCGAGGAACGGCTGGCCCAGCTCATGGACCGGCTCGACGCCACGGACACCCCTGAAGGAATCCTTTACCTGGCCCACGAAGCCGCGGTCCAATTCGAGGACCGCGAGGTGACCCGGCGTTGTCTGGAACGTGCGGAGTACGGCCTGCTGCGCGGTGAATCGCCCCCGTCTGGCGACCACGTGGGCAACTTGATCGCGCTGACCATGGCGGTAAGTGACCTTGTTGGGGATGCGCCATGGACCCAGCGCCTGGTGGAAGAATCCCTACCCCGATGTCACAGTCCTCAGGACACCTTCCGCTACTGCCGCGGAGTTCGCGCCGCACTAGCCACGCAACCCGCAATCGAACTGCACCTCGCCCAGCAATTCCGCGCCTATCTGGCCCGGATCGCCGCCGATCCCGGAGCCGGTCCCTATAGCCTGCTCAAGGCGGCACGGGCTGCCTTCGAGATCTTCGCGGATGCCGAGGCGGCGAATGATCTTCTGCGCGACGCCCGTCGACGGGGCGCGGACCCACTCTGCATTACACAAATGGCGTTGCTCGCCCGCCAGATTGGCAATACCGGGCTCATGGATGATCTGCTCGACCAGGCATTGGCCCTGGACACAGGGCCGGAGGCGCTCGCCCGGATCTGTCGCGTGCTGGGACAAAGCGGCGTAGCCGCCGACACGCGCCGCCACATCTATGCTCGCGGCAGAACACAACAGGACACCCGGGCCACGGTCCGCTGGATCGTCGGCATCGACGACCTGTTCGGTGATGCCGCCTGGTCGCACAGGGAGTTTCAGGCCCTTTTGGGCTCCCTGCCGACCGGGGCGGAAAGAACCCGGGTGCGACGCGTCGTTCGTGATCGCGCCTTTCAAGCCTACTGACACCCCTGCCGGTACTTCTCGACGTGACTCTGAGACTCCCCGCGGAGTGGGAGCCGCAAAGCGGCATCCTGCTCACATGGCCCCATGAACAGGGTGATTGGGAAGACATAGACGCCGCCCATGAACAGTTCGTCCGCATCGCCGAGGCCATCGCGCGATTCGAAACCGTCCACGTTTGTGCCCGGGATGAGACATGGCGCAGGCGAATCCTCTCCGCGTCGGCGTTACAACACGCCCAACATCCGATTCTTATCAGCTGCGCCCAAAGCAACGACGTGTGGGCTCGGGACCACGGCCCGATCACTGTCTTCGACCGGGGAGCCCCGCGCCTCCTGGATTTCGAATTCAACGGCTGGGGGGACAAATTCCAGGCCGAACTCGACAACGCACTGACGCGCACGCTCCACCGAAAAGGCCTGTTTGGGACGACCCCGCTGGCGACCGTGAACACCGTACTTGAAGGCGGCGCCATCGACAGTGACGGTAACGGTCGCCTCCTGGTGCGCCGATCGGCGGTTCTCACCGAGACGCGGAACCCCAACCTGGATCAGATGGGTTTCGAGCGCCTGGTCGCGGAGTTCATGGGTATCAAGGAGGTGCTGTGGCTGGAGCACGGTGACCTGCTGGGGGACGACACCGATGGCCACGTCGATACCCTCGCCCGTTTCTGCTCCCCACAGTCCATTGCCTACCAAGCCTGCGATATACCGGCCGATCCTCACCACGCCCCCCTCGTCGCCATGGAGGGGGAACTGAGGGCCCTGCGCACACCGACAGGTGAGCCTTACCATCTGTTCCCCTTACCCCTTCCCTCCCCGATCCTGGATACGGACGGACGGCGTCTGCCCGCGGGGTATGCCAACTTCCTTATCTGCAATGACGCCGTGCTCATGCCCACTTATGATGATGCGGCGGATGATCTGGCCCTCGCCCAACTGCGTAAGGCATTCCCGGCCCATACGGTCATCGGTGT
The DNA here is from genome assembly GCA_049604295.1 of Gammaproteobacteria bacterium. Taxonomy (GTDB): domain Bacteria; phylum Pseudomonadota; class Gammaproteobacteria; order JACKNK01; family JACKNK01; genus JBMYTL01. The sequence continues at coordinate 99,259 of JBMYTL010000003.1, forward strand.
GGACTGCCGCACCCTTATCGGCCAGAACGGCAGTCTGCACTGCACCACGATGCAGGTCCCGGACAAAATCGAACTATTTACTTGAAATAGTCTATATAAATTCCTGATTTAAATGCCTAATCGAGTAATCCGAACAGCAGTCCTTCAGCACGAATGTGTGTCCAACCGGGAGGAAAACCTGAACGTGACCGCACGTCTGGTCGCGGATGCCGCCCAGCAGGGCGCACTCCTGGTGATCCTGCAGGAATTGCATACCGGACCTTATTTCTGTCAAACAGAAAACACCGACGAGTTCGACCGAGCCGAGTCCATTCCGGGGCCGTCGAGCGATTTCCTGGGTGAGCTGGCATCGCGCCACTCAATCGTCATCGTGGGTTCTCTGTTCGAACGACGGGCGCCAGGGCTTTACCACAACACCGCCGTGGTGCTCGAACGCGACGGCACCCTGGTCGGCACCTATAGGAAGATGCACATCCCCGACGATCCCGGCTTCCATGAAAAGTTTTACTTCACACCGGGTGACCTGGGGTTCGAGCCGATCGACACCTCGGTAGGCCGTCTCGGGGTGTTGGTCTGTTGGGACCAGTGGTACCCCGAGGCGGCACGCCTGATGGCCCTGGCCGGTGCCGAATTGTTGATTTACCCCACAGCCATCGGCTGGGACCCGCTGGACACCCGGGACGAGCAGTCACGTCAACTGGAGGCGTGGGTCACGGTTCAGCGCGGCCATGCCATCGCCAATGGCCTGCCCCTTTTGGCTCCCAACAGGATCGGCCATGAGGCCGACCCGGCCGGTGGCGCGGGCATCCGCTTTTGGGGGAACAGCTTCATCGCCGGGCCCCAGGGTGAATTTCTTGCCCGGGCGGATGACAACCAGGAGGCCGTTCTCATCGCCGATATCGACATGGACCGCAGTGAACAGGTACGCAGAATCTGGCCATTTCTGCGCGACCGGCGCATTGATGCCTACCCGGATCTGCTCAAGCGCTTCCGGGACACGCCACCCGGACGTTGACCGCGCGGTGGTTCCCCACTTACTTCAGACCTTGCCCTTCTGATTTCCAGAACGTGCCCAACCTCGTCCTGTTCAACAAGCCCTTTGGCGTGGTCAGCCAGTTCAACGACCTCGACGGACATCCCGGACTTGCCCACCACCTGGATCTGCCCGGTTTCCGCCCCGCCGGACGACTGGACCACGACAGTGAGGGGCTGCTACTGCTCACCGATGACGGGGCCCTGCAACACCGCATCACCGCGCCCACGCACAAAATGAGCAAGGCCTACTGGGCCCAGGTCGAAGGCACGCCTGACGAGAAGGCGCTGGAGGCCCTGCGCACGGGTGTCCAGTTGAACGATGGCATCACGCTTCCCGCAAAAGCCCGTTTCCTCGAACACCCCCATATCCTCTGGCCACGAAACCCACCCGTGCGCTTCCGAAAATCTGTACCGGACCACTGGATAGAGCTTGTCCTCACGGAAGGTCGCAACCGCCAGGTCAGGCGCATGACCGCCGCCGTGGGCCTACCCACGCTGAGGTTGATCCGTTACCGGGTGGGCAGCTGGACCATCGACGGCCTCCCCCCCGGGGCGCACCGCATGACCGAAGTGGGCCGCTGAGCGTGTTGTCCGCGCTGCCCTTCCCTTCTCGCGGCGGTGAAATCAGGACTGCCAATAGAAGTGGTCCCAGGCGCCCCACCCGAGTGCATCGAGTTCTTTGAGCAATGCCGGGGAGGCGATCCCCTCGGACGGAAACACACCCCAGATCCAGATCGAAAGTCCGCCAGGCCCTGCACTGTGCTTCCAGTTCCAGGCATCAACGGCGGCCTCCACCGCACAGAATGGACAGACCAGCACCTGCGCGCCATCCGCCACGTGCTGTTCGCGCCAGCCGCGATGGGGTTTGCGACAGGAAGGGCAACGGGGTGCCAGGGTATTGCGTCCCATCACCCACTGGCCGCATCCCGTCCCGTCGCGCAACTCAAGATGGATAAAAGCGTGGGATTCGTCACGCAGTCCTTCCTCCACATCCAATACAAGGTGGGGAATGCAACCAAGAAACATGATCCATTCCAGAAACGCCTCCCCTGCCTCAAAATGCTGTTGCCCTTCAAAGGCAAAGGCATGGCCGATCAAACCCAGTGCCCGCAATCGCGACTCAAGCTGGACGGCAGAGGCGGACGGAGGCGCCTGTTGGGGAAAAAGGATCAATGCGGATCGGTTCATCATGGCTTGGCCTCGCCGGGGTATCCGGTGATTCGGTACATATGTGACCAGAGCTTTCCGGTAATCCACACATCCCCGGTGGTCGGGTTGCGGGCAATGCCATTGAGTACCCCACCGTCGGGTGCTTCTCGAGCCACGATGCGGGCAAGATCAAGCCAATGACGCACGCGGCCGTCGGTCGGGTCGATAACGGCGATCCGGGATGAATGCCAGACGTTGGCCCAGATCATCCCGTTCACCCATTCCAGCTCATTGAGACGCTGAACAGGGCCCCGGTGATCGCAGACCTGCACGTACCCGCGGACGGAAAATCTCCGGGGATCGCGGACACTCAGGCGTGCACTGCCATCACTCATGTAAAAGTGACCGTCGTGTGTGGTCAATCCCCAGCCCTGTCCGTTGTAGTGATGCTCCCCAACGGGTTCCAGGGAGTACCGGTCCCAGACAAGAACAGTGTTTTCCCGCCAGGTCAGTTGCCAGAGCCCGTCACCCAGAACAGCCAGGCCCTCACCGAACAGCTTCTCATTCAAGGCCCGACGGGCCAGAACCCTTCCGGTCCGTGGATCGATGCGTCGAAGATCCGATACCCCATAGCGTCCGGTACTTTCAAACAACTGCCCCCCGGCGAACACCAGACCCTGGGTGAACGCGGCGGGATCGTGGGGTACGACTTCGGCAACCCGGGGAAAGGTCACGGGCGCCTCGTCCACAGCGACCTCGCAGCCGGACGTCACTCCCGTCCCCCCCATGGCCCAGCTGGTGGGCATGGGGGTGATCACCCACATCGCGAGCAGGACGAACCACTCTCTTGCCAAATCGAATCACCCAGGGTCTGA